>JBKOYI010000150.1:0-5700 GCA_046725335.1 Myxococcota bacterium | reverse complement strand
CCCCTGCTGGGGCTGCTGCTCCGGTTCGCGGCCCGGCCCCTGGTCGATGCACTGGTGGCCAGCCGTGGTGAGGGCGCCCGACCGGTGGACATCGATGCCCTGAAGACGCGGGTGGAAGCGCTGGAGCACGAAGTGCAGATGCTCTCCGAGTCGTCCACCTCCCTGCTCGAGGCGCCGCGGTCGAGCCAGCCCGTTCCGCTGCGCCCCTGAGGGGCTCCATGCTGACCTCTGGGAGGCCGTGATGAGCGAGAACGAGCCCTGGCTGATGCGGCTTCCTCGCAGAGGGCGTCAGCAAGGCGACACGCACCGACCAGGGCTATCAGGCCCGAACGGCGATGCAGTACCTCAACGACCTGCTGGCCCGCGGCTGGCATCCGTCCGAGCGGCGCGAGCATGAGATCATCATCGACGATCCGCTGCCCGGGACTGCCGCGGCCCCGGCCCCCCGGAAGCCGTGGTGGCGATTCTGGTAGGCAGGCCCCCCGAAGCTCTACGGCTTCGTCGCAAGGGCAGCAACGACCTCGAGCGCCGGAACACCCGCGCGGGCGGCGGCATGGGCCAGCCGGACCACCGCTGCAACGAGCTGCGTCTCTCCCTGCACAGCTCCACCGGGGGACTCGAGCCGGACCACCGCGGCCGCGACTTGCGACGAGCTGCGAATGAGGGCCGGCGGCGCACCCGTCAGTCGGCCGATCCGTTCGAGTGCGGGCATGAGCTGACGTGCTGCCTCTCCGCCGGTCACAGGCGGAAGCTCCCGCAGTCGAGCGGAGCTCTGGTCGGCGCCGGCCGCAGCCAATGCGCGCGGCGCCAGAACACGGATGGCCACATCCGCCAGTTCGATCGGCGAGAGCTCACGCCCCTCTCCCAGCAGCGGATCGAGCGAATCGGCGGGAAGGTAGTCGCCCAGCTCGGTGGCGAGCCGGGCCCGAAGGGTCAGCTCCTGGGCCACGAGATCGCTCGAGAAACCGTCCTCGGCGGAAGGGCCGGGCTCAGGCCGATTCCTTCTGCAGCTCCTCGTCCTTGTCGGAGGCGTGCAGGACGACCGGCTCGCTCTTCTTGAGGATGACCTCCTCGGAGATCACCACCTCACGAGCCGTCTTCTGAGAGGGGATGTCGTACATCACATCCAGCATCGCCGTTTCCAGGATCGACCGGAGGCCGCGGGCCCCGGCCTTGCGGCGGATGGCCTCGGAGGCGATGGCCTTCAGCGCCCCGTCGGTGAACTTGAGGGCCACCCCGTCCAGGTCGAAGAGCTTGCGGTACTGCTTCACCAGCGCGTTCTTGGGGAGACTGAGGATGCTCACCAGGGCCCCTTCGTCCAGCTCCTCCAGAGCGGTGACGATGGGGAGCCGGCCGATGAATTCGGGGATCATCCCGAACTTGAGCAGATCCTCCGGCTCGACATGCTGGAGCAGCTCACTCAGGTTGCGCTGCTTCTTCTCCTTGATGTCGGCGCCAAAGCCGAGTGATCGGCCTCCCAGGCGGCGCTCGATGATCTGCTCCAGGCCCCCGAAGGCGCCCCCGCAGATGAAGAGGATGTTGGTGGTGTCGACCTGCAGGAACTCCTGCTGGGGGTGCTTGCGTCCGCCCTTGGGCGGAACGTTGGCCACCGTGCCCTCGATGATCTTCAGCAGGGCCTGCTGAACACCCTCGCCCGAGACATCGCGGGTGATGCTGGGGTTCTCGCTCTTGCGGGCGATCTTGTCGATCTCGTCGATGTAGACGATGCCCCGCTGGGCGCGCTCGATGTCGTGGTCGGCGGCCTGGAGCAGGTTGACGATGATGTTCTCCACGTCCTCTCCGACGTAGCCGGCCTCGGTGAGGCAGGTGGCATCGGCGATGGTGAAAGGGACGTTGAGGATACGGGCCAGGGTCTGGGCCAGGAGCGTCTTGCCGCTGCCGGTGGGGCCGAGCAGAAGGATGTTGCTCTTCTGCAGCTCCACATCGTCCATGGCGACCTTGGACTCGATGCGCTTGTAGTGATTGTGGACGGCGACGGCCAGGACCTTCTTGGCCCGCTCCTGGCCGATCACGTACTCGTCGAGGATGGTCTTGATTTCACTGGGCCGCGGGATCCGGAGCTTGGTGTCCTTGGTCTCCTCGCGGTCGATCTCCTCGGCGATGATGTCGTTGCACAGGCCGATGCACTCGTCACAGATGTAGACCGTGGGCCCAGCGATGAGCTTCTTCACCTCCTTCTGCGACTTTCCGCAGAAGGAGCAGCACAGCGTCTGGTTGGACTTCTCCACGTTCTTCCCTGCCATCAATGCCCTCGACTCCAGAATCTAGTCCTACGGGTGGGTCAATAACAGCCGGCGGTCCTCCTGCGCAGCGCGGCACCGGACGTCAGCGGTCCCGCCGTTCCTCGGGTTTGCTTTTCCGGTTCAGTGCCACCACCTCGTCCACGATGCCGTAGGCCCGGGCCTCCGAGGCGCCCATGAAGTAGTCCCGGTCGGTGTCCTTCTCGACTCGCTCGACGGGCTGGCCGGTGTGCCTGGCGATGATCTCGTTCAGCTTTGCCTTCATCCGAAGGATTTCCTTGGCCTGGATCTCGATGTCGGTGGCCTGCCCCTGGGTTCCACCCATGGGCTGGTGGATCATGATCCGGGCGTTGGGCAAGGCCTGGCGCTTGCCCTTGGCACCGGCCAGCAGGAGCAGAGCGCCCATCGAGGCGGCCTGGCCAATGCAGATCGTGGAAACAGCCGGCCGCACGTATTGCATCGTGTCGTAGATGGCCATCCCGGAGGTGACGGAACCGCCCGGCGAGTTGATGTAGAGGTTGATGTCCTTGTCCGGGTCCTCGGACTCGAGGAAGAGGAGCTGGGCGACGACGATGTTGGCCACGTCGTCGTTGATCTCCGTGCCCAGCATCACGATGCGGTCCTTCAGCAGGCGGCTGTGGATGTCGTACATCCGCTCGCCTCGGTGGGTCTGCTCGATAACGTAGGGGGTCGGGATGTAGGGCATGGGTCCTCTCAGGAACTGATGCTCTCATCCTTCGCGGCAGCTTTCAGGAATTCAACCGTCTTTTCTTCCCGGATCCGCTGCTCCAGGGCCCGGCGCTGCTCCGGCTCCTTGAAGGCCTTGCGGACCTGGTGGATCGGGGCTCCGCTCTCCGTCGCATACTGGTCGATGCGCGCGTCCACCTCTTGCGGGGTGACGGCGATCTTCTCCTTCTCGGCCACCGCCTGGAGCAGGAGGGCGCCGCGGACCTCGGCCTCGGCTTTGGGTCGCATCTCCTCCCTCAGCGCAGCGAAGTCGAGGTTGAGGCGCGAGGGGTCGAGACCCTGGCGGGCCATCATCCGGAGTGCGCCGTCGAGCATGGAGTCGAGCCCGCGCTGGACCATGGCCTTGGGGAGCTCGAACGGGTTGCGCTGAACCAGCCCGGTCACCAGCTGCTCCCGTTCTTCCTGCCCGCTCTTCACCCGGGCCGCCGCCTCGAGATCTCGGCGCACCTTGTCCCGCAGCTCGGCCAGGGTGGGCCCTCCACCGACCTCCTTGGCGAAGTCGTCGTCGAGCGGCGGGATGACCTGCCGCTTGAGGCCCTTGAGGGTGAAGACGAAGTGGGCGGTCTTCCCGGCGCGAGCGGGTTCGGGATCGTCGGCGGCGAAGGTGTGATCCAGCTCGCGGCTCTGACCCACCTCGGTGCCAGCGAGGCCCGGGACGTTGCCGGCCAGGAGATCCCCCTCGGCCACCTCTACGCTGACGCCCTCAGCCGAGCTGCCGGGGAAAGGCCGCCCCTCGATGGTGCCGGCGTAGTCGACGACCACGAAGTCGCCTCGCTCGGCCACGGTGCGATCCTCGATGGGCTCGAGCCGGGCCACGCGCTGGCGCATGGCTTCGAGCCGCTCGTCGAGCTGCGCATCGGTGACCGCCACCGAGAGCCGCTTCAAGGGCAGCCCTTGGTAGTTTTTGGGTTCCACCTTGGGCCGGATCTCCACCCGAGCCTCGAAAGCGAAGGGCTTCTGCTCCTCCAGCCGGACGGGGGTGAGCTGAGGCTGGCCCACGGCGTCGACGTTGTTCTCGACAAGGGCCGACAGGTAGGCCCGCTCGACCAGCCGCCGGGTCACGTCGTCTTCCACTTCTCCCTTGAAGCGCTGCTCCAGGATGCGCCGGGGAATCTTGCCTGGTCGGAAGCCAGGCAGGCGGACCTGTCGCCCGAGCTGGGCATAGGCCCGCCCGAGCTCCGCCTGGACCTGCTCCGGGTCGACCTCGATGGAGAGCTTGCGCTCGGTGGGGGACAGCTCTTCGACTTGGACCTTCATGGGGGAGAGGGGGGCCATAAGAGCCCGGGCCGTCCGGTGTCAATCCGACTTGGTGGCAAGAGGGGCCCAGGCCCCCGGCCATGACCGTCGGGGCAGTGACCTCCGCAGTAGGCTGGCCTTCGGATGCGCGAAGTCTTCGGCCACTGGGTCTTCCGGCTGCCGTTCCTGCGCCGGTTCACGGCGATGACGCTGGCACCCTGGTGCATCGTCTACCGGGACGCCCGCGAGAAGGTGGACGGGTGCACGCGCCGGCATGAAGCGGAGCACCTGGCGCAGTACCGGCGGGTCGGGTTTCTGCGCTTCTACGGGACGTACCTGGGAGACTGGCTGCGCGGACTGTGGCGCACCAGGAGTCTCGACGAGTCCTACCGGGCGATTCGCTGGGAAGTCATGGCCTACGCCGTTGGAGAGGATGCGGCGTGGCCGCCGGAGTGCCGCGACTTGCCGGTCGAGAAGGTCGCGACGCCCGGTGCCGGTCGGGCGAGCCGTTTGAGTGGGCAGAGGGAGAATCGAACTCCCACGGGTTACCCCACTGGATCCTAAGTCCAGCGCGTCTACCAGTTCCGCCATCTGCCCGGGGCGCCGCCGCAAGAGGGTCGTAGCACAGCCCCCCGCGGGGCGTGCTCACTGCTCAGCGAGGGCACGGAGCGCGGCGCCGTCGAGCTTCACCGTCAACCACTCGCGGAGAACCTTCGCTCCCAGCGACTCGTAGAAGCGGATGGCATCTTCGTTCCAGTCGAGCACGAGCCAGAGGAGTCGTCCGCAGTTGTTCTCCACCGCGGTGCGGGCGAGAAACTCCATCAACGCCTTGCCGATGCCACGGCCGCGAAGGCCGGGCCGGACGAAGAGATCCTCGAGGTAAAGCGTGGGCCGACCGCGCCAGGTCGAGTAGCCGTAGAACCAGAAGGCGAACCCAACCGTCTCCCCGTTCCAGTCGGCCAGGGTCACCCGGAACTGCGGCCGTTCCCCGAAGCCGTCCCGGAGCAGGTCCGCCTCGGTCGCCACCACTGCCCCCGGCTCGCGCTCGTAGGCCGCCAACTCACGGATCAGCGAGAGGATGCGCGGGACGTCGTGTCGAGTGGCCGGGCGAAGCGAGAGCACGGCGCGCCATCATGCCTCGGCGATGCGCCGTCCTCCCGTTTGCCGCGGCGCGGCATGGACGAGAGCTTTCGCCTCCGGGTCGGCGCGTCTAGTGTGACGCGGCGCCAGCCATGGCCTCGCCGCCGGACAAGAGCCGCGCTGCTGAGCCCGCGTTGTGGGCGTTCGGGGTCGCGCTCGCCCTCCTCGCCGGACCGGGGCGGGCGCTCTGGGCTGAACCCAGCCGCGGCTGGCTGGCGCCGTTCGTCGTCTGGCTGGTGGTCATTGGACTCGGCGCCTGGGCCGTCCATCGCACGAGTCCCCCGCCATGACACTGCCCATCGGGGCACTCTTCGGG
>JBKOYI010000171.1:0-10949 GCA_046725335.1 Myxococcota bacterium | reverse complement strand
TCGGCACCATCGAGGCCTGCCACGTCCTGGAGACGCGCGGTCAGTCCCTCGACCCCGCCCTCGAGCAGCTGCTGCAGCGGCGGATATACGAGCCAGTCACCTACGGCAGCCGGAAGGTGACCATCCCCTACACCTTCCTGGTCTCGTTCGCCCCACCGCCGGGCGAAGCCGCCGCGACTTCAGCGGTGCGGCTGGAAGTCTTCCGGGCACTGCTGGCGCGGCTCGCCTCTCCGCCGGCGGATGCAGGGGCAAACCGGGCCAATCCGCTGGTCTGCGTGGGCGTGGGCGAGGATGTCGCCGACCCTCCTCGGGCGGAGATGGAGGCCCTGATCCGCGGAGGAGCCCACGTCGAACCCGCTTCGGGTTGCTGGGGCTTGCTCCAGGCCACCGGAGGGGCAGCCCCGTTCGCGAGCGTGGTGGTACGAGAGGTCCGCTTCGACCGCCCGGACGTCGCCCTGGTCCGTGCCGAAGTGGGCCTCTCCGGTCAATCCCCGGAAGTGTTGCAGCTCCGGGCCAGCCGACTGGGGACGCGGTGGTTGCTCGAAGAGCGCTCCCGGACGCCAATCGGAGACTGACCGCCGGCCAGGAACAGAGTGGCTGGCAGCTGGTGAGGACTTGCCGCCTTTACCTCACGTCGCTCTCCGGTGTTCAGAGGCGATACAGGAGGAACCCCTCCTGCGGAGGTTGTTCATGTCTCGTTCGGTTTCCTTGACCTTGCTGTTCATGGCTCCCCTGCTCCTCACCCCGGTCGCCCTTGCGCAGGCACCACAGGAATCAGGCGGACCGTGCAGGGCGGATGTGGAGCGCCTGTGTCCCGGCACTCAGCCCGGGCACGGCGGCGCCATGCGCTGCCTGCGTGGCAAAGAGGATCAGGTCTCGGCCGAGTGCAAGGCGCACATCGAGGAGATGCTCCAGAAATTCCACGCCGGAGTGGAGGCATGCAAGCCGGATGTCGAGAAGTTTTGCCAGAACGTTCAGCCCGGTGGAGGCCGGATTCGCCAGTGCCTGCAGCAGCACGAAGCGGAGCTGAGCGACGCCTGCAAGGCGCAGCAACATCACTAGGTGGTCACCGAAGGCTCGGCCCGGTCAGCTCAGCGGCTGCCAGAGGCTCAGCTCTGGGCCGACGAGAGATCAGGACCCGCCCAAGTCGGTTCCGACGTCGTGACGTGTCCACCTCGCCCGGAGATCTCTGCGAGCGCTCGCTCACCGTCCCCAGGGCGCAGGTCCACCGTGGCCACAGCGTCACGCAGGACGAAGGTGTCGAAGCCTGCGGCGAGGGCGTCCAGAGCAGTCGCCTTCACGCAGTGGTCGGTGGCCAACCCAGCGACGACGACGGTTTGAACGCCGCGGGCGCGGAGCAGTTCTTCCAACTCGGTCCGGTGCGTGCCGCCGGTGACGGCGTCGCGTGTGGAGAAGCCCGAGTAGCCATCGTCGGTCCCCTGCCCCTTGAAGATCCGGCCTGCGCCCTCGAGGCGGCGGAGTGCCGGATGAAGCTCCGCACCCCAGGTGTCCCTCACGCAATGAACGGGCCAGATCCCTCCATAGACCTGGAAGTGAGGAGTGACCTGGGGATGCCAATCCTGCGTGTAGACCACCCAGGCACCTGCCTCTTCGGCTCGCTCCACCGCTCGGTTCAAGACCGGCAGAATCTGCTCACCACCGCGGACGTAGAGGCTGCCGCGCGGGTCGGCGAAATCGTTCTGAACGTCGACGATGAGCAGCGCAGTCCTGGGCGTGTACCGATCCATCCTGTTACGAAAATAACGCTGAGGTGACGTTGGTCACAGGGACGCGAGGCCATAAAACGCGCCTGGTAACCCAGCGCAGAGGCGGGTCACTTGGCCGACGGCCAGACCGGCTTTCGGGCCACCGTGCCCAAGATCGGCGTGGTGCCGCTCCGCTAAGTTCCGGATGGGAGGGCCGCCGGGGAAGCGGCCCAGCGGCAGATGCCCTCGTCAACGAGGGCAGCGAAACCGGCTTCAACCGGAGCGCCCGCGGACCGGAACCGGACGAATCAACCTAGTGCGGACGGTATCGGGCGGGCGCGGGCTGGGACAATCCAGGGGGAAGCCCGAAGAACTCCCCCAGGGCGGTGCGGAGATGCTGGGCGCTTCGGGTGTCGGTCCGTCCGATCAGCGCGAGCATGTCGCCGTTGCCCGGATTGATCCACAGCTCCAGCGCCGGGCCCAGCCCTGCCGCGCTGAAGCCCACCGCTTGCTGCGTCTCCGTCCCGCGGAGGGTGAAGCCCAGTCCGCGCTGCATCCCGGGGCCCAAGTCGATTCGTCCCGCCCACAGTGCATCCCGCGTCGCCGGACGGACGAGCTTTCCGGATCGGAGCGCTTCGCCCAAACGGAGCAGGTCGCCCACTGAAGACGTGCCGCCGGCCGCTGCCGGGCAGGCGCTGGTCGGCCCCAGCGAGGTCTCGGCCAGCCCCGCGGGGCTGAGTACCCGCTCCTGAAGGACTTCGGCAAGGGATCGCCCTGAGGCCGCCGCAACCACCTGCTCCAGGAGCAGCCACGGACGCTCGTCGGCCGTATCGATCCGAGTGCCCGGAGAAGCGCCCAGCGGAACCTTGGCGGCAGCAGCCAGAGCGTCGGCTGGAGTCGCTCCGGCCGTGGGCGCCAGTCCGCTCGATGCGGCGAGGAGGTGGGTCACCGTCAGCCGATCGAAGCTCGTCCGCTCATATTGCGGGAGAAACCGAACCACCCGGTCGTCGAAGTTCAGCTTGCCCTCATCGACTAGGGCGGCCACCGCCACAATCGAGAGCAGCCGCCGGCCACTCCCCAGCGGCAGGCAGCTCCGGTCTCCGAATGCATCATCGATGTCGACTTTCCCCGCCCGGACCACCCGCACCGCGCCTTGGAATCCGTCGTTGGCGGCAATCTGGCCCACGTCCGACTGAAGCGCGGTCAGCCACTCCTCGCGCAGCTCGGGTCGCCCCGACGCTGCCGGGGCGGCCCCATGTGAACAGCCGACTGCCAGAAGCATCCACACGGCCCAGCCCGGCCGCCGTCGTCTCATCTGCTCCCTCCAGGGTTGCCAGCTTCAACCACGGGAGGGCCCAGAACTTCCACACTCTCGAGCGGGAGGCCCCGGAGCCGTGCGGCTCGGCATCTCGCTCTTGAGCCGGGATCTGCACCAGCCCGGCGAGCGCACCAGCCAGGAGAAGCCCGCAGAGCCGCGTGGGCAAACTCACCCTTCTTCGTTCACCTGCCTCACGCTGCCGCTGCGCCCTGGACCGCCCGGCGCAGAGCCGCCCGCGCAAGGAGTCGGGTCGAATCCAGCGTCGGAAGCGGAGAATTCGCATCGTTCATGATCAACGGGATCTCGGTGCAACCGAGGATCACGGCGTCGCAGCCCTCGTCCTTCATCCGTGCGATGACCCGCTGAAAGTACGCGACCGCCTCGGGCTTGAAAACGCCGTAGACCAGCTCGTCCATGATGATGCGATGGATTTCGTCGCGTTCGGCAGGAGTCGGTCGGACATGCTCCAGTCGGCGGGCGGCGAGCTTCTCCGGATAGATCTCACTGTCGACGAGCCAGCGGGTTCCGGTCACAGCGAGCCGCCGGAACCCGCGCTCGGTGGCCTGCGTGGCGACGATCTCGGCGATGTGCAACCAGGGCCGCGGCGAGCGCGGCACGACCTGAGGAAGCGCCTGGTGAATGGTGTTGTCGGGGCAGATCAGGAAATCCGCGCCGATGCGTGCCAGCTTGTTCGCCGAGGAGAGCATCAGTTCGCCCACCCCCTGCCAGTCTCCGCGGTCGATGCACTTCACGTACTGGCCGAGCGAGTGCGTGTGCATCGAGACCTGGGGGTGGTTGTGCGGTCCGAGGAGCTTCGCGCCCTCCAGGCAGACCGTCCGGTAACAGAGCGCTGCGCCTTCGGCAGAGCAAGCCACGATTCCGATGTGCTGGGGCATTGGGGGCGCCTCCACGGATGCAGCCTCGCCTCTCTTTTCGGCGACCGCGCCGTCTCAGCTCGCCAGCGCCTCGAGGTAGGTGACGAAGCTCTTCACAGCCTTCTCGAATCCGGCCACCTTCGGGTTGCTGGATTCGATCACGTAATACTCGTCTGGCGCGTGGGCGCCAAAGCCGTGCCCGAGGCCGAAGTGGCCGGCTGGAAGCTGGAGGGGCTTTCCAGTGAACAGGTATCCGGGCCAGGAGCCACCTGTCCTGGGCCAGAGGAGCGGGTCGAGCCCTTCCTGCCGGTAGGCCGCGGCCTGGGCCCGGATGAAAACGGAATCGGCGGCGGTGGTCGTCGGGTCATAGCCCCCAGTCATGGTGACCTCGATGTCGCCGAAACCGCGCTTGGCGAGGTGGGCCTTGAGAGCCGCGAGGGCCTCCGCGGCGGTCATCTCCGGCACCAGCCGAAGGTCGAGCTTGGCCACCGCCCGGGTGGGAAGGACGGTCTTCCCGCCAGGACCGGTGTAGCCCCCGACCAGGCCCTCGATGTTGACCGTCGGCCGCCCGCACAGACGCTCCAGCGACCGACGCCAGTCCTCATCGTGAATCCACCGCTTCACACCGAGCAGCTGCTTGGCCTGGGCCTCGCTCATCCGCTGCGCCGCGCGTTCGACCATCTGGAGCTCGGCTGGGCTGAGCGGCCGCGCTCGATCGGCGAAGCCATCGATGGCCGGCTCGGCTCCGTCCGGCGTCACCAGTGTGGCCAGCGCTTGGACGAGATGGAATGCCGGGCTGTCCAAGCGGGCCCGGTTGGCCGAGTGGACGTCCTTGCTGGGCCCCCTCCCCCATTTCTCGCCGCTCGAGACGAGCTCGACTTCGATGAGGCCTTTCGCCCCGAGGCCGATGGAGACCTCGCCGTCCGGCCCCTGGGCTGCGGTGGGCATGAAGACTCCGCGCGTCTTGGCGAGCGCGGCCGAGACATCCGGGCGTCGGACGACCTCCCCGAAATGCGGGGAGCCGATCTCCTCCTCCCCCTCCGCGACCAGCACCAGATTGACCGGAGGCTTGCGGTTCGCGCCCCGGTACGCGTGGAGCGCGGCAAGGAAGGCTGCCTCGGGGCCCTTTTGGTTCACCGCTCCACGGCCGACGAGTACCTTGCCCACCCCGGGTCGGTCCACCAGCCGACCCTCGAACGGCGGCGATGACCATTCGGCCGGATCGGCCTGCTTAACGTCGTACATGAAGTAGAGCCCGATCGTCCGAGCCGCGCCGGCGTCCAGCGTCGCGAAGACGCCCGGCTTCCCGGTGGTCTCTGCCCGCTCCACCTTCTGAAAGCCCGCCTCGCGAAGGAGCTGGAGGAAGAAGGGAAAACCGGTGTCTTAGCCCCGGTTCTCGGCAGCGATGCAGGGCTGCTGAATCCACGCCTGAAGTCGCTGCAGGGCCTCGGCTTGACGGCGGCTTACTTCGGCCAGGACAGGTGCGGGGCCAGCAGCGGCCAGGGCGCCTTTACGCGAGACAGCGAGCGCGGCAGTGCCTGCGGCTGCCCCCAGAACGAAGCGACGGGAGAGCGGGAGCATGCCGAGAATGCTAGGGCGCGAGCTGCTCTCCGGACGACCGGAAACTGGTGAGAAACCTCACTCCCACTCGATGGTCGAAGGGGGCTTGCTGGAGATGTCGTAGACCACCCGGTTGATGCCCCGCACTTCGTTGGTGATTCGCGCCGAGATCCGGGCCAGCAGCTCGTGGGGAAGCCGGGCCCAGTCGGCGGTCATTCCATCCACGCTGGTGACGGCCCGGACCACCGCCGTCGACTCGTAGGTCCGCTCGTCGCCCATCACTCCCACGCTCTGGACGGGGAGGAGCACCGCAAAGGCCTGCCAGACCTGCCCGTAGAAGCCGGCGGCCCGGATCTCCTCCTGGACGATGACGTCCGCCTTGCGCACCAGCTCCAGCCCCTCCTCGGTGATGGCCCCCAGCACCCGGATGGCCAGCCCCGGGCCGGGGAAGGGGTGGCGCATCAACAGGGGCTCGGGCAGCCCCAGCTCGCGGCCCAGAGCGCGGACCTCGTCCTTGAACAGCTCCCGAAGCGGCTCCACCAGTTTGAGCTTCATCACTTCCGGCAGGCCGCCCACGTTGTGATGGCTCTTGATGGTGGCCGAGGGGCCCTTGGTGGAGACCGACTCGATGACGTCCGGATAGAGAGTTCCCTGGGCCAGGAACTCGGCCCCTTCGATGTCCCGGGCCGCCTCCTCGAACACGGCGATGAACTCCCGGCCGATGATCTTCCGCTTCTTCTCTGGGTCGACCACCCCGGCCAGGCGATCCAGGAATCGCTTCCGCGCATCGACGGTCCGGAGCGGCACGTGGAAGCGCCCCTCGAAGAGCTCTTGCACCTGCTCCCGCTCTCCTGAACGGAGCACCCCGTTGTCCACGAAGATGCAGGTCAGCCGCTCCCCGATGGCCCGGTGGATGAGCAGCGCCGCCACCGAGCTGTCCACCCCGCCGGACAAGGCGCAGATGACCTTCCCCTGCCCCACCTGACGCCGGATGGTCTCCACCGTCTCCTCGGCGAAGCCTTTCATCGTCCAGGTGCCCGAGAGCCGGCAGACGTCGAAGAGGAAGGCCCGATAGATGTCCTTCCCTCGCGGGGTGTGCACCACCTCGGGATGGAACTGCAGCCCGAAGATGGGCCGTTCGGTGTGGGCCGTGGCGGCCAGCGGGGCGTTGGCGGTCCGGGCGATGGGCTCGAACCCGGGCGGGAGTGCGTCCACTCGGTCGCCGTGGCTCATCCACACTTCCAGCGAACTGCCTTTCGGGAAGGGTGCCAATGGGCCCCGGCTGTCCAGGACCTCCACCACCGCCGGGCCGAACTCACGGTGGGCGGTGCGATCCACCGAGCCGCCCAGCATCTTGGCGATGAGCTGCAGCCCATAGCAGATGCCCAGCACAGGGACGCCCAGGTCGAAGATGCCAGGAACTGGCATGGGGGCACCGGGCGCCTCCACCGACATTGGCCCGCCGGAGAGGATGATTCCCCGTGGCGCAAAGGTCTTGATCTCGGCGAGCGGCAGGTCGGGACGGTGGATCTCGCAGTAGACCCCCAGCTCGCGAACCCGACGGGCGATGAGCTGGGTGTACTGACTCCCGAAATCCAGGATGAGGATCTTCTCGTCGTGGATGTGCACGGCTCTCGTCGTTTCTGGAAGGCGGCCCGGGGCGAGAGTCACTCCACCCGGTAGTTCGGCGCCTCCTCGGTGATGATGACGTCGTGAACGTGGCTCTCCCGGAGGCCCGAGGGGGTGACCCGCACGAAGGTCGCGTTCTTCCACAGCTCTTCGATGGTCCGACACCCGGTGTAGCCCATACCGCCTCGGATGCCGCCCAGCATCTGGTACACGTTCATGGCCAGGCTGCCCTTGTAGGGGACCCGACCCTCGATGCCTTCGGGGACGAGCTTCTGCTCTTCCTCGACGTCGGCCTGGAAGTAGCGGTCCTTGCCTCCGCGCTTCATCGCCCCCAGCGAGCCCATTCCCCGGTAGCTCTTGTAGGAACGGCCCTGGTAGAGGATGACCTCGCCAGGCGCCTCCTCGGTTCCGGCGAAGAGGGAGCCGATCATCACCGTGCTCGCCCCGGCGGCCAGCGCCTTGACGATGTCGCCGGAGTACTTGATGCCCCCGTCGGAGATGACCGGCACGTCGTGGCGGTCGGCCTCACGGGCGCAATCGTCCACTGCGGTGAGTTGAGGCACGCCCACCCCGGCCACCACCCGGGTGGTGCAGATGCTGCCTGGGCCGATGCCGACCTTGACTGCATCGACCCCGGCTTGGATGAGCGCCCGGGTGGCATCGGCGGTGGCCACGTTGCCGGCCACCAGCTCGAAGCCCGAGAAGTTCCGCCGGGTGTCGCGGACGGCGTCCAGGACGCCACGGGAATGCCCGTGGGCGGTGTCGATCACGATGACGTCGCAGCCAGCCTTGAGCAGTGCCTGGATGCGCTCTTCCCGGTCCGGCCCGACGCCCACCGCCGCGGCGCAGAGCAGCCGCCCCTTGGCGTCCTTGGCGGAGTTGGGATGGGAGCGGGACTTTTCGATGTCCTTGATGGTCATCAGCCCACGGAGCTCACCGGCTTCGTCGATCAGCAGCAGCTTCTCGATCCGGTTGCCATGCAGCAGTTCCAGGGCGGCGGCCTTGCTCACCCCGTCGCGGGCGGTGATCAGCTTGCGGGTCATCACCTCGTCCACCCGGCGGTCCAGGTTCTGCTCGAAGCGGACGTCTCGACTGGTGAGGATCCCCACCAGCTTTCGTCCCCGCGTCACCGGGATGCCGGAGATGCCGTGGCGTTTCATCAGCTCCAGAGCCACCTGGAGGGGGGCCTCGGGCTCGATGGTGACCGGGTCGGAGACCATCCCGCTGGAGTACTTCTTGACGCGGGCCACTTCAGCGGCCTGTCGCTCGGGGGAGAGGTTCTTGTGGACGACGCCGATTCCCCCCTGCTGGGCCATGGCGATGGCGGTGGCGGATTCGGTGACGGTGTCCATCGCTGCCGAGAGCAGCGGGATGTTCAGACGGAGGTTCCGGGTGAGGCGGGTGCCGAGCTGGACGTCGCGGGGCAGGACGTCGCTCTCGGCGGGCTGGAGCAACACGTCGTCGAACGTGAGCGCGAGCCGGAGCGGGTCGGTCAGCATGGGTTTCTATACGCTGCACCCCGGACAAAAGCGAGGGCGCCGGCCATTTCCGCCGGAATTCCCCAGATTGGACGGGGGGTTAGTCGTTCAACTCTCCGGCGGCGTGGCCCAGCACCGGGGCGGGCGGAACCCGGCCGTCCTTCAGCTCGGCACAGGCCTTCCGGGCCAGGTGGAGCTCGCGCCAACGGTGGGCCGCGGCCCACACCAGAACCACGAACAGCATCACCCCCGCGGCGATGAGCTGGTACTTCTTCATCAGCTCGATGACCTGCTGCAGGTGCCGTCCGAAGCGGAACCCCAGCAGCACGAATAGCGGCGCCGAGGCCAGGGCCGCCAGACCGTCGAAGCAAATGAAGCGCGGGTAAGGCATTCCGGCCGAACCGGCGGTGAAGTAGGTGACCGCCCGGACTCCAGGCATGTACCGGGCGGCGATGACGATCTTCTCCCCGTGCCGGGCGAAGAGCCCCTCCACCACGATCCGCCGGGCGGGTGTCACCACCCGGGACAGCCAGCCGTGCCCGGTGCGGACGCGGCGCCCCACCCTCCTCCCGGCCATGTAGATGAGCGTGTCGCCCGCCAGGATTCCCAGAAAGCCGGTGGCCACCATCAACCACAGATGGGCTGCCCCCTTGTAGACCAGGAACCCGCCCAGGATGAGCGAGATGTCCTCGGGAAGCGGGATTCCCAGCCCGCACGCCACGAGCACGGCGAAGATGGACAGGTAGGCCATCGCCCCGTGCGAGCCGACCAGAAGGGTCTTCAGCAGGACGTCCAATGAGACTCCGGACAGGCCGTCGCCCGAGGGGGACGGCCGGAGGACATTAGCACTCCAAGGAGGAGTTCAGGTGTGCCCTTCAGGGCCGGGGAACCAGGGCCCTGAACGCTTCCCGGTTGGCCTGAAGCCTGGCACCGAACTGGGACACGATGGCCATGAGCAGTTTGAGACAGGCCTGAGGTTTCTGAGTCATCAGCCGCTGGAAGTCGACACTCCGCAGCTCGATGGCTGACACCGGGGTGAGGGCCAGTGCGCTGCACAGGCGTTGACCCTGCTGCACCAGCGCCAGCTCGCCCAGCGAGTCGCCGCGCTGTAGCTCGCCGAGCGGAAGCTCCTCGGTCCCGTTGCGCACCGTGATGCCCACCCGCCCCTCGGCGATGATGAACAACGACTCGGCCACCATGTTCTCCACGAACAGGGGGGCTCCGCGCGGGTAGCTGCGCTCGATCGCGATGCCGGCGAGAATCTGCAGACCGGTTTCGGTGAATCCCTTGAACAGTGCGCAGGCCCGCAACGCGTCCTGAGGCGCCATTGTGCCGGCCTTCTAGCACGGCAGCCTGCGCCCGCCCCCGGGGCAGGTGCGACATCAGCCTCCCCGGTGGAGCTTTGCGTTCAGGACGTAGCCTGCCGCCGAGGTCAAAAGTCCCGCCCGCTCGGCGTCGGTGAGCGGGCGCTTCACCCGCCCCGGGCTTCCCATGACCATCGAGCCCGATGGAACGCGGGTCCCGGGGCTGAGCAGGGTTCCGGCGGCGATGAAGGAGTCATCCTCGATGACCACCCCGTTGAGGACGATGGCCCCGATTCCGACCAGGACCCGGTTGCCCACCGTGCAGCCGTGCAGGACGACGTGGTGGCCCACCGTCACTTCGTCCCCGACGCGGACCGGGTAGGTTCCCTCGTCCACGTGGACCATGGAGAGGTCCTGGATGTTGGTGCGCCGTCCGATCCGGATGGGGTACACGTCGCCCCGGACGATGGTGTTGTACCAGATGGACGACTCCTCCCCGATCTCCACGTCGCCGATGACCTGGGCCCCGTCGGCGATGAAGGTCGTGAGGTGGAGCTTGGGAATCTTTCCCTGGAAGGCGCGAATGCCCATCAGGCCGCCTCGGGGCGTGGCCGCTGGCTCGGCGGAACGGGGGGAAGGTCCACCAGACCCGACTGGGTCCCGGAGAGGGCGTTGGGGGAGGCGCGGCTCACCCGCACCCGAGCCCGAGCGCCGACGGGGGCCTCACCATCGAAGTTGACGGTCCGGTTCTCCGGGGTTCGGCCGAAGCGGCGGGAGGGGTTCGAGCGGGAGGGCCCTTCGACCAGGACCTCCACTTCCTGGCCGACCAGGGCAGCCAGGATCTCGCCGCTGATCCGTCGCTGCAAGGTCTGAAGCCGCTCCAGCCGCTCCACCTTCGTCTCCTGTGGGACGAGCCCCCAGCTCTCCTCTTTGACCGCGGCCACGGTGTGCGGCCGGGCCGAAAAGACGAAGGAGAACTGGTTCTCGTAGCGAACTTCCCGGGTGAGCTCGAGGGTGGCCTGGAAGTCCTCCTCGGTCTCGCCCGGGAAGCCGACGATGATGTCGGTGGTGACGGCGAT
>JBKOYI010000134.1:0-7705 GCA_046725335.1 Myxococcota bacterium | reverse complement strand
GGGCGCGGGTGGGGCGGAGGTGGCCCGGCTCGAAGGGCGTCATCGCAACGTCGGCGGCAACGCGCTCCGTGCGGCGGTGCTGGGTGCCAACGACGGGCTGTGCTCGAACCTCAGCCTGGTCATGGGGGTGGCCGGTGCCTCCCCGTCCGGGAAGGGCGTCCTGCTCACCGGGCTGGCCGGATTGCTGGCTGGGGCCGCCTCGATGGCGCTGGGCGAGTGGGTAAGCGTGACCAGCTCCCGCGAGCTGGCCGAACGCGAGCTGGAGACCGAGCGCAGCGAGATCGAGCTCGATCCGGAGGACGAGCGGGAGGAGCTCGAGCTGCTCTACCGGGCGAAGGGCCTGAGCGCCGAAGAAGCGGCGACACTGAGCCGCGAGCTCATCTCCCGGCCGGAAGCGGCGCTGGACGTGCTCGGGCGCGAGGAGCTGGGGCTTGATCCCCAGGAGCTCGGAGGCTCGGCGACGACGGCGGCGGCGACCTCGTTCGCGCTCTTCGCGCTCGGTGCCGTCATCCCGGTCCTTCCCTTTTTCTTCTTCCGCGGGAACGACGCGGTGCTGTCCAGCCTGGTCCTCAGCGCGCTGGGACTGTTCGCGATCGGGTCAGCCATCACGCTCTTTACCGGGAAACCGGTCCTTCGGAGCGGGGCGAGGCAGCTGGTGCTGGGGCTCGCTGCAGCAGGCCTGACCTACGGCTTGGGACACCTTCTTGGGGTTGCGATCGGCGGATGAGCCCTCCGTAACCACCTCCCCACGCCTTCTGGAACCGGCGGGACGTGCTCGGCCACCCCGGCGAGCGGCCACGCCTTGTTCGCGCGCTCTGCCTACATCCCACCCTCCGGCGCTTTCTCGCCTGGGGCCGAGATTTCTGCTCAGCTTTCTCCCAGATGCTCGATTCGCCTCGGGGGGAAGGTCCATCCGGCAGTACGCCAGCATCGGCCATCGTCCGCGCACACGCCGACGCTGGCCGGCTCGAGGGATCGTCCAACCCGCGGGTCACTGCGCGGGGGGGCTCCCTCGCGTCCGTCGCCTCGCTGTTCGTCGTCTCGGGCGTGGCGGCCCTGCTGTACCAGCTGCTGTGGCAGCGCCGCCTCTTCACGCTCTACGGCGTGAACATCGAGTCGGTGACAGTCATCGTCACCATCTTCATGCTCGGCCTGGGCCTCGGCTCGCTGCTGGGCGGACTTGTCTCCGCGCGACTCCCTGCACAGGCCTTGCTGCTGTTCGGGTGCTGCGAGCTGGGAATAGGGGTCTTCGGCGCATTCAGCCGCGGGCTCATCGAAGCGGTGGGCCGGCGGACCCTCGAATCGTCGCTGCCGGTCCGAACCGCGGCCATCTTCGGCCTGCTCTTCGTGCCCACCGTGCTGATGGGCGCGACGTTGCCGCTCCTCGTCGAGCACGTCACCCGTCGGCTTCGGCACGTGGGCGGCTCGGTCGGACTCCTCTACTTCGTCAACACGGTCGGATCCGCGCTGGCGTGCTGGCTCGCCGCGGATGCCCTGTTCCCCACGCTGGGCCTCACCGGCACCACCTTCGTCGCGGTGGCACTCAATGGCGCAGTTGGCCTGTCGGCGCTGGCGCTGGGGCGAGCACAACCATGAGGTTCTCCGTCGCCTGGCTCCTGGCCGCCGCTGCTGGCGCACTGTCGGTGAGTCAGGAGATCCTCTGGTACCGCGTCATCTCCTATGCCACCGGTGGCGCGCCGAGGGCCTTCGCACACCTCCTCGGGACCTTCTTGCTCGGCCTGGCCCTCGGAGCGCTCGCCGCGAGGCCCTTGCTCGACAGCAGACGTGGGTCGCGCCGAACGGTTCTTCTCTTGTTGTGGCTGGTCAACGCGTGGATGAGCTTCCTCGGGCCGCCGACGGTGGCCAACGCCTACGCCACGCTCGGTCTTGCCGGCCGCTTCTACGCCTACGGCTTCGCCGGAGCAGTGGCGTTCGCCGGGGGCGTCTTCTTTCCGGTCCTGGCCCATGTCAGCATTCCGCGGAGCGAAGGTGTCGGCCAACGGGTGGGCCTCCTCTACCTGGGAAACGTCCTCGGCTCGGTCAGCGGGCCGCTGGTGACCACCTACCTGCTCATGGACGCGCTGAGCCTGCAGGCCCTCTTCGCGCTCGTTTCCTTCTGCTCGTTGGCCATGGCGCTGATCTGCTCGGTCACTTTGCCGGGAGGAAGCTCGCGCCCGACGGCGGGGTGGGCGGCCGTGGCACTGAGCTGCGCCGCAGGAGCCGCCGTATTTCGGCCGACCTATGACGCGCTCCTGGAGAAGCTTCACTTCCACGAGGAGTTCTTGCCCGGGCACCCCTACCAGCAGGTCGTTCAGAATCGCAGCGGGATCATCGCTGTTGGCGGGGCGCTGGGGGACGACATCGTCTACGGCGGTGGCGTCTGGGATGGGTCCTTCAACCTCGACCCGGCGAACGACTGGAACGGCGTGCTGCGCGCCTACGCCGTCCCCCAGCTGAGACACGCTTTCGAGGACGTGCTGGTGCTCGGCCTGAGCAGCGGCTCGTGGGCCCGCGCGCTGCTTCAGCATCCAGGTGTCCGGCGGGTGCAGGTGGTGGAGATCAACCCGGGGTACCTGGAGCTGATCCGCTCGCGGCCCGAGGTGGCGCCCGTGCTCGCCGACGCCAGGGTGGCCATTGCCATCGACGACGGCCGCCGCTGGCTGGAACGTCACCCCGACGCGCGCTTCGACGTCGAGGTGATGAACGTCTCCTTCCACTGGCGTGAGCACGCAACCCATGTGCTGTCGAAGGAGTTCATGGAGCTCGCCCGGCGCCGGCTCAAGCCGGATGGGGTGCTCTACCTCAACGCCACCGGCTCCGAGGAGGTGTTCCGGACGGCAGCCACCGTCTTTCCTCACGTCACGCGGGTGAAGAACATGGTCGCCGCGAGCGACCAGCCCTTCACCCTGTCTGCAGAGCAACGTCGCGAGGCGCTGTTGCAGTTCGACGACGGCGAGGGGCCTCTCTTCGCCCGACCGCGCAATCGCGCCGCCCTCGACGCGCTGCTGGCGATGTCCCTCCAGGACGAGGGCGATTCGCTTCGCGCCAACAGGACGCTGCGGCTGGTCACCGACGACAACATGCTCACCGAGTACGGCAACTCGCGCTGAGTGACGGGAGGACGGTGCTGCTCAGCGCGTCTGCGCCAGGCGAGGACGTTCTCCATCTCTCCCGCCTCGCCGGGGGACGCCTCCCCGCCGGCACCGGTCGGCCCGGCGGCGCTGGCGGGGGACTTACACGGTAGAGCAGCGGAATCGAACCACCCGAACGACGCTCGCGCGCCGTCCCACTGGTTTTGAAGACCAGGCCGGCCACCAGGCGCGGACGCTCTACCCCAGACACGACGACCGCTCTATCTAGCACCGAGCCAGACTGGTTCGAGCAGGAAGTGCTGGCGAGCCTCGCCCACGATGGTCAGGCCAGGAGAGCACGGATCCGGCTTGCCTCCCCGCCGGGCAGTGCTCAGCAACTCGTCAATTCGTTTCTGAATTCACTGTAGGTCGGGCGTCCCTTCACCGTTGATCGACCGAGCCTCGCCTCCTCGGCTGAGGGACCGGTGCACGGCTGCTTCTGCGTTCCATTGCCCGGGCCAGCTGCTCGTCGAGCGCCGCCAGGGCCACGTTATTGCCGTCCTGGTGGTAGGCGGCCAGAGCGCGCTGGAACTCGGGGAGGCGACCGAGAAAATCGTTCAGCGCCTCCGCGTTCAGCTTGGGAGCGTAGCGTCCGTAGCCGAGCTCCTGGATGTAGAGGGCGTTGAGCACCTGCTCGAACTGGCGCTCCACCGGGACAGAGAGCACCGGTTTGTGGAGGTAGACCGCCTCGCTGAGCAGGGTGAAGCCTCCGCCGGCCACCACTGCCCGACAGGTCCGGAGGTCGTCGATGAAAGCCGACTCGCTGAACGGGCGGTAGGTCAGATTGCCCTCGACCACGTCCTCACGGATCTCCCGGCGGAGGCCGTAGATGCGGGTCGGCATCCCTAGCCGCTTCAGCACCTCGGGGAGGCCAACGTTGGTGGAGGCAGTCTGGTAAACGAGCAGGTGATCCCCGGGTTCGCTCTTCGCGGCCAGGGCCTCCGGGCGGAGGACGGGCGGGACCAGGGTGGTCCGTTTCCGAGACACCGGGGGATGGAAGAACGTCGTGATCAGGTAGTGGAAGCAGCGAGGAAGTTTTGCCGCCACTACCCGCCGGATGAGGCCGAAGTCCCGCTCGTGACCGGCCAGAAGCGCGCGAGCGTGCTCGCAACGGCTGATGACGTGGATGTTGTCCAGACCGATGACCGGGATCCGGTGAACCTTGCCGAAGTAGTAGCTGAAGCTCTCGAAGTCGCTGATCACGACGTCGGGACGAAAGCTGGCCACCAGCTTCATGTACTCGCCCACGTTCTTCGGCCAGCCGCCCACCGCGCCGCGGAGGTTCTGCAACACCGTCGGCCAGCGCTTCATGGTGTTGCCGCGGTAGTTGAGGGTGAATCCCCAGATTCGATGGACGTTGGGGAAGCGCGCGGCGAGGTAGGCGTGGGCGCGGCCGGAGACGACCACGTACAGCTCATGTTCCTGAGCCAGGCGATCGAGCACCACCCGCGAGCGCGTGGCGTGCCCCATCCCTTCACCGACCACTCCATAGAGGATCCGCACGGCCTCGACCTTCGCAGGTGGGCAGGTCGCGGCAGGGGCCCAGGGGCACTCTCCGGCCGGCTCAGTCGCCCAGATTGGGCTCCAGAGTCACCCGGGGTGCCTCTCGGCGCCAGTTCGTGTTGACAACGGCGCGCAGACCTTTAGGTTGGCGCTCGCAGCCGGGGAGTGCCAAGCCCGGCCGACCACAAAAACGCAGTATTTCCGGAGGTTTGCAGCATGGCAGCCAAGGAAATCGCCTTCCACCAGGGTGCCCGCGACGCCATTTTGCGCGGGGTTCGGGTCCTGTCGGATGCAGTCGCCGTGACGCTGGGCCCCAAGGGTCGCAACGTCGTCATCGAAAAGTCATTCGGCTCTCCCACGGTCACCAAGGACGGCGTCACCGTCGCCAAGGAGATCGATCTCGAAAATAGGTTCGAAAACATGGGCGCCCAGATGGTGAAGGAGGTGGCCAGCAAGACCTCCGAGACCGCAGGCGACGGGACCACCACCGCCACCGTCCTGGCCCGGGCCATTTACGAGGAGGGCCTCAAGCTGGTGGCCGCCGGCCATAGCCCCATGGAGCTGAAGCGGGGCATCGACAAGGCGGTGGAGGTCGTGGTGGCCGAGTTGAAGAAGCTGAGCACGCCCACCAAGGGCAAGAAGGAGATCGCCGAGGTGGGAACCATCTCCGCCAATGGCGACGAGACCATCGGCAACATCATCGCCGACGCCATGGAGAAGGTGGGCAAGGAGGGGGTCATCACCGTCGAGGAGGCCAAGGGCCTGGAGACCACCCTCGATGTGGTGGAGGGCATGCAGTTCGACCGCGGATACGTGAGCCCCTACTTCGTGACCAATCGGGAGCGAATGGAAGTCGAGCTGGACGAGGCCTACATCCTCATCAGCGAGAAGAAGATCAGCGCCATGGCCGACCTCATCCCGCTGCTGGAGCAGGTGGCCCGCTCGGGGAAGCCGCTCCTCATCATCGCCGAGGACGTCGAGGGCGAGGCCCTGGCCACCCTGGTGGTGAACAAGCTGCGCGGGGTGCTCAACGTCGCGGCGGTGAAGGCCCCCGGGTTCGGTGACCGGCGCAAGGAGATGCTCAAGGACATCGCCACCCTCACCGGCGGCAACGTGGTCAGCGAGGAGCTGGGCATCAAGTTCGAGAACCTCACCCTCAACGACCTGGGGAAGGCCAAGCGGATCAAGATCGACAAGGACAACACCACCCTGGTCGACGGGGCGGGGAAGAAGGCGGACATCGAGGGGCGGATCAAGCTCATCCGCACCCAGATCGACGAGACCACCAGCGACTACGACAAGGAGAAGCTCCAGGAGCGGCTGGCCAAGCTGGCCGGCGGAGTGGCGGTGGTGAAGGTGGGGGCGGCCACCGAGACCGAGATGAAGGAGCGCAAGGCCCGGGTGGAGGACGCCCTTCACGCCACCCGCGCCGCGGTCGAGGAGGGCGTCGTCCCCGGCGGGGGGGTGGCCTACCTTCGTTCGCTGGGCGCACTCGACGCTCTCAAGGTGTCCCCGGAGCAGTCGGCCGGAGTGGACATCATCCGCCGGGCCCTGGCCGAGCCGCTCCGGAGGATCGCCAGCAACGCCGGACTGGAGGGGGCGGTGGTGCTGGACAAGGTCCAGGCCGGGCAGGGGGCCTACGGACTCAATGCCCAAACCGAGTCGTACGAGGATCTGGAGAAGGCCGGGGTCATCGACCCTACCAAGGTGGCCCGGACGGCGCTCCAGAACGCAGCCTCGGTGGCCTCGCTCCTCCTCACCACTGAAGCCATGGTGGCCGAGAAGCCGAAGAAGAAGGCCAGGGGCGGCGGCGCCGGAGCGGGTGCCCCCGACTACGGCGGCGAAGACATGGACTACTGACGGCCGCTTTCAGAACGTGAAGAGCCAAGGCCCCGTTCCGGTCCCATCCCGGGCGGGGCCTTCGCTCATGGGGAGGCCATCAGGCAGGGACGGCCATCGATCCCTGGTGGGCCGAGGCCCGGGGAAGCCGGACTGTGAAGGTCGCCCCGGCCCCCGCCGAGCTCTCCAGCTCGATGCCGCCGCCGTGTGCCTCGACGATCTGCTTGGAGATGAAGAGCCCCAGTCCCAGTCCAACCTTCGATTCGCGATTGCGGACAAAGCGCTCGAACACCCTCTGCCGGACTTGGTCGGGGATGCCCGGCCCATCGTCGTGGACGCGCAAGACGGCCTGGCCATCGTCGGCAGCAAGGGACACCTGGACCGCCGCGCCCGGGGCATGTCGAGAGACGTTGGCCAACAAGTTCACCAGCACCTGCTCCAGCCGCGAGGCGTCCGCTTCACAGACCAGCCCCGGCTCGAGTGTCAGCGTCAGGGCGTTCCCTCCCGCGTCGAGGAGAGGGCCACAACGGGTGCACACCTCACGGACCAGCGCCTCCAGCGGGACGCGCTCGAGGTGAAGCTCGAGTCGCCCGGCCTGGATCCGGGTGACATCGAGCAGATCGCTCACCAGCTGGTTGACCCGGGAGACCTGGCGCTCGGTGGAGCTGATGGCCCGGGCCAGCTTCTCCCGGTCGGCGCCGGGCCCCAGGCCTCGTTTCAACAGCTGTACTTGAAGCAGCAATGAGGTGAGGGGCGTCCGAAGCTCGTGGGCGGCGATGGAGAGGAACTGATCGCGCGAGCTGAGCGCGGCGGCCAGGTCGCGGTTGGCAGTCACCAGCCGCTCGGTGGTGTCGGCCAGGGCGCCGGAGAGGGTCTCCAGCTCGTCGTTTCGCCCCTCCAGTCGGGGGATGGGCTGGGGGGAGGAGCCTCCGACCGTGCTGCTGGCCTCGGTCAGATCCACCAGGGGTCGGACGACGCCCCGGAGCACGTAGACCGCAGAGAGAGCGACCACCACCGCGCATACCGCGGCGAGCCAGATCACCCCCAGGTCGAACCGCCGCCGGACCCGCTGGACATTGGCCAGCGTCCGGTCGAGCCGTTTCAGGTTGTAGACCGACAGGTCGGCCAGCATCGCGCTCGACCGTTGATCGAGAAACCACCACCGGACGAATTCGCTCCGGGCCTCTTCGGTCTGACCGGAATGGAGCCGGTCCAGCACCGCCTCCTGCGCC
>JBKOYI010000014.1:0-5634 GCA_046725335.1 Myxococcota bacterium | reverse complement strand
GTGGCCTTCTCCGGCACCATCACCTTCAGCGACAGATAGAGATCGCCGCGCCCGTTGCCCTTGAGCGAGGGCACCCCCTGGCCCTTCAGCCGCAGCTTCCGGCCCCCCTGGCTGCCCGGCGGAACGGTGACGGTCACCTCGCCGTTGAAGGTCGGCATCCGGACCTGAGCCCCGAACATCGCCTCGGGCACGGTCACCGGAAGGTCGACGTAGAGATCGTCTCCCTCGCGGCGGACCAGGGGATGGGGCTCCACCACCACCTCCAGGAACAGGTCCCCCGGGGGTCCTCCCTTCGTCCCGGCGGCTCCCTGACCGGCGACTCGGACCTGAGAGCCGGTCTGGACCCCGGCCGGGATCTTCACCGTGACCCGGGTGGTCTCCTCCACCCGGCCCGAACCCCCGCACACGTCACAGGGGGGCGCCACCTTGCCGGTTCCGCCGCAGGTGGGACAGGTGAGCGACAAGGGGCCACGCCCCTGACGGATCTTGCCTGAGCCCTTGCAGGTGGGGCAGGTGGTCTGACGACCGAAGTGCCCGGAACCCTTACACTTTTTGCAGCGTCCTGGGCGGGTGACGGAAAGGCTTCGCTCGGTCCCGGTGACGGCCTCGCGAAGGCTCAGCCGCACCTGGGTATGGAGGTCCTCGCCCCGTTTCGGCCCCTCCTCTTCCATCCGGCCGAACAGGTCCTCGACGCTCCGGCCCCCCCCACCCGCTGCTCGTCCGAAGAGGTCTCCGAAGATGTCGCCCAGATCGACGCCCTCGAAGTCGGGCATCCCCCGCCCACCGACCGGGCCACCCCGGGCTGCCGCGTCGCGGTAGGCGCGGTAAGCCTCGGCCTTCTTGGGGTCGAAGCCCATCTTGGCGGCGTCCTCGCCGAACTCGTCGTACAGCTTGCGCTTGTCCGGATTGGACAACACCTCGAAGGCGGCGCTGAGCTGCTTGAACTTCTCCTCGGCCGTTTTGTTGCCGGGGTTCACGTCCGGGTGGTACTTGCGCGCCAGCTTGCGGTACGCCTTCTTGATCTCGTCCTCGCTGGCGCCTCGGGAGACGCCCAGCAGCTGGTAGAGGTCCTCAGCCATGCAGTCGAAGGAGCTTAACCGTCCGCAACCCCCATGCCAGTGCAGGCGACGGCTGCCTGGGGGAAGCCTGGCACTGCACCGAGTGGCGCTGGGCTGCCTTCTCCTCACGCTTCCGGCGGTGGCCAAGGTGCTCGACCGCGTGGTCGCTGTGATCGACGGCCACGTCCTGACCTCCAGCCAGCTCGACTTCGAGGCCCGGGTGATGCTGGTCGATCGGGGAGGGGTGGAAGCGGCCACCGCTCCTCTGGACCGCTCGGCGCTCCAGAATGGGCTCGAGCTGGCCATTGCTCAGCGTGCCGCTGCCGCCGAAGCCGACAAGTTGAACGCCTTTCCGGTGGAGCCTGCCGAAGTGGATGCCCGGCTTCGGGCCTTCGAGGCCCGCTTTCCCTCGGCGGCGGTCTTCGACGCCTTCCTTCGAAGCCACGGGGCGGACCGGGCCCAGGTGGCCGAGGTGCTGGCCCGGGCTCTGCGGACCGAGAAAGTCATCGACGGTCGAGTTCGGCTCCGCTCCCAAGTTTCGGAGGGGGACGTTCGGCGGGCCTGGGAGGCGGAGCCGGCGGGCCGGACCTGGGAGGAAGCCCGGGGGCCGCTCCGCGATCGGCTTCAGCGGGAGCGGGCCTTCGTTCTGGCCCGGGAGGCGCTGGGTCAACTCCGCGCCTCGGTCCCGGTCCGCCTCGTGGCCACCCCGGAACAGCTGGTTCGGGACGGGCTCCAGCCGTGAGGCGCCCTCGGGAGCTGCCCCGGGAGTCGTTCATCCTCCGGCCCATGACCGCCGCCGATCTCCCCAAGGTGATGGAGATCGAGCAGGTGGCCTTCCGCAACCCCTGGAGCCAGGAGCTGCTTCGCCGCGAGCTGGGACATGACTGGTCGACCATCCTGGTTGCCGAGGAGCCGGGTCCCCGGGGGATGGTCCTGCTCGGCTTCGTCATCTTCTGGGTGGTTCACGACGAGCTGCACCTGCTCAACGTGGCCACCGCTCCGGAGCACCGTCGCCGGGGAGTGGCCCGGGCGGTCCTTCAGGCCGCGCTGGATGCCGGGCGGCAGAAACGGTGTGCCCTGGCCACCCTGGAGGTGCGGCGCAGCAACTCCGCCGCCCTGGAGCTCTACCGGGGCTTCGGATTTCGTCCCGTGGGCATCCGCCCCAACTACTACGTGGACGAGGGGGAGGACGCGATCGTGATGGTGCTGGATCTCTGATCGCGAGGCCCGCGGACCGACACCCTCGGAGGGCCTCCGCCAGCGGGGTCGCACCCTTGACTCCCCTCTGGGCAGCGTTATAGACCGCGCCCTCTTTTCGGGGGGTTTCGCGAAGGGATTTCCGAGTCGATGCCGACCATCAGCCAGCTGGTGCGCAAAGGACGGGAGAAGCTCAACGTCAAGGGCAAGAGCCCGGCGCTGAAGGAGTCCCCCCAGAAGCGGGGGGTGTGCACCCGCGTCTACACCACCACTCCGAAGAAGCCGAACTCGGCGCTTCGCAAGGTGGCCCGCGTTCGGTTGACCAACGGCATCGAGGTGACCTCCTACATCCCTGGGGTGGGGCACAACCTCCAGGAGCACTCGGTGGTGATGATCCGCGGAGGCCGCGTCAAGGACCTCCCGGGCGTCCGCTACCACATCATTCGCGGCACGCTCGATTCGGTGGGCGTGCAGGGCCGCAAGCAGGGCCGCAGCAAGTACGGCGCCAAGCGGCCGAGCTAGTCACTGTCCAAGGAAACCTGACCGCATGCCTCGTCGCCGCGTCGTCGCCAAGCGCAAGATCCTCCCTGACCCCAAGTTCCAGGACCGCCTGGTCACCAAGTTCGTCAACGACCTGATGCGGAAGGGGAAGAAGTCCATCGCCGAGCGGGTGTGCTACGGCGCCTTCGCCCTCATCGAGGAGCGAGCCAAGGAAGAGCCCCTCCGCACCTTCAAGAAGGCCCTGGACAACGTCAAGCCGGTGCTGGAGGTGAAGAGCCGCCGGGTCGGCGGGGCGACCTACCAGGTTCCGGTGGAGGTGCGGCAGGATCGCCGGGTGGCCCTGGGCATGCGCTGGCTGATCATCTATGCCAAGGCCCGTGGCGAAAAGACGATGGAAGAGAAGCTGGCCGGCGAGATCATGGACGCCGCCAACAACCGCGGCAACGCGGTGAAGAAGCGCGAAGACACGCACAAGATGGCCGAGGCCAACAAGGCCTTCGCTCATTACCGCTGGTAGGCAGCGCCCGGGAGTCGGGCGACACAGTCATGGCCCGCGACTTCCCGCTCGAGCGGTACCGCAACATCGGCATCATGGCCCACATCGATGCCGGGAAGACGACCACCACCGAGCGGATCCTCTTCTACACCGGCACCATCCACCGGATGGGTGACGTCGACGACGCCAACACGACTACCGACTGGATGGTGCAGGAGCGCGAGCGCGGCATCACCATCACCTCGGCGGCCATCACCGCCTTCTGGCCGCGGCACGACCAGCGCTACCGCATCAACCTGATCGACACGCCGGGCCACGTGGACTTCACCATCGAGGTGGAGCGGAGCCTGCGGGTGCTCGATGGGGCCATCGCCGTCTTCGATGCCGCCAACGGCGTCGAGCCCCAGAGCGAGACGGTGTGGCGCCAGGCCGACCGCTACGGTGTGCCGCGGATCTGCTTCATCAACAAGATGGACCGTCTGGGCGCCGACTTTGCGATGTCGGTGCAGAGCATCCGGGACAAGCTTCGGGCCAACGCCGTGCCGATCCAGATTCCCTACGGGGCAGAGGACCAGCACCTAGGGGTCATCGACCTGGTCTCGATGAAGGCCCTGGTCTTCGACGAGACCGAGCTGGGCAGCCGCTACGACCTGGTGGACATTCCGGGGGAGCTGCTGGAAGCGGCCCGCACCGCCCGGACGCATCTGGTGGAGGCCTGCGCCGAGCAGGACGACCACGTCATGCATGCCTACCTCGACGGGCGGGAGCCCACTGCGGAGGAGCTGCTGGCCGCGCTGCGCAAGGGATGCATCGCCCGCAAGCTCTTCCCGGTTCTGTGCGGCTCGGCCTTCAAGCACAAGGGGGTCCAGCCGCTGCTGGATGCCGTGGTCGACTTCCTCCCCTCGCCGCTGGACATCCCCCCGGTCCACGGAAAGGACCCCAAGACCGGGAACCAGGTGACCCGTCCCACCAGCGACACGGCTCCCTTCAGCGCGCTGGCCTTCAAGATCATGACCGACCCCTTCGTGGGGACGCTGACCTTCATCCGGGTCTATTCCGGGCGACTGGCCAGTGGGATGGCGGCCTGGAATCCGGCCAAGGGCAAGCGGGAACGAATCGGGCGGCTGGTGCAGATGCGGGCCGACAAGCGGGACGAGATCGACGAAGTGCTGGCCGGGGACATCGCCGCCGCGGTGGGCCTCAAGCTCACCACCACCGGGGACACCCTCTGTGATGAGGCCCATCCCATCGTGCTGGAGCGGATGGAGTTTCCCGAGCCGGTCATCGACATCGCCATCGAGCCCAAGACCAAGGCCGACCAGGACCGGCTGGGGACCTCCCTGGCGAAACTGGCGTCGGAGGATCCCTCCTTTCGGGTTCGGACCGACCCCGAGAGCGGCCAGACGCTCATCGCCGGGATGGGCGAGCTGCACCTGGAAATCATCGTCGACCGGCTGCTGCGGGAGTTCAAGGTCGAGGCCAACGTGGGCAAGCCGCAGGTGGCCTACCGCGAGACCATCACCCAGCAAGTGGAGAGCCGGGGGCAGTACATCCGCCAATCGGGGGGCCGAGGGCAGTACGGGGACATCTGGCTCCGCCTCTCGCCCAATCCGCCGGGGAAGGGCGCCACCTTCCAGAACTCGATCGTCGGTGGAGCGGTTCCCCGAGACTTCGTGGAGGCAGCCTTCAAGGGGGTCCAGGAGTCGATGAGCAACGGGCCACTGGCCGGCTACCCGGTGGTGGACGTGCACGTGGAGGCCTTCGATGGAAGCTTCCACGACGTCGATTCCAGTGAGGTGTCCTTCAAGATCGCCGGTTCGATGGCCTTCCGCGACGGTGCCGCCCGGGCCGGGCCGGCGCTGCTCGAGCCGGTGATGTCCATCGAGGTGGTGACGCCCGAGGAGTTCATGGGCGACGTCATCGGAGATCTGAACGCCCGGCGGGGGAAGATCCTGGGCATGGAACCGAAGAGCGGTGCCCAGCACATCCAGGGGCAAGTTCCCTTGGCGACCATGTTCGGCTACGCCACCGATCTCCGGTCGAGGACCCAGGGCCGCGCCACCTACACCATGCAGTTCAGCCACTACGCCCAGGTGCCCAAGGCGGTCTCGGACGAGATCGTCGCCCGCATCCGAGGACATTGAGGAGAGCGACATGAGCAAGGAGAAATTCGAGCGGACCAAGCCCCACGTGAACGTGGGGACGATTGGGCACGTGGACCACGGGAAGACGACGCTGACGGCGGCCATCACCAAGGTGCTGGCCAAGCAGGGCGGAGCCCAGTATCTGGCCTATGACCAGATTGACAAGGCCCCGGAGGAGCGGGAGCGAGGCATCACCATCGCCACCGCCCACGTGGAGTACCAGACCAAGAACCGCCAC
>JBKOYI010000080.1:0-21689 GCA_046725335.1 Myxococcota bacterium | reverse complement strand
AGTCGTGATGGACGCCGCCGAGGACGGGCAGGGCGATGAGCGTGCCCTCGGCGGATGGCGAGGCCCGGAGTTCCGGGTACGGCGCAGGGATCGCGTGGATCGCCTGCGACGGCCGGGCGCCGTTGTAGTAGGCCACGTAGGCGTGCGCGACCCGCTGGCGAACTCGCCCCCTGTGTCGCCTGCGCAGCCGTTTTCGTATGGTCGCGACAACGCCGTCCGTCCTCCGTAGATGAACAGCGGATTGTAGTGGTGACCCGGCTGGGCGGCCACGGCACGGCTCGCGGCGTGCGCGAACTGGTTCGAGGCCCTAGTGCTTCAAAAAACGCGCGAACTCGCCGCTGACCTCGTACTGCTGCACGACGGCTCGCTCACCGATCGAGACCTCGAGGCGCGCATCGACGCGCAGTTCCGCGAGCTGCAACTGCTCGTATACCGGTACCTCGGCTTGTCCCGCGCGGCGGTCGACGTGGCGAAGCCAGAGGCCATCAAGCTCGAAATGGCATCAACAGCGTCGTCTACGTCGACGTCGCCCCGGTTGCGAAACTGCTGGCGGTTGTCGGCGGAGCCGTCCTCTTCACCCGGATCTCGCGCACGGCGCTCTTCTGGGCGGCGTTCGTTCTCACGCGACCCTTCGGCGCCACCATGGGCGACGTGCTGACGAAGTCCCCACGCGAGGGCGGTGTCGGGCTGGGCACCGTCGGGGCCTCGGTGGTACTGGCCGCGGTGCTGGTCGCCACGGTCCGCCTGGCGTCACGACGCGACGGCGCGCGGCCGCTCGCCGCCGCCTGAGGCGGCGGGTCGGATCGGACGCGGTCGTCAGGTCACTCGGCGGCTAACAGGCGCCATTCGCCGGGAACGCCCTTGAGGTCGTGCAGTCCCCGATCGGCGAAGCGCAGGCCGGAGCCGGCGACGAGATCCCTGACGGTGCTCGACACCAGGATCTCGCCGGGACCGGCGATGGTGGCGACCCGCGCGCCGATGTGCAGCGCGATGCCGCCGAGGCGGTCGCCCAGCAGCTCGAACTCGCCCGTGTGCAGCCCGATCCGCACCTCGACGCTCAGAGGCCGTACCCGATCGCGGACCGAGCGGGCGCACCGGACCGCGCGCGCCGGACCGTCGAATGCCGCGACGAGGCCGTCACCGGCGGTGTTGACCTCGCGCCCCCGGAACGCCGAGACCTCCCTGCGCACGACCGAGCGGTAGCCCTGGAGCAGCGTCAGCCACCGGCGGTCGCCGAGCACGGCAGCGCGCTCGGTCGAGGCGACCATGTCGACGAACATCACGGTGGCGAGCACGCGATCCGCCTCCGGGCGACGGCGCGTGCCTGTGATGAACTCCTCGACCTCATCGAGGAGGACGTCCAGCAGATCCTGGTCGAGCGCCTGGAGCAGATGGTCGACTCCAGGAAGCTCGACGTACTTCGCTCCGGGGATGTGCTCGGCGAGATAGCGGCCGGCCCCGACGGGCACGAGAGGATCCCCCTTGCGATGGAGGATCAGCGCGGGCACGTGGATCGCCGGCAGCAGGTGGCGGACGTCGATCTCGTAGTTGGCGCGCATCAGCGTGAGAATGCCCCCGGGACTCGCCACGGCGCGCTCGAGCCGGCCGAACCACTGCACGAATGACTGGTCCTCGCGGCGGCTCGGCGCCGTCACATCGACCAGCACGCCCTCGCCCCAGTGGGTCTCCAGGGTCTCGAGGAACTTCTCGAAGTCCTCGCGGCCGACCTTGATCGACGCGTAGCTTCCGTAGAGCACGAGGCCCGTGGTGCGCTCGGGGTACGTGGCGGCGAACATCAGCGACATCGGCCCGCCTTCGGACCAGCCGTAGATCGTTGCGCGTTCCGAGCCGGCTGCGTCCATCACCGCCCGCACGTCGGTGATCCGCTCTTCGAGGGTCATCTCGGCCACCCGGTCGGACAGCCCCTGCCCGCGCTTGTCGAAGACGATCACCCGGGCGAACGAAGCGAGCCGCTTCAGGAGGTACGTGTTGGTCGGCAGCTCCCAGTACAGCTCGACGTGCGATACTGTTCCCGGCACGAGGACGATGTCACGCGGTCCCTCCCCGAACGTCCGGTAGGCGATGTGCACGCCACCGCTCCTCGCGTACCTGACCGGGGATTCCATGGCGAGATCATTCCGTCGCTTCGATTCCCCAGTCAATCGGGGTTCATCGCACGCGCGCGGTCGCAGCACCTCCCGCTCGCGAGCCGAGCGGCGTGCGCAGCACCGCCCCCGAAGGTTGGTTGGTCAGAAGGCGTTCGGGACGCATGTTCAACCAGCATCGGCCGTTTGATGCGGACGAGACCCCGCGCGTGGGGATTGTGCACGAGGCGGTGGCACCTGTAGGCTCCTGCGCGATGGCGGAGCCCCCGCCGACGTCCTCTACGCGCGCACCAGCGACGGCATCGACATCGCCTACGCCGTCTTCGGCGAAGGGCCCGACATGCTGGTTGCATCCGGATTCGTCACCCACATGGATCTGATGTGGGAGCTGCCGCCGTTCGAGGTGATCCGGGGCCTCGGACGTCATTTCCGCGTGATCGTCCAGGACAAGCGCGGCACCGGACTTTCGGACCGCTCGCTCGGATTCGGAAGCCTCGAGAATCGCACCGAGGACCTGCGCGCGGTGCTCGCGCGTCACCACGCGCGACGGTTCCCGCGGCAGCAGCAGGAGCACGCGATCGAACATCGACACTCTACTCCGCGATCACGTCACCCTCCAGGTCGAGTCGATCGACCGCCTCTACCTCCACGGCTACGTGCCTGGGGTACAGCGCCCGGGCCAGCTCGCCAACTTCTTCACGAAGCACCGCGGCAACTGGCTCCCGTCCCCGGCGCTCATCGGCCAGATGACCGATCGCTTCGTCGCCGCGGTCAAGGGCTTCGCGCGGCGCGCGGGGGCAAATCGAGCGCGGACGCGACGGGCGTCGTGAAGCTCGCTCCGGGCCTCATCGCGACCCTGTCCGCGTTCGTCCTCGGGCTCCTGATCGCTTCGGGAAAGTGCGTACGACAGGGAAAACGACGCGGTCAAGAAGGCCGCGCGCACGTGCGCCATACGTTCGCCCACCCCGGCGAGTAGCCCGGATTTTGATCGTCGCCACGGCCGCCGCGCGCGATTTGTAGCTCTCGGAAGGATCAGGCGACTTCTGGGCCCCCGGCGGGCATGCGATCGTGGTACGCGGCTTGCCAACGGGTTCGGCCAACCACGAGGAGGTGCGATGTCCGGCTTGGTGAGGAGGGCACCCGCCGCTCGGATCGGCGAAGGCACGAGCGCCCCGCTCGGCGCCACGCCATCGGAGCAGGGCGTCAACTTCAGCGTGTTCTCCCGGCAGGCGACGGCCGTCGATCTGCTCCTGTTCGACGACGTCGAGGACGCCCGACCCGCGTCGGTGATCTCGATCGATCCGGCCGCCAACCGGACGTACCACTACTGGCACGTGTTCGTGCCCGATCTGCGCCCCGGGCAGCTGTACGCCTATCGCGTCGCCGGGCCCGCGGACCCTGCGCACGGGCTCCGCTTCGACGGCGACAAGGTGCTCCTCGACCCGTACGGTCGCGGTGTGGTCGTGCCGGCCGGCTACCGGCGCGCGGCGGCGGCCGCGCCAGGCCCGAACGACGACACCGCGATGAAGAGCGTGGTCATCGACCCGGATACCTACGACTGGGAGGGCGACGCGCCGCTCCGGCTGCCCGCCGCGCGCACGATCATCTACGAGATGCACGTGCGCGGCTTCACCCGGCATCCGAGCTCCGGCGTCGCGGAGAAGCGGCGGGGCACGTACGCGGGCGTGAGCGAGAAGGTCCCGTATCTCCGCGACCTCAGTGTGACGGCCGTCGAGCTCCTGCCGGTGTTCCACTTCGATGCCCAGGATGCGCCCCGCGGCGTCAACTACTGGGGCTACGCGCCGATCTCGTTCTTCGCGCCCCACGCGGCGTACAGCTCGCGTCGCGATCCGCTCGGGCCCGTGGACGAGTTCCGGGACATGGTGAAGGCGCTCCACCGGGCGGACCTGGAGGTCATCCTCGACGTCGTCTGGAACCACACGGCGGAGGGCGATCACTGCGGGCCGACGCTCTCGTTCCGGGGCCTCGACAACCCGACGTACTACATCCTCGAGCGCGATCCTGCGCGGTACGCGAACTACACCGGCTGCGGCAACACGCTCAACGCGAACAACCCGATCGTCCGCCGGATGATCGTCGACAGCCTCCGGTACTGGGTCCAGACGATGCACGTCGACGGCTTCCGCTTCGATCTCGCGTCGATCCTCGCCCGCGACGAGTCGGGGCATCCGATGCCGAATCCGCCCGTCCTGTGGGACATCGAGTCGGATCCCGTGCTCGCCGGCACGAAGCTCTTCGCCGAGGCCTGGGACGCGGCCGGCCTCTACCAGGTGGGCAGCTTCGTCGGGGACAGCTGGCGCGAGTGGAACGGGCGGTTCCGCGACGACGCCCGCGACTTCTTCCGCGCCGTGAACGGCTCGGTCCGCCGTTTCGCCGACCGCTTCGTCGGCAGCCCTGCGATCTACGGCCACAAGCACCGTGAGCCCGAGCAGAGCGTGAACTTCGTCACCTGCCACGACGGCTTCACGCTGAACGACCTCGTCTCGTACGACCGCAAGCACAACGAGGCGAACGGCGAGGAGAACCGCGACGGCGCCGACGACAACCGGAGCTGGAACTGCGGCGTCGAGGGACCGACGGACGATCCCGCGGTCGAGAGGCTCCGCAACCGCCAGGTGAAGAACTTCCTCACCGTGACGATGCTCTCCCTCGGCGTGCCGATGATCGTGATGGGGGACGAGGTCCGCCGGACCCAGGGCGGGAACAACAACGCCTACTCCCAGGACAACGAGACGAGCTGGTTCGACTGGACGCTCGTCGCGAAGCGCGCCGACGTCCACCGGTTCGTGACCTTGCTGAACGCGCGGCGGCTCCTGCGGGACGTCGAGCACGAGCGCCAGCGTGTGAGCCTCACGGACATGATCCGGACGGCGAGCAAGAGCTGGCACGGCGTTAAGCTCGGCGCTCCCGACTGGCGCGACGATTCGCACAGCATCGCGCTCGAGGTGGAAGTCAGGCAGGAGGGGATGCTCGTCCACATCGTGCTGAACGCCTACTGGGAGCCGCTCGAGTTCGAGCTGCCGGCGCCCGCCGAGGGCGGGCTGTGGCGCCGCTGGATCGACACGGGCCTCGACTCCCCCCAAGACATCGTACCCTGGCTGACCGCGCCGCCGCTCGACGCCCGCACCTATCGCACCGAGGCGCGCTCGGTCGTCGTGCTGTTCTGCGCGACATGAGGGCGACGCGATGGCGGTCTCGGCACAGCTGGCGTCCCGCACGGATCTCGGGGACGGCGCCGCGCGGATGAGCCATTCGCTGAAGACCCCCCGCGCGGCGGCGATCGCGGGCGTCCTGTTCGCATGGTGCTAGCAACCCAGCGTCGGTAGGGTTCGGCGTCACGACGGACGGGTCTGGAGTGTGGAGGCGCGAGGGGTGAGCAGCGGCACGCACCACGATACGGCGTCCCTGCGGCACGAGACGAAGACCCTCGAAGCGTAGTGCGCCTGCCCGTCGTCGCGAGTGATCGGCGCCAGGCACGCACGCTGATGGGGTACATGGCGGGATTGATCGACGGGACGCCGATGTTGGCAGACCTGGTCGTGCAGCGCACCGCCGAGAGCATCGAGTTGCGCACGGGCTGCCGGATCTAGATTCACACGGCGAGCTGGCGAGCACTGCGCGGCTATACCGTCGTCGGGGCGGTCCTCCTCCTCCTCTTCCTCTCCCGTCCTGCGAGCGTGCGTGCCCGTCGACCACGACCACGCGGCGTGGACGACGATCCTCGGCCGCTTCGTCCGCGACGGGGAGGTCGACTATCGGGGGCTCCAGCGCGAAGGTGCCCCTCTCCTCGCCTCTTACCTCGACAGCCTCTCGAGTACCTGCGCGGACGATTACGAGCGCTGGACCCGGGCCGAGCGACTCGCCTTCTGGATCAACGCTTACAACGCCTTCACGGTGAAGCTCGTGGTCGATCACTATCCAATCGCGTCCATCCGCAGGATCGGATGGCTGCCGGGGGCCGCATTCCGGGAGCGGTTCATCCCGGTGCCGGGGCTGAAGGGCGGCAGCGTGTCGCTCGACGACATCGAGAACGGCACGCTCCGGGCCGACTTCCGGGAGCCCCGGATCCACTTCGTGCTCGTCTGCGCCTCCCGGAGCTGCCCCATGCTCCGCCGCGAGGCGTACCGCGCCGCCGACCTCGACCGGCAGCTCGACGACCAAGCCCGCAGCTTCCTGGCCGACCCGACGAAGAACCGCTTCGATCTCGCGACGAACACGCTCCGTCTCTCATCGATCTTCAAGTGGTTCCGCGCCGACTTCGAGGTCGCCGCCGGCTCGCTGCCAGCGTATGTCGGACACTACCTGAGCGATCCCCGCGCGACCGCGCTTGACGTGCGCATTGAGTTCCTTGACTACGACTGGTCCTTGAACGACCAAGCGGCGCCGCAGGAGACCCGATGAAACGCGGGCCCCGCCATGCGCAGCGACGGCCAAGCGGCTCCCGCAGGAGGTCGTCGTGATCAAGAGGACTCTGATGTTGCTCGCGCTCGCCGGCGTGTTCCTCGCCGGCACGGCGTGTTTCGGGCTCTTTACGACGAAGCACGAACCCGCGAAGGACGCCGACATCGCCGAGTGCGCCAGGCTCAGCGGCCAGGCGCGTGTCGACTGCGAGCAGCGACACCAGAAGTGACCGTGCGTCTCGCACACGAGGCGGTCGAGACGCGGAAGGTACTCGCACAGGCCTGGGCGAACCTGCCCGACGCGCTGCGCACACCGACTCAGTTTCTCGGGCGGCACTACGCTGGCTGCGGCGGCAGCATCGGTGTCATGCCGCGCTGTGACTTCACCTGCCGCGGCTGTTACCGCGGCGCCGATGCGAACTACATCCGCCCGCGCCCCGTCGAGGAGGTGAAGGCGCAGATGCGGGCGATCCGGAGATGGCTCGGGCCGGCCGGCCGGGAACCTCCACCTCACCGACGGCGAGGTAACGCTGCGAGCCACGGCTCGACGCGATACTCCTATCCTAGGCCACCGCGTGCGGCGCGCAGCGCGTGGGGCTCGACCCCATCCACGGCGCCTTGTGGCCGCCTTGATTGAGCCTTCGCATCACCAACGAGTCGGCGGAAGAAGGGGATCACCTCGCACGAGGCATTGGGGCCGAAGGAGTTACGCTTCCGTTTGCACGCGTGTGCATGGGGGCGATAGGCATACGCTATTACCCAAAAGCGTAACTTTCGCTGACCGTCAGGTCCCCCATGCCAAACCCCTCAGACCGCGCCCCCGCGCGACGCCGGTCGGCTCCGCGCCGGCGGCGGCCGGCTAACGCCCGGGAAGCGCTACCCCGCCGAGATACTGACCCCCGACGAGGTGCGGGCCCTCATCAAAGCATGCTCGAACCGCGCGCCGACCGGCATCCGCAACCGCGCTTTGCTCGTGCTGCTTTACCGCGCCGGCTGCCGGATCAGCGAAGCGTTGCGCCTGCTCCCAAAGGATCTGGACCGCGCCGCCGGGACCGCTACGGTGCTTCGCGGCAAAGGCGGTGCGCGCCGCACGATTGGGCTCGACCCAGGTGCCTTCGCCGTCGTCGAACGGTGGCTCGACGTGCGGGCGAAACTGGGCGTCAGCGGCCGGGCGCCGATCATCTGCACCTTGAAGGGAGAACCAGTGGCCTCCGCGTATGTGCGCGCGTTGATGCCGCGGCTCGCGCGCCGCGCGGGCATCGAGAAGCGCGTACATGCGCATGGGCTCCGCCACACCCACGCCGCGGAGCTGGCGCTCGAGGGCCACCCCATGAACCTCATCCAGGCCCAGCTCGGACATGCCTCGTTAGCCACGACCAGCCGCTACCTCGCGCACATCGCGCCCGCGCAGTTGATCCAGGCCATGCGAGGGCGGACGTGGAGTCCGTGAGCGCCTACGTCCCTGGGAACCGGCTGGCTGGGACCGGCTCGTAGAACTCGCACGCAGGCAGCGCGGGCGTCACCGTGAACTGCCGCAGTCGACACCAGCCGTCGCGCGTCATGTTCGCGCAGGTTCCGCACCGCAGCGTCGAGTCCGCCGCGCCTGGGTCGGCGTGCTCGGGCATCGGATCGCTGACCGGCTCGACCCGGCTTGTGTATCGTCCGGCCCCGCTGGCCGGCGTCTCGTCGAGCGGGGGTCGATGAGGCGCAGTTTCGTCGGCCTCCGCTCCCGGCTCCCCACCCGTGAGCAGACGGGAGATCGGCCGCTCGCCAGTGCCTCGGGGCCCGAGGCCACAGGATGCTTCCGGCGAGGGCAGTGCAGCCTCAGGGTCCTGAATCCCCTGGAGTGCCTCCGGGAACTCCTCCCGCGGGAGACTGGCCTCGGTAGCGGTCCCTGGGACATACCGGGCCAGCATTGCCCGCAGTTTGTCGAGAGCCGCCCCCACGTCCCTGGGGTCGACGTACTCGCAAACGACCGTGACGACGTTCGCAATCAAAGCGGTCACAATGCGCTGGTCGATAGCTTCGGTCGCTTCTCGTTGCCGCAGTCGCTCCGCCCGCTGCCGAGCAGCGACAATCGCATCGGCTCGTTGCCGCGCACGCAAGATCGCGTCCGCGAGCCGCGCATCGGCAAGCGTGAGCGCAGTGGCGACCGGCGCCCCCTGCTCGGCGAGCACCGCCCGCACAGTCGCCTCGGCCCCGGCGAGGGCCTCGGCCGGCACAATCACTCGGCGAGGGTCTGCAGCCGTCGTGCTTGTGCCGCGTGACGCCTCGGCAACGGCGTTCCACGTCGCGTCGGCAGCCGTGGGGTTGATGGTGCCGTCGGGTAGGGCGGAGAGCACGTGGAGCTGGACGACGTCACCTCGCCGGTCGCGAGCACGGTCCTCGAGTTCAGCGATGGATCGAAGCTCACGGATCGCGGCGAGCTCGGCCTTCAGATCGCCCGCCTCCTTGGCGCGCACATAAATCGACAGCGTGTGTGCTCGAAGCTCCTGCAGTTGCCCGTAGAGCGAGTCGGCCCGGGCGATTGCGTCGAGCGAGGTGGCCTTCCTGAGCACCTCGGCGACGTGGTCACGGTGATGGCGGCGGAGCGCCGACGGCGATAGCCCATAGGTCCCGCCCAAGCGCCGAAACGTGCCGCGCCCGGACACGAGGTCGGCATCGATGCGCTCGCGCTCGGGGTGGCGGCATACGGTGCAGGTGCGGGCCATGGCAAGGAAGCCAACGCTTAAGGCGTCTTCGCGCTGCGGCTGCCATGGCGGGTCCGATACCTCTGCATCGCCGCCCGGATCTGACAGCGCCCCGTGCAATACTTCGCCTTCTGGCCCGAAGTGCTGAAGAAGAAGTCATTGCAAGCCACGCAGCGGCGCAACCGATGGATGGGAACTTGGTAGAAGGTGAGGGCGAGATGAGCATAGAGCATCTCACTGAAGGACTGCGCCTCCGTGTCCCAGCGGGGAACAAGAAGGCGAGTCTTGCGGTCGATGGCGAACCGCCGTATGCGGAGGCTGCTCCGCTCGGTGATCAACCGGGCCAGGTCGCGTGCTTCGTCCACATCGCTGCCCTTGAGCCTGACCAGGCGCTCTAGGATATCGCGGAACTTGGAAAGCTCCCCCTCGAGTTGCTCGAACGAGTGGACTCCGAACACAGGAAGCGAGTCCGGGATCGGGGCGTCGCCGAGGATCAGCCGCTGAAAGGGGCCGAGCACGTCCCTGCGCCAGGACGTCGGGGTCGACCGAACGTTTGCGAAATGGCTCACGACGCGGAGAGGGAGGGAGAGAACCCGCCGCGAGACTTTAGACGTATATGCCCTCAACTCTGTAGGCCATATATAGTACTTTTGCCATGCGCAACAAGCTGCCGTAGTGGGCCGCCACGCCGAGACGAAACGCTCGGACTGAACGTCCCCGCGCTGAGGAGCCTTCGTGTCACCGAGTAAAAAGCTGCCCGGCGAACTATTTCGAACCATTTCGGCTCATAGCGGCATATAGCAACGCGGCCGGTTCCGTACTTCTAAGGTTTCAGGAGCGAGGCCCATCCTGCGCCGTTATGAGCCGGAACGATGCGTCAGGCGCGACCAGCGAATGGCCTTGGCTACAGTTTTGTCGGTGACCCCGAGCGTCCGGGCGATAGCGAGCACGGATAGCCCCAGGCCATGCAGGCGAATCGCGTCGCGTGCGATACGCTGGTAGGCGAAGATCGGCGTGGTCTCAAGCAGCGAGAACTGCAGCGGAATCTGCGCTGCGGTTCGAATTGGTTGCGACCGCGTCCACTCTCCAACTCGCTGACTTCGCAGGTATTCTCGCTTCGCGGGAGTCTGCCGACCGCTGGTTGCGTTCCAGTTTCGTTCCAGGTCGGGCAGGGCCGCGGGTGGCCGTGCAGCGGCTGCTGCGGCCGCCGCGGTCGCGCTCTCCGGCTGCGTCAAGCGCTCGCTCAGCCGGGCCATCGCCGCCGCGGTGTGCGCCCGCGACAGGTGCGCGTACCGGCGGGTGCTCTTGGGGTCGCGGTGCCCGAGCACCGTGCCGACCGTGTGCAGGTCGATGCCTTCCATGGCGAGATGCGAGGCGCACGTGTGACGGAGGTCGTGCCAGCGGAAGTCGGTAATGCCCGCCCCGCGGCACACGCGGACGAAGGCCGAGTACAGCGTGGTGTCGCTCAACGGATCGCCCCACGGCCACGCGAGCACCGTGGGGCCGTAGCGAGGCAGCATGGCGAGGGCTGCCCGGGCGGCGACGTTGAGCGGGACGTGCTTCGGGTCATCGTTCTTGGTGTGGGGCACAGTAGCCAGATCGAGGGTCGGCGACAGGTCAGCCCATCGGAGCCGGAGCAGTTCGCCTTGCCGCAGCCCGGTGTGGACGGCCAGCAATATCGCGGGCACGAGCCACGCCGCGGCCACGTCCCCGCGGGCGGTGGCAAGCAGCGCGGCCAACTCGGCCCGCTCAAGGTAGCGGGTTCGCGCGTCGTTGACCTTGAACCGCTTCACGTCGCGCGCCGGGTTCATATCGAGCAGCTTCCACTCGACGGCCTTGGCGAGCATCGCCTTGAGCACGTTCAACTCACGGTTCACGGTGCCCGGCTTCACCACCTTGCTGCGGGCCAGCTTCCACTTCTCGATGCGGAACGCGGAGAGGTCCGCGAGCGCCATCGTGCCGAATTCGGCTTCAAGCTGGTTCAGGGTGTACCAGCTCGCGCGGTAGCCGCGATGGTGCGCCTCCGCGTGCTCGCGGTAGCGTGCGACGAGCGTGCGGAACACGACCGGCTTCCGCACCGCGGGGAGACGGAACTTCCCTTGCGCGATGTCGCCCAGCCGGCTCTGGAGCGCCGCCTTCGCCTTCGACTTCGTGAAGCCGTCAGCTTCCCGACCCACCCGTTCCTTCACTTCCCGGCCCCCGACGAAGAAGCGGATGTACCATGTCACGCCGTGGCGGCAGCGCCGGCGGTAGAGGCCATGGGACATGCAGGAACCGCTCTGCCTCGGCGGGGTGGGCTTGGTCAACGTGTCAGTCCGCATAGACGCTCCCGTTCGGCCCCGAAGCGCTCCAGGGTGTCGCGGCGAAAGAGCACGCGGCGACCGATTCGGACGGCTGGGTGTTCGCCAGCGGCCTTCAAGCGCCGCACCGCGGTCGGTGAGATGCCGAGCGAGGCAGCTGCCGCCTTCGTCGAGAGATGCTCGGGCGTGGCCGTGCGCGCGGGTGCGCCGGGGTCGGGACGCGGCGTCTGAGCGAGGCGGGCCGCCGCGCGCATGACGAGCGCAGTGAGTTGCATGATCAGCGCCGGGAGCCCGTCCACCGGCACCGCGTCGAGCGCCTCGGGCGTCGGGAGGGAGAGCCCATCCAGGTTCCCGATGTAGATGCGCCGAGCCGCCATCACTCCGTCCGGTCGAGCCTCGTCATGGTGTAGATGGCGAGCATCCTGGGTGTCCTGGCATCACAGGACCACGAATTCGCGAAGGCGAACGCCGTGCGCGCGGAGTTGGGCAGCGGTGAGCGCATCGGCGCACCGCTCGGGGTCGTCCGTGATGATGACCATCGACTCGGCCAGGGCCGGGCCGCCAAGCGCGAACTGCCAGTGCGTCACGCCCGCGGCGCGGTGCCGTGCGATGGACTCGACCCAGAGTGCATGCGCGCGGACGCTGACAGGGCATAGGCACGGCTGCGGGTCGCTGCCGCGGTGACGGCGCTGTCGGCGACGGGCACGACCAACCCACGCCATTGCTTAGCCCTCCTGGCCCGGCTCGCGGTTGCCGATGGGCGGGGACTGCTGGGTCTCGCAGGACTGGTGCCGGTCATACTCCGTGTGGACACGCTCGTGATCGTCCGCGCGTAGAACGGCACCGGTCCGGAAAGTCCCCGCGGTCCCCGCATCGGAGTTGCAGTCCGGCGATGACAGTGGGGGCTCGCGGCGACCGGCATCACTCCCCGCACTCCCCGCGTCGGGGCGTTCGATCCGACGGACGACCCACCGAGCAACGTCGGCGTGCTTGTCGGGGACGGCCTTCTGGAGGCGCAACAGGCGATCGGCATCGGGAAACACCTGGTCGCGCCGCTGCTGGAGCGCCGTCCCCAGGCGCTGGGCGAAGCCGCGCTCGCGCTCCAGCGCTTCGGCCAGCGAGTCGGGCAGGGCGGCGCGCAGAGCGCCCTCGGAGTTGTCGGTGACCATCTTGACCACGTCTTTCACCCGCGTCGGCTCGTCGCCGAAGTGCGCGAACCACGCCGCGATGAATCGGGTCCACGCCGGGGCTTCCTGATCGAGTTCGGCAAACACGTCGTCCTGGTTGGCGAGGAAGCCGGCTACCGCGGCCGTGCCGAGGATGCCGTGGATGACATCCACCCAGCGCTGGAAGCCGCCCATGCGCGGCGGGTCTTTGACCGGGCAGCCATCGGTGAACCAGGAGCGGGCGAGCGTGAGCCCGGCCGCAATCAGGTCACCGCGCGCCGTCGCGACGTAGTCGATTAGGCTGGGATGCCGAAACTTCTTCGGGTCACGTTTCCATGGCTCTGCTTCCAGGCTCGCCAGCCGCACCCAGTAGACGCGGCGGGGCAGGTCGCCGCCCAACCGCACGTTGTTACCGGTGGCATACCAACTCACGTGCAGGTGCAGTTCGACAGTCTCGGAGACGCCGAGGACGCGGTCCTTCCAGGTGGTGCCCGAGATCGCCTTCGCCAGCGCCGGCGAGCGTAGCTCCCCGGCGATGTTGTCGATGGTGATCACCTTCGGCCCTTCCAGGAGCGTGGCCGTCACCACCTTGCGCCACTCGTCCTCGCCACCGCGCCCCGTCGGTGCGGTGAGGGTCGCGGCCGCGCGCCCCGTTGCCAGGAGGCCGACTACCTCGGTGAGCAGGCTGGCCCGGGTGCCCATCGTCGGCTTGTCCATCAACGCCAGCGGAATGGGGCCGGCGATGACCGGGGCGAGCAGGGGCGTCAGGAGTGCCGCCAAGGCGTTCGCGTGGCTCGCCGTGTTCGCGAACGGGAAGTCCGCGAGAACATCGTCGAGAAGCGCCAGCGCTGCCGCTCGATCGGCAGCGGATGGCGCGAACGGGATAGGGGGGACGATGCACGTCGGCGATGGCACGTAGACCAGCCGCGTCGCCGCGTCATAGCCGGGCTCTTGCAGGATGCTGCCGTCCGGCCTGAGCGTTGGTGCTTCGGTCAGTCCAAGGAGCGGGGGCATATCGGCCCACTCCGCGGACGCGAGGATGGCGCGCACGACGTCGAGCGGCGGTGCGCACGCCACCCTCACGCCCTTTGCCCGCAAGGTGTGGAAGTCGATCACGGCGGCGAGCTGGTTGCGCAAGGCGGCTTCATCGACGATGCGGACGATCGGGACACCCTCGGCCGTGCGGACGATCCGCACGAGTTGCGTGCCGCGAGCGAACAGCGACGGTGGCTTGTTCGTCGCCACCAACACCTGGAAGCACTCGGCCGCGACGGTGCGGAGTTGTCGGCAGTTGGCCTGAACCTGCCGACGGAGGTCGATCGGCGCCGACGATGTCTTCCTTGCGGGCACGATCAGGGCTGAGACGCCATCACGGCGTCTTCTTGAACACAGTCCACCCGTGGCGCTGCGCGTTGGCACGGGTGGCCGTTGATGCTTTTGGGGCGCACCGGGTAGAGTGGTTCGCCGAGACGTGGGCAACCGCGAGGTCTGCGCCGCTGTGGTTGTCGCGTGCCGAAGTGGCAGCTACGATTCCGCCCATTCTTCCTCCGTGCGCGCCCGCCGTGCGTGCCTCGAAGCGGCCGGCGTGGCGCGCGCGCTCAGGCCGCCGCGTCGGGCGGCTCGTCGCCCTTGCCGAGGTCGCTGGTCGCCACTACGGACGGTGTGGCCTGGAGGCGGGCATTGATCCACCGGTCCAGATCGGATCGCCGGTAGCGGATGACCCTCGACGACATGCGCACGAACGGAGGGCTCGCACCGGTCAGTCGCCACCACTGGAGCGTTCTCGGGGGGACGCACAGGATTGCGGCCGCCGTTCCCTCACTGACGAGCGCGTCGCCGGGCTCGGTAGGAACAGCCTCTCGGTCGCTCGCTGATCGTGCCCGGTGCGTACCGATAGCGTGATGCGCAGGCGATTGGGCTCGATCGTCCATGCTGGCCTCCGTTCCTCCGGTGAGAAGACTGAGGGACACCGCCAGCCACGACTGGGGGCACCGGAGTCGCCAAATCCCCCGAGTTGATCCTCGCGGGGCTCTTGTGACCTCTCTTGGAGGTCTAGTGGTGCGGAGTCGTCTATCTCGCCGCGGGTCGTACCGAGCCGGCGCGGGAATGTCAAGCAACATTGCATAGTTGCCTGCCGGCACGCATACCTTGCCTGCTGGCACGCATCGGCCTACTCCGCAACGCCGAATCAGCGCGCGTTTAACGGCCTACGGGGGGCGTCCAAGGCGCAGTCGCATGGCGGCCCGTCCGGCGAATTCACCGCCACCGATGCACGCCGCATCGGCCACCGATGCCGGCAGACTGATCGTGAGCAGGGCGCGCCGGATGGCGCAGCAGACAGGCCGCTGCTTCGATCCCTCATGGATCAGGCCAGCGACAGCTTGATGACCAGGGGCAGGCGTGTACGGCTCGAAGGAACCCAAGGAGAACGGCGGGGAACTCACGGTCTTGACGCCCTTCGGGTTGGCGAAGCGCTGCCGTGCCGTCAGCAAGGCATCAGGCGAGCAGTGCGGGAAGGCCGCCCGGCGCGGCGCGGAGGTCTGCGCTCTGCACGGGCTCGGCTACGGCAGCCGGGTACGTGATGGCCGCCGAACCGATCCGCGGCTCGCGCGATTGACGACGGGGGTACGAGCGCAGAGCACGACCCTCGACGTGCTCGCGGAGGTCGATCCACTGTTCGCCCAGGCGCGGGCGGAGGCGCTGGCCGACCCCGCCCAGTTGTTCAGCGCCACGCCGATCCTGGCCGATCTCTGGGGGCTAAGGCGGCTGCTCCTGGAGCACGTGCGGGTGAGCTTGGATGAGAGGGGGGTGGAACGGCCCCCGGCTCTCCTTGACGTCCTGAACGCGATTCTCGCCGCTCAGGATCGCGTGCTCAGAATGAGGCAACGGACTGTCGCGGAGGACGCCGTTGATGCTCGGCTGCTGAACAGATTCATGGCCGCCACCGTCACGATCCTCGCAGAATTCGTTCCGGTCGAAGACCTCGACGCGGCGCTCACCAAGCTGCGGGCGCTCCATGCGGCCTGTGTGTCCACCGCTGCGCCGCCGCAGGCAGCGTACGAGCCGTAGGGATCGCGGGTCGCCCCAAGACGCAGCGCTTGCGTCACGAATGCGACGCCGGCGACGTGTCGTACTCTTGCTAGGGCTGCACCGCCAGGTGCGCCGTCTTGGCGGTCGCCTCCGCGACCGCTGCCGCGGGTGCGATGTGCTGGAGGTAGACGCTCGTCGTGTGCAGCGAGCGGTGCCCGAGAAGCTGCTGGATGGCGTTCAGGGATGTGCCGCTCTGCACTAGGCCGAGCGCCCAGCCGTGCCGGAGCCCGTGCGGATGCACGCGCTTCTCGACGTCGGCCTTGGCAGCGAGCCGCTTGCAGAGCGCTCGCACGTAGCTGTCCCAGAGCGGCTCGCCGCGGAGCGTGCAGAACAGCGGGTGGCGGCCGGTGAGCCGGAGCCGCTTCCGACATTCGAGCCAGCGGTCGACGGCGTCCGCCGCGTCGGTGGGGAGCGAGGCGGTCCGCGGCTTGTCGCCCTTGCCGTGGAGCACACGGAGGGAGCCACCGGTAGGGTCGAGGTCCTTCGGGAACAGTGCGAGCGCCTCGGAGATGCGGAGCCCGGAGCGGAACAGTACGGCCAGGAGCGCCCGGTTGCGAATCCCGGTCGGCGCGCGGCGCGAGCAGACAGCACGGAGGGCTTCCACGTCGGCGAGAGTCAGGGGTTCGGCGGGGAACCGGCGGGCGGGTTTTCGCTTCACACTCAACCAGACGGTCTCGGCACCGGTTCAGTGTCGCTTTTCGTTGTTTCCGACACTGAATACGTATCCGTACCCGCCCCCAACCGAGCGCACGGGAGAAACGACACTCTTTGAACGAGTGACGGATGAGCGCTCGCGCGGCAGCACCGGGGAACGCCAGTGCAGTTGACTGCGTGCCGGCACGCACCGTATCAGGCACCCCATATGGCTCTGGCGCGCGGGAGCAACACGCGTAGCGAGCCTCCCGGCGTCTCCCTTCATCTGGCCGCGACTCAGAACGACGCGCAGATCGTCCCCCGAATCACTCCACGGAGGGTCAGACCATGCGAACGTTCGGACTCGTGCTCGTAGCCGCGGTCGTGGTGAGCGCAACCGCCGCCGAGGCGCAGGTCTTCTGTGTCGAGCTCCGGGGGGGGCCGAAAACGCGCCGCGACGTCAAGTTCCGCGACGGAAGCACGTGCAAAGCCCACGAGCGAGAGGCGGTTCCGCGTGGCTTCGCCGCGCCACTGGGACCCACAGGACCGGTTGGCCCAGCGGGGCCGCAGGGGCCTGAGGGGCCGGCAGGGGCGGGGGGCCCCGCCGGCCCACAGGGACCCACAGGACTGGCTGGCCCGTCCGGACAGAACGCCCCGGCGCTGGAATACGCCGTGGTGAGCGTGTTCGTTGATCGAGGCAATGGTCCGACGCGCTATGCGACGTTCTCGGTCGCACTCGGCTCCCCGGTCGGAACGACCACGGGCGGAGACTTCCGGTTCACCTGCTCGGCCGCCCAGGCGCCGTGCAAGATCTCCTACGGGGCTGCGGTGATCTCGGACCAGTCGGGGAATGCGCTTGTCCACCCGAGGCTGTTGATCCACAAGCAGTCTGGTGCGATAGTTAACGCTCCCATCGAGTTCTGCGAGTACGCGGACGGCGCTAACAACAACGCCGGGCTCGCCCAGATACCGCGTGTGCCGTCGTTGCAGGACGCGGTGAGTGCGCTTCAAACGCCTCTCAGCATGGGGATCGGAGGCTCGCTCGACTGTGGCAGCGCCCAGACGTATGCCCCGGAGGTGACGGAGATCTGGGTGCCAGCCGCAACCGCGACCGACCCCGCCTACTACGACGTGGCGGCAACCTTCGCGTTCAGCCCGACCCTCACACTGCCCCCCGCTGAGTAAGACGTCGTGACAGGGTCCTCGACTTCGAGGTGCACGGCGAGAACGCGCTCGCCCAGTAAACGAAACGAAACCCGAAGTCAGGCGACGGGAAGATAGATGGGATGAAAGGGGTATTCGACCTTCGCCCCTACTAGCCCTCTGCCCGGCGCGTCTACCAGCCCGCCGCCCTTCCGTAACGGGCACCGCCTGCAGGCAGTTGACGGCGAGCGTCGCGAGCGCGTCGCCCAGCTCCAGCTCCCGGGGTGGGAGGCCATCGATCATTCCCGGAGCGCCCACTCGGACTCCGGCCCGGCCAGCGGTGCTACGGCCACCTTCGCCGCGCGCGAGAGCTTGAGCGCGTGGCGGAGATAGGAGACGTGGCCGGCGCGCAGCCAGAGATAGACCGTCGCCTGGGCAACGTTGCAAACGTAGCAGACGTTCCGCACCCCGCCTGCGCGGCGGACGGCTTCCGCGACCGCAGAGGCGGTGGGACGCGGCTTGTCCCGGGGCCGCGTCGGCGGCAACTTCGGCTTGCGGCGGCGAGCAGTCATGTCACCGCCAGGGTTCCTCGGTCGGGTTCGGATGCTCGGGGGGCGGCGGCTGCGCGAAGCGGTCATAGACCCAGCGACGGGTGCGCTCCGCGGTCACCAGGTCGAGTGTTCCAACCAGGCGCAGCACGGTGCGCAGCGCCCGCAGCTCCTTCTCCGTGAGCGGCTGCATCACGACCGCGACGATCGCGTCGCGCGCGGGCGACTCGACAGCGCCGAGGACCCGCGCGATGGCGGCCATGACCCGCAGCTCGTCATCGCGGAGACGTGTGCCGCTGCGCTTCCGCCGCGGCGGCACGTGCACCGTCCCGTGGTCCCTCCCGGACTGCCCCTCCATCCCCGGCGCCCTCCTGCTCTAGGCGGCTTGTCTAGCAGATCTCATGCGGCCGAGCCGCACCCCGTCGGATGAAACGCGGGCGGCGCGGGGGCTGGAACAAGCGCGGGTCGATCTGCCACGCTGTCTGATCGGAGCGCGTGGAGTGCGCGCCGAGGTCGAGGCAGTCTGCGGTGCGCGAAAGCCCGTCTAGCAGATCGACCCGCGTTGGCAGCGGTATCCCGTCGAGTCGCACCCCGCAAGGGGTAGCACGCATGGCAGTGACGTCAGCGCGGGAGCCAACGCCGCGCCTCCCCGTGCTCCGACGAAAGGAGGCGCCATGGAAGCGATCGTCGAACGGGCCTGCGGGTTGGACGTGCATCAGCGCACCGTCGTGGCGTGCGTTCTGTGCGAGAGTCCCACGCAACGCCCGCACAAGGAGGTGAGGACCTTTGGCACCACGACGCCCGAGCTGCTCGCGCTGCGCGCGTGGCTCGAAGCCTGTGCCGTCACCCACGTCGGGATGGAGAGCACCGGCGTGTACTGGCGACCGGTCTACGCGGTGCTCGAGGGCGGCTTCCAGCTTCTGGTCGGCAACGCCCAGCACATCAGGCCGTGCCCGGGCGCAAGACCGACGTGAAGGACAGCGACTGGCTGGCGCAGCTCGTGCGCCACGGCTTGCTCCGCCCGAGCGTCGTGCTGCCGCGGCCGCTGCGGGCGCTGCGCGATCTGGTGCGCGCCCGCCGCAAACTCATCGAGAGTCGCACGACCGAGCGCAACCGGCTCTTGAAGCTCCTAGAGACCGCGAACGTGAAGCTCGCCAGCGTGGTGTCGGATGTGTTCGGCGTCTCCGGGCTGCGGATGCTGCGCGCCCTCGCGGCCGGCGAGACCGACCCCGCCAGGCTCGCCAACGAGGCCCGCGGTAGCCTGCGCGGGAAGCGCCCGGCCCTCCTGGCCGCGCTCACGGCGCGCATCGAACCGCACCACCGCATCCTGCTGACCCTCCACCTCGACCGGCTCGATCAGCTCGCCATACACATCGGGCGGCTGACCGCGCTCATCGACGACCACCTGGCGCCCTACGCCGCGGCCCATGCGCGCTTGCAGCAAATCCCGGGGGTCGGCCCGGAGGTCGCGGCCGTCCTGCTCGCGGAGCTGGGCGACGACATGACCGTGTTCGGCGACGTCCACCAGGTGGCGGCCTGGGTGGGCATCTGCCCCGGGAACAACGAGAGTGCGGGCAAGCATCGCAGCACCCGCATCCGCAAGGGCAACGTTGCGCTCACGACGGCGCTCGTCGAAGCTGCCCAGGCCGCTGCGCGAACCCGAGGGACGTACCTGCGGGAGAAATTTTCATCGCCTGCGGGTGCGGCGGGGCTACAAGCGCGCCATCGTCGCGGTGGGCCACAAAATCCTGATCGCCGCGTACCATCTCCTCGCAGACTGGCTGCGAGTCGGCAAACACCTGTCATACAGATACGTCCCGTCGTCCTGGGATTGGTGCCGACCGAGCCGGCGCGCGGCGCATGGCATGCATCGGGCGATCGGAGGTCTGCCCGGCGCTCCGCCCCGTGAACGTAGTCGCGGAGGGAGGGCGCCCGAGCGCCGGAGCCCGCTCTTCGCAGCGATGGCGGGCTCAAGGCCGACCTTGTCGCGGTGCTCGAGAGGGGCTACGACATCCCGACGGTGGAGCTCCTCGGCCAGCGCGACGTCCGGAGACGATGATCTGCACCCACGTCCTGAACCGGGGCGGCACCGGCGTACTGAGGCCGGTCGGCGCGTTCCCTCGGGCCACGGGGAGCGGTCGCGCCCAAGCCTCTGGAGCTAGGCCGCGTAGCGTCGCGGCCTATGGCGCGGGAGGAGTCGCTGGTGCAGATGGAACATCGTCGGGGGAGAACGAGGACTTGCCAGGCTTCGAGCGCGCAGCGGCAATGCGGAATAGGCCGCGAGGCACGCAAGGCGAGCGGGATTAGGCAGGTCTGTCGACTGTTTGTTCGGCGGGCGGGATGGATGCTGTCGCGTGAAAGTCGGCTCGCTGTCGCGTTGGTGACGTGACACCGGGGTTTCCTCGGGTAGTAGTGGTGTCGCCGATTGGAGGACTGTAGATATGGAATCGCACTCGGATCCGATCGGCAGCAACATTCGGAAGCACAGGGAGCTGAAGCACTGGACCCAGGAAGAACTGGCGCTCGCATCGGGTGTCGACGTTCGCACGGTGCAGCGCGCCGAAAGCGGCCGGCCTCTTGCGCTTGAAAGCCTGAAGGCGATAGCAGCCGCTTTTGACACGACGGTCGAAGCGCTCTCGGCTGCGACCAACGAGCGGCGGGCCGAGCGGTGCTCGTTCTGCGGCAAGACGCAGGCGGAAGTGGCAAAGTTTCTTGCGGGACCGGCGGTACTCATCTGCAACGAGTGCGTTGGCCTGTGCGTGCAGATCCTTCGTGAAGACGGGATTGACCCGGAGACTCGAAAGTGACCGTGACGCCGAACAGACCGCTCCACCCGACCGCGGCCACGCGGCCGTTCGGGCGAACACACGAGAGCACGTCTCGGCCGCGTCGGGTGAGCGCTAAGCCGTTAGGTGCTGAGAGAGAACAGTGAACCGTTTCGCGACACTCATCGATGCGTTCGCCGACACAAGACGGCGTAACCAGGCGATCGTCGATCTGGTCGGCGCGATCAACGCCAACGACCTTCGGCGTGTCCGAGTGAAGCCTGAAGCCCGAGCGGCTCTGATTTCGGGGCTCGATCATCCCAATGCGAAGGTCCGCTGGTGGTGTCTCCAGCTGATGGATCACCTCGCCGACGAGTCGTACCTCGAGCCCATGCTCGCCAAGCTCTCTGACCCCGTCGCCAAGGTTCGCCGCCATGCAATCCACGCCCTCAGCTGCGGCGTGTGTAAACCCAACCGGCAGCCGCTGGCCGTCCGCATCGAAGCCGCGCTGCTTCGGTCCCTTGAGTCCGATACCGATCGCAGGGTCCGGCAAGAGTCGCGCGAAGGCCTGCAGCGGCTCGGTCACCCTGTTCCGCCGACCGCCGAACCGGGCGATGGAGGGGACCGCGGGGATGAGGCGCTTCATCGAACACGAGGCGGCGCGGTTCTCCCGTGGCCGCTCATCGCCTAGTCGTTAGACGTCCTAGTCGGGAAGGGTACGGCCCCATGGTCGAAACCGAGATTCGCAGAGGCGCGGTCCAGGCGATCGACGGTACGATGCCGGTGCTGATCTGTAGTCCGCGCGCCGGTGGCCCACGGCCCGGCGTG
>JBKOYI010000132.1:0-7329 GCA_046725335.1 Myxococcota bacterium | reverse complement strand
TGGAACGGTACTCCGAGGTGCTCTTCGGGGTCCTCATGGCCTTGACCATGACCGGGGCGCTGAGGGTCGCCAGCGCGACCGAGCAGGAGGGCCGAGCAATGTTCTTCACTACCCTCGCCTGCAACATCGCCTGGGGCGTGGAGGACGCGGTCCTGTATGTCCTCAACTCTCTCTTCGAGCGCGGGCGACGGACGCTGATCGCCCGGTCTCTACGTGCCAGCCCGGACGAGGGGCAGAGCTTGCATCTGCTCGCCGATGCCTTGCCACACGGCCTCGCCGAGGCACTGCCGGCGGACGAGCTCAACACCCTCGGGCGGAGGATCGCCGGAATGCCCGACCTCCCGGAGCGCCCGGGCGTCCACGGGCAGGACCTGCTCGGTGCGGCGGGGGTGTTCCTGCTGGTAGCGGCGAGCACGTTCCCGGTGTCGCTTCCCTTCTTGCTGATCTCGGACGTGTCCCTGGCGATGCGGATCTCGCGCGGGCTGTCCCTGGTGCTGATCTTCGGGTGCGGGTACGCCGTGGGACGCTATTCGGGCCTCCGCGCGGTTCCGGTCGGACTGACGATGCTCGGAATCGGCGCGGTCCTGGTCGCCGTGCTGACGGCGCTGGGCGGATGAGCGTCCGGTGCGCCACGATGGCCGGGGCCCTGCTGGCGCTGCTGCTCCCGGCGGCGGCGGGCGCCCAGCCCGGGCCCGCCGCGGCGGAACCGGCGGGTCTGGAGTGGTCCTTCGGCGCCTCACTCGCCTGGTACTTCGTCCCCGATCAGACGAACTACCCCCAGCCCACCGTCACCGCGGACGGGGGCCCGCTGCATCTCGAGGCCCGCTACAACTATGAGGGATTGCGGAGCGTTTCATTCTTCGTCGGGTGGAACTTCGAGTTCGGAGAAACGCTCAAGCTCGGGCTCACCCCGATCGTCGGTAGCGTGCTGGGAGAGACCGGCGGCCCTGTCCTGGGGCTGGAGGTGACACTGGGTTGGGGCCCGCTGGGGTTCAGCTCCCAAGGGGAATGGGTGATCGACCGCCTGGGGGGGAGCGGGAGTTTCGTCTACTTTTGGTCCGAGCTGGAGGTGCGCCCCTGGGAATGGCTCCGGGCGGGGATGGTCGTCCAGCGCACCCGGGTCTTCCATACTCCGCGCGAAGTGATGCTCGGGCCGTTGCTCGGGGTGACGGTGTGGAAGCTCGACGCCTCGGTCTACTGGCTCGGCCCCGGGGGATCAGGGCAATTCTTCGTGGCTGCGGTCGGGATGAGCATCTGAGCGCGACCCCGGTCCGGAAAGTGGTCGGGCGCCCTCGCCTCCATGGAAGACCGGGCAACGGTGGTTCCCCGTGCTGCACGGCCTGGAACGTCAGGAGCGCCCGACCTTCATGACTCTCTCTCGGGCGTTCGGGGCGTAGAGCTGCTCTTTGGTCAGAGAGCCGTTCACCTGGATGACCCGGGCGATCGTTCCCGTCCAGCCGGTCTGGTGACTCGCGCCCACCCCGGCGCCGTTGTCGCCATGGAAGTACTCGTAAAACAGGAGGCAGTCACGCCAGTTCGGGTCGCTCTGGAACTTCTCCGCTGCGCCATAGACCGGACGGCGCCCCGCGCCATCGCGGGTGAACGTCCGGATCAACCGCTCGGCCAGCTCCTGCGCGACGCCGAAGAGCGTCATTCGCTTGCCCGACCCGGTCGGGCACTCGACGGTGAACGAATCGCCGTAGTAGGCGGCCAACCGGAGCAAGGCGCCCCAGAGCAACACGTTCACCGGCATCCACACCGGCCCGCGCCAGTTGGAATTTCCGCCGAACATGCCGGTGTCGGAGTCGCCGGGAACGTAGGCCACCCGGAACTCCTGGCCGCCTTGCCGGAAGATGTAGGGATGCTCCAGGTGATGACGAGACAGGGCCCGGACGCCGTACGGACCGAGGAATTCCTTTTCGGCGAGCATCCGCGCCAGGATGCGACGCAGCTTCGTCTCGTTCACGATGGAGATCAGCCGCCTCCCCCCGATCCCGGGTGTGGCTGGCATGTGGATGTTCGCCGCCAGCTCCGGGTGGCGCGTGAGGAAGCTCCGGGCATTGCTGGCAAAGGTGGGTAACCGATCGAGGATGTCCTCGTCGAAGATCGCCACCGCCGCCAGCGGCAAGAGGCCGACCATGGAGCGAACCTTCAGCCGCGTCGCGCTCCCATCGGGGAGACGGAGGACGTCGTAGAAGAAACCGTCTTCCTCGTCCCACATGTCGTCCTGGTTCTCGCCGACCCGGTCCATGGCCGCCGCGATCCAGATGGTGTGCTCGAAGAACTTGGTGGCAAATTCCTCAAACGCGGGATTGTGAAGCGCCAGCTCCACCGAGATGCGCAGCATCTGCTGGCTGAAGAACACCATCCAGGCAGTCCCGTCGGCCTGCTCGAGGTAGCCGCCGGTGGGCAGCGGGGAGCTCCGGTCGAACACCCCGATGTTGTCCAGGCCGAGGAAGCCGCCCTCGAAGACGTTGTTGCCAGTCCGGTCCTTCCGGTTGACCCACCAGGTGAAGTTCATCAGCAGCTTGGAGAAGGCGTACGTCAGGAAGGCGACGTCGCCCTTCCCGTGGTTCCGTTCCTTGTCGAGCAGGTAGACCTGCATGGTCGCGTAGGCGTGCACCGGAGGATTGACGTCCCCGAAGTTCCACTCGTACGCCGGCATCTGGCCGTTGGGGTGGAGATAGTCATTCCGAAGCATGAGGTCCAGCTGTGACTTGGCGAAGTCGGGATCCACCATGGCGAGCGGAAGCATGTGGAACGCCAGATCCCAGGCCGCATACCAGGGGTACTCCCACTTGTCCGGCATGGAGATGATGTCGTCGTTGGTCATGTGGAACCATTCCGCGTTCCGCATGCGCTGACGGAGCCAGGGCGGGGAGCCAGGCCCCACGTGGTGCTCTTTCAGCCAGGTGGATACGTCATAATGAAAGTATTGCTTGCTCCAGAGCATCCCGGCCAGGGCTTGGCGCATCACCCGAGCTCGATCGGGATCGGCTCTCACCGAGGGAGGGGTGATGCCCTCGTAGAAGGTGTCGGCCTCGCGCAGCCGCTGGTCGAAAACTCGATCGAACTGCTCGAACGGGCTGCCCACTTGGCCGGGAGCGCTCCTCGTCAGCCGCAAGCGCACGGTTCGGGTCTCCCCCGAACCGACCGTGAGGGGGTAGTGTGCCGAGGCCTTGGTGCCCCGGCCCGCGGAATTGAGCGCCTCCTTCCTTCCGTGCACCAGAAAGTCGTTGATTCCGTCCTTCACATGAGGTGAGGCGTTGGCCTGGCCGAAGAGCCGCTGGGCGTTCGTTTCGTTCTCGGTGAAGAGCAGTCCCCCCTGCCCCTCGCAGTACAAGAAATAGTCGGAGAGCGACTGCTGGGGCGAGACGGCATGATGGGCGGCGATCACTCCCGCGCCCGCGTGTTCTCGCCGTTCGAGGAGGGGCTTCGGGCCGCCGCCTTCCCAGGACCAGGTGTTGCGGAACCATAGGGTCGGTAGCACGTGCACCGTCGCCGGCTCGGGCCCGCGGTTGCACACGCTGATCCGGATCAAGAGATCTTCCGGGGCCACCTTGGCGTACTCGACGAACACGTCGAAGTAGCGGTCCTGGTCGAAGATTCCCGTGTCCAGCAGCTCGTACTCGAGCTCCTGCTTACCGCGCGACTTGTTGGTCCTGACCAGATCATCGTAGGGAAAGGCGGCCTGCGGATACTTGTAGAGGTACTTCATGTACGAGTGCGTCGGAGTGCTATCGAGATAGAAGTAGTACTCCTTGACGTCCTCGCCGTGGTTGCCTTCGCTGTTGGTCAACCCGAAGAGCCTCTCCTTCAAGATCGGGTCGCGGCCGTTCCAGAGGGCGAGCGCGAAGCACAGCAACTGCTTGCTGTCCGAGACGCCGCCCAGGCCATCCTCGCCCCAGCGGTAGGCGCGGGACCGAGCCTGGTCGTGGCTGAAGTAATCCCAGGCGTTGCCATCTTGGCTGTAGTCCTCTCGGACCGTGCCCCACTGCCTCTCGCTCAGGTAGGGCCCCCACTCCTTCCAGTTCGCCTTCCGGGTTCGGGTCTCTTCCAGCCGGGTCTTCTCCGCATCTTCGCGCTCTTCTTTTGCCATGGCTGACTCACCTCGAAAGGGTCCCTCCTCGGGCGAGGGACGCGGTCGCCACCCATTCCCAGACTCAGGCGGATTCCCGCCCAGCAGCCTGAACGGGATTCATGGCGCGCTGTATTGGACCTTCGTCGTACCTACCTGGGCTTCGCCGGCAACCCCGGGAAAGCCCAGCCAGCCTCAGTATCTCTGGGGGATGAAGCGGCGGCCTTTCAATGACCGTTGGTCGTCGTAGGCATTCTTTGTCGACCGGTCGGCGAGCTTGACCTTCTCCCGGGGCACCTTCCCGTAGGCGATCCGGCTGAGGAGGTGGTGAATGCAGTTCAGCCGCGCCCGCTTCTTGTCGTCCGAGGGCACGATGAACCAGGGGCCGTGCTTGGTGTCGGACGCCTTGAACATGAGATCGCGCGCCCGCGAGTACTCGAACCACTTGACCCGGGAGGGGATGTCGGTCTTGCTGAGCTTCCACTGCCGCAGCGGGTCATCGATGCGTGCCTTGAATCGCCGGGCCTGCTCGTCGTTGCTGACCTCGAGCCAGTACTTGACGAGGATGATGTTGTTCTCGACCAGCATCCGCTCGAAGGTGGGGACCACCTCCAGGAACCGGTCGTGCTGAGGCGGGGTGCAGAAGCCCAGCACGTACTCCACGCCCGCGCGGTTGTACCAGCTGCGATCAAAGATCACGATCTCGCCAGCCCCTGGTAGATAGGGGATGTAGCGCTGGGCATACATCTGGGTCTTCTCGCGGTCCGAAGGCGCCGGGAGCGCCACCACCCGGAAGACGCGCGGGCTCACCCGCTCGGTGATCGCCTTGATGGTGCCACCCTTGCCGGCTCCGTCACGTCCCTCGAAGACGACGACCACCTTCAGCCCCTTGTATTTGACCCATTGCTGCAGCTTGCACAGCTCGACCTGGAGTCGACGCAGCTCCTTCTGGTATTTTTTGCCGGTCAGCTTTCCCTCGGTTGCACGTTCCGCGGAATGGGCCATGGCGGAATTCGTGCCCCAACCCGGGGGAACGGGCCATAGGACCATCGTCCACTATGGGAGCCCTGGACCCGGGAAGTACAGTCCGGCTGTCATGCGGAGGTATGTCCGATGGCTCGCAAGGAATCCTCTCCCTCTCCCCCGTCGTGGGTGCCCCGGGCCGAGCTGCTGCTCGAGCTGAGCCGGCTGGATACCGCCTACGCCGACCTGTACCGGCAGCGCGCACGGCAGCTCGCCTCGGACGAGCTCTCGCCCATGGACTTTCGGGCGTTGAAGAACGCCGAGCAGATGGTCGAGTCCCTGCCATCCGACATCCAGAGGGCGATGGACGACGGGAAGTGGGACCAGGTCCGCGCCCTGACCGAGCAGCTCGGCTCCAAGCAGCGCGACCTCGCCGAACGTGGTGCGCTCAAGAAGCTCGGAGAACGACTCTACGAGGAGGAGGAGATCCAGGTGGATCCCTTCTCTCCGGGGTTCTACTGGTACCACCGCCGAGAGGAGCGCCAGCTCCCGGCGCTGCGGGACGAGGCGCTGGCCAGGCTGGAGCAGGCGTCGCGGATCGATCCCGAGTGGAAGCCGTTCTACCAGGAGCGGCGCGAGGGGCTGAAAGCTGTCCAGCTTGCCGAGCCCTCGAAGCGCCAGAGTGGCTCCGTCGGGCAAGCCGAGCTGGAGCAGCGCGCCCGGGAGGCACTCTCCCAGGGCAACCTCGACGAGCTCAAGAAGCTTGCCGGGAGCCTGTCCCAGGCGGGCAGCGGTGGGCCGGGAGGAGCCGTCCGGGACGAGGCCACCGAGGATGTCGAGCCACCTCCGCTCTCCTTCAAGTTCAGCTCGGAGACCCTCGAACGGGCGCGCCAGCTGGGGCTCGAGCCCGAGCATTTCGACAACATGCGCGCCCGGTTCCGATCGCTGTTCCGTCACCTCTGGCACCCGGTGTTCTTCGAATCGGAGGGCAATCTCCCGGGGGCGCGCGTCTCGGCCGCGCTGCCCAAGGACACGCCCGACGCGCAGCGCGAGCGCATCGTGATGTTCGTCACCCGGCCCGTCCTGAGCTCGGGAGGTGCCCGCTTCCTGCCCCCGCTGGTCGACGAGGACCTGCTGATCGAGTCCTTCGACGAGGGCCCGGCCGGATCGGAGGTCGGCAAGAATGGCCTCGCCGATCGGCTGGGGCTCGCCCGGCGCTGGGCCCTGGACCGGATGGCGATCGAGCGAATCCTTCAGGAGAGGGGCCCGGAGGTGGTGAAGTCACTGGGGCTGGATCCCTTGAGGTTTCGGCTGGTCTGCGTTCCTCCCGACATCTTCGGGGGCGTCGGCGCTCGCCGCGGCTGGGGAAAGCAGGAGATCTGGACACACCTGGACGGCTACCTGGCCACCCGGCAGCGCAAGCTCCTCGCCCTCGCCGGGGGCGATGTCCGCTATGGCGGTGTCTATGACCTGGTTGGGATAGGACTCCAGTACGACAGTGACCGACTCCTGGCGCGCTTCGCCATCGTCGACCGCCGCCGCACCCGGGCCTGGTAGAGGCTTAGTCCCACCTGGGGCCATCTCGAGCCAGTGAACGCGCCCGCACTGCAGCGCCCCTGGGTCGTCCTCGGCTGGCTCCGTGGGTACGACCGCACCGCTCTCACTCCCGACCTACTCGCCGGCCTGACCGCCGCAGCCGTGGTGCTCCCCAAGGCGATGGCCTACGCCACCGTCGCCGGCCTGCCCGTCCAGATCGGCCTCTACACCGCCCTCGTCCCGCCAATCGCCTACGCCCTTCTCGGGCGCTCGCCGGTCCTGAGCGTCAGCACCACCACGACTATCGGCATCCTGACCGGCTCGGCTCTGGCCGAGGCTGTGCCCAGGGCGGACGCGGCCCAACTCCTCGCCGCCACCGCGGCGCTCTCGGTTCTGGTCGGCCTCGTCCTGCTCGGTGCGGCGGTACTCCACTTCGGGTTCCTGGCGAACTTTATTTCCGAGCCCGTCCTCGCCGGCTTCAAAGCCGGCATCGGCGCGGTGATCATCATCGACCAGGTCCCCAAGCTCCTCGGGATCCACATCCACAAGACTGGCTTCTTCCGGGACCTTCTCCACATCGCCACCGCAGCACCCGGGACATCGGTTCCGACCCTGGCGCTCTCGGCGGCGGCGGTGGTCACCCTCCTCGCGGTCAAACACTGGCTTCCCCGCGTCCCAGCGGCGCTCGTCGTCGTCGCGCTGGGCATCGGCGCGAGTGCGCTGTTCCAGCTGCCGATGCACGGCATCAAGAC
>JBKOYI010000130.1:0-7678 GCA_046725335.1 Myxococcota bacterium | reverse complement strand
GCTCAGCGCTCCGGGTCAACACCGGCACCGCGGGCCTGAGCGGAGCCTGGAGACCTCGCCCCGCATCAGGGAGATGCCGAGACCGGCACCGGCTTGGGGACGAGGTCGGGCAGCGACACCGGGAAGGTCGCCGAGGCTGCTCTCAACCGCTTCATCACCGCTTCCGCCTCCGCACCTTGGAGCGGGTAAGGCTGGATTGGCGCTTCGGGAAAGCGATCGGTCCGGAGGGGGAACAGCTCGGCTCCCAGATAGCCGGTCCGGTCGAACCGGGCGCGGACCAGGACCGAGTCCTTGTCCCGCGGGTTCCAGTTGCCCCCGAAAACGAAGTTCCCCAGCGAGTAGAAGACCGGCGCCTGGCCCCGCAGCTCCATGCCGTGCAGGACGTGCGGATGTGCCCCCAGCACCGCCGCGGCGCCCGCCTCCACCGCCGCCCGGGCAAGCTGGATTTGATAGTCGTCCGGAGCCTTGCTGCCCTCGCGGCCCCAGTGGAAGAACGGGATGACCAGGTCGGCCTCTTTCCGCGCCGCGGCCACGTCCTCCCGCACCATCTTTTCCACCGCCGTCCAGTCGGTGGGATGGCCGGCGACCCCGGCCGTGGTCTCGGTGGCCCAGACCACAGCCGGCTCGGGATGCTTCGCCCCCAGCGTCAGGTACCCCAGGAAGGCCAGGCGGATGCCGTGCACCTCGACGATGGCTGGTTTCCGCGCCTCGGCCAGGGTCCGTCCGGCGCCGAAGTGGGCAATGCCCGCCGAGTCCAGGGTGGCCATCGTGTCCGCTACCCCGTCTGGGCCGTAGTCCATCAGGTGGTTGTTGGCGAGGCTCACCGCTCGCACTCCGGCCTCCAGCAGCACTGCCACCGTCGCCGGTCGGGCACGGAAGTTGAAATTCTTGGGGATGGGCGCGCCCCGTTCGGTGAACGGGCATTCGAGGTTGACCACCACCAGATCGGCCCCGCTGAAGAGCGGCTTCACCTGGGAAAATCCCCAGCCGTCTACCGCGGGTCCGGACTGCCCTTTGCTGCGCAAGCCATCCACCCACTCCTCGTAATGCCCCCCCAGCGTCACATCCCCGCCAGCCACCAGGACGAAGGGCTCTCCGGCCGGTTTGGGAGCGGCGAGCGATTCGGGCACCGCGCCCGAGGCAGCTGTGGGCGCGGTCACCGCACGTGGAACCGTGACCCGCGGGGCACAGCCAGCAAAGAGGGCAAGCGTGCAGGAGACGGCAGCGGTGCAGACGAGGGGGAGACGGCGCATTCGGATGCGGAGGAGCGGCCAAGCACTCTACCTTGCGGAGGCGCTTTTCCGCTGAATACAGTGCCCGGCGAATCTCCCCACCATGGCCCGCGAGAAGGACAACATCGCGCTCTCCGACGAGCACAACTCCCGGGGAATCGAGCTGGCCGATCGGGGGTGGCTCGACGAGGCCATCCGCGAGTTCCGCAAGGCCATCGACCTCGACCCGGACTCGGCCCACGCCCACGACAACCTGGCCACCGTCTATGCGGAGAAGAAGCTGTACCGCGAAGCGCTGGGCGAATACCTGACCGCGCTCAAGCTGGAGCCGGACAGCGCCACCGCCCACTACAACCTGGCTTGCTTTCTCTCCACCCACGGCCCCGAATTCGCGGTGGCGGCCTACAAGCAGGCCATCGAGCTGGACCCGGAGTACCCCGACGCCCATCTCAACCTGGGGCTGACCTACGCCGACCACGGCCGGGTGGAGGAAGCCATCGCCGAGTTGCAGACCGCCATCGAGCTGGACCCCGCCGACGCCTTTCCCCGTCACGAGCTGGCGGCCCTGCTCATGGACGAGGGCGATTACCGGGGAGCCATCGCCCAGCTCAAGGAAGTCGTCCGGCTGGAGCCGGAGGACTTCGAGGCCCACCTCGACCTCGGCATCTGCTACGCCCAGAAGGGTTTCTACGCCGAAGCCGAGCGGGCCTACGTCAAGGCCAAAGGGCTGAATCCCGAGGACTTGCTGCTGCACTACAACCTGGCCGCGCTCTACGCGCTGTGGGGGAAGAAGGCCGAAGCGCTGGAGTGGCTGAAGAAGGCCCTGGCGGCGGACAAGGCCAAGGTCACTGGCTGGCTCGCCACCGACCCGATGTTCGACGGTCTCAAGGGCGATCCGGAGTACGAGAGCCTGTTGTGAGCCAAGGCAGGGAAGCAACCCCTTGAGCCCAGAGGGTTGGCACATCGGCATCGCGCTGCTGCTGGTGCTGGTGAACGCGTTCTTCGTGGCCTCGGAGATGGCGCTGGTGCGGGCCCGCCCCACCCGGCTGCAAGCTCTGGCCGAGTCCGGCCACCGCGGCGCCGAGCGTTCGCTGGCCCTGGTCCGGAACCTCGGCCCCTACCTGAGCACGGTGCAGTTCGGGGTGACGCTCACCTCGCTGGGGATCGGCTGGGTGGGCGAACCGGCCTTTGCCCTGGTGGTCGAACGCTGGCTTCGGGCCGTCTTCCCAGCGAGTTGGAACCTGCTCCCCCTGGCCCACACCCTCTCGCTGGTGGTGGGCTTCGCCATCATCACCATGCTTCACCTGGTGCTGGGGGAGCTGGTGCCGAAGAACCTCAGCCTCCAGCGCACCGAGTCGGTGGCCCTGGCCGTCTCCGGACCGATGCGGGCGCTCTACCTGGTGTTCTTTCCCGGGGTGGTGCTGATCAACAAGCTGGCCGCCTTCATCTCCCGCCTGCTGGGGTTGAAGCCCGCGGCCTCCGAGGACCAGTCGCTCAACGCCGAGGAGCTGGCCTTGGTGCTGGACAGCTCCGCCCGTGCCGGCAGCCTCACCCAGGAGCGGGCCGAGCTGCTGGCCCGGGCCCTCTCCATGATGGAGAAGACCGCCCGACAGGTGCTCGTCCCGCGGTCCCAGGTCCGCTACCTCGATCTGGACGAGCCGCTGGACTGGAACATCGCCGAGGCCCGCGCCGCCGGCCACACCTGGGTCCCCGTCGTCCGAGGAAGCTTGGACCAGGTGGAGGGGGTGGTGAACGTCAAGGACCTCTTCTTCCTCCTGGCCAACGATCAGCTCCGCACCCTGGGTCAGGTCCAGCGGCCGGTCCTCTTCGTCCCCGAGAACGTCACTCTGGAACAGCTCCTGGCCGAGTTCCGCAAGCGGCGGCGTCAGCTGGCTGTGGTGGTGGACGAGCACGGGGGGACCAGCGGCATCGTCACCCTGGCCGACGTGGTGGCCGAGGTGGTGGGGGAGGTGGCCGAGCTGGGCCGTCGGGTCTCGGAGGTGAAGACGCTCCCCGGCGGGCGCCTGGAGCTACCCGGGACCACCCAGCTCTCGGATCTGGAGGACCGGCTGGAGGTCCGCTTCGACGTGGACACGACCGAGGTGACCACCATCGCCGGCTACCTGATGGCCAAGCTCGGCCGAGTCCCCGAGCCGGGGGACCACACCGAGGTCGACGAATACGAGGTCCGGGTGGCCGAGACCGACGGCCCCCGGGTGATCAAGGTCCGAATCGAGCCTAAGCCAGCTCCGGAGCCGCCCAAGCTCCCGGCCACGGCATGAATGGTCACCGAGTGTCACGCCACGCCATGCCACGCTTGCTCACGATTCCAATCCCGCGATAATCAGGTTTCTCGCCTGCCCCCTCGAGGCAGGACATCCTCCCCTGGAGTCTCTCGGCATGCGCATCCGGCGCCTCGACATCACCGGGTTCAAGTCCTTCATGGACCGGGCGGTGTTCACCTTCGACGACGGCATCACCGCGGTGGTGGGACCCAACGGGTGCGGCAAATCCAACGTCGTCGACGCCATCCGCTGGGTGATGGGCGAGCAGAGCGCCAAGAACCTGCGCGGCCGCGGGATGGAGGACGTCATCTTCGCCGGCAGCGAGAGCACGCCGCCGCTGTCGATGGCCGAGGTGTCGATGACCTTCCAGGTCGACGCGGCGGACCAACTCGCTCCGCAGTACGCCGGGTTCGGGGAGATCACCGTGACCCGGCGACTCTTCCGCTCCGGGGAATCCGAGTACCTGATCAACAGGGCCACCTGCCGGCTGCTGGACATCATCGAGCTCTTCCTCGGCACCGGGGTGGGGACGCGGGCCTACTCCATCGTCGAGCAGGGCCGGGTCGGCCTCATCGTCTCCTCCAAGCCAGAGGACCGCCGCTCGCTGATCGAGGAAGCGGCGGGCATCACCAAGTACAAGTCGCGCCGACGAGCCGCTGAACGAAAGCTGGAGGCAACCCAGGCGAACCTCTTGCGGGTGGCCGACCTGGTGGGCGAGCTGGAGAAGCGCCTGGACAGCCTCGGCCGCCAGGCCCGCAAGGCGGAAAAGTACCGGACGGTGAAGGCTCGCCTGCGGGAGATCGACCTGCACCAGGCCAGCCACCGGCTGCTGGGGCTCGTCGCCGAGCAGAAGATGCTCCAAGCCCAGATCGGCGCACTGGGCGAGGCTGAACAGGCCGCCCTGGACCGGGTCCGGGCCATGGAGGACGATCTGGAAGCTCGGCGGTCGGCGCTGGAGCGCGACTCGGGGGTGCTCCAGGCGCTGGCCGATCGGGTGCATGCCCTGGACAGCCAGGTCCGCAGTACCGAGCAAAATCTGGGGTTCTGGCGGGCCGAGCTGACCTCGGCCACCACCGCCGAGGCCGAAGCGGGGCTGGAGCAAGAGGAGGTGGGGGCGCGGGTGGCCGCCCTCGAGGTCCGTCGGGCTGCTCTGGAGGCAGAGCTGGCGGCGCTCAGCGGAGCCTCCACCGCCGACGAGGCTGCCATGCGCCGAGCCCAGGAGGGATTGGACGCGGCCCAGGCTCTGCAGCGCGAAGCGCACGAGCGGCTGGAGCAAGAGCGGTTGGCGCTGCTCGGTCTGGCGGGCCGCATCGCCAATCAGGAGACGGCCCTGGCCGGGCTGGTGGCCCGTCGTCAGGAGCTCCAGGAGCGCCACGCCCTCACCGCGGCCGAGCTGAAGTCACTCCGGGCCCAGGAGGCGGCGCTGGATCGAGAGCGGGGGGAGGTGACGCGCCGGGTGCAGCAGAGCCGGCAGCTCACCCTGGAGCTGGCCGAACGACGGGGGGCGGAGGAGGAGACGCTGCAGCGGACCCGGGCCACCTTCGCCGAGAGCGAGGTCGCGGTCATCGCCCTGCGCGAGGAGCTGGCCGATCGCCGCAGCCGCCTCACCTCTCTGGAGGAGATCCAGCGCCACTACGAGGGCTTCGACCGGGGGGTGCGGGCGGTGATGCTCCGGGCCGGCGCCGAGGCCCGTGCCCAGGGCATCTTCGGGTTGGTGGCGGACGTGCTGGCCACCTCCGCGGTCTACGAGCGAGCCATCGAAGGCGCTCTGGGGGCGCGACTGCAGAACGTACTGGTGGAAAGCCGGGCGGTGGGACTGGAGCTGTCGGGCTATCTGGCCTCGGTGGCCGAGGGACGGAGCTCCTTCCTGCCGCTGCCGGAACTCCGGGCGGCGACTCCCCCACCGCTTCCCACCGAGCTCCCCGGGGCGCCCAGGCGAGCGGCGGAGGAGGTTCGCGCCGAGCCCGAGTTTCGCCCGCTGGTCGAGTTTCTCCTCGGGGCGACGCTCATCGCGGAGGATCTGGAAGCGGCCATTCGAGTGAGGGAGGCAGCTCCGGGGTGGACCGTGGTCACCCTGGCCGGCGAGGTGCTCTCCGCCGACGGCTCGCTCACCGGCGGTGTCCTGGAGGGTCCCGGCTCCGGAGCGCTGCAAAAGAAGCGGCAGATCGCCGAGCTGGCGGAGACGGTCCGGCAGGCGGAGGAGCGCTACCAGGAGACGCTCACCCGCCACTATGCACTTCAGAAGCAGATCCTCCAGACCGAGGAGGTCCTCAAGGGGTTGCAGAAGCACCACCACGAGGAAGAGCTGCTCCGCTCGGCGCTGGAGAAGGATCTCTACCAGGCCTCCGAGCAGCTGGCGCGCTTCCGGGAGCGGATCGGTCAGCTGGCCCGCGAGGCGGAGTCGCTCTCGGAGGCACTGGCCCGGGTGGACCGCGACGAGGAGGCGGCCCGGGGTGAAGCGGCCCATGCCCAGGCCGAACGGGCGGCGCACGAGCAACGGGCCCGGGACCTGCAGCAGCGCCTGGCCGATCTGGAGCAATCGGTGGAGCTTCACGGCCACGAGCTGACGGAGCTGCGGGTGAAAGTGGCGGCCCATGCCGAACGGAGCGAGGCAGCCCGAGCGGCGCTGCGCGAGGTCGGTGCCGGACAGGCCGAACTGTCGATCCGGCTGCAGCGTGCACAGTCGGCCCGGGCCGCCGCCGGGGGCCGCAAGGGCGAGCTACAGCTCCGCATCGCCGAGGCCGAGGATGGCCATGCCGAGCGGTTGTCCGAGCTTCCCCGGGCCACCACGGCGCTGGAGGAGGGGCGGCGAACCCATGCCGAGCAGGTGGCGGCGGTGCGCTCCGACGAATCGGTGTTGCGCGAGGAGCGCGCCCGGCTGGACGGAGTCACCGAGGGATTGGGACAGATCACCCTCCGCGAGCGCTCCCTGGTGCTGGAGCTGGAGCATCTGGTGACCTCGGTGGCCGAGCGGCATCAGACCGATCTGGCCGAAGAGCTCCACCGCTTCCACAGCCGGGCCTTGCTGGGGCCCAGCGGTGAGCAGGAGCTGCGTGACCTCCGAGGGCAACTGGAGCGAATGGGAGAGATCAACCTCACCGCCATCGAGGAGCACCAGGAAGTCTTCCAGCGGCACGCCTTCCTGGCCGGCCAGAAGAACGATCTCGAGTCGAGCTTGCAGGCGCTCCGTCAGGCCATCGCCCGGATCGACCGCACCAGCCGGGAGCGCTTTGCCCGCACCTTCGAGGTGGTCAACGAGCGCTTCCAGCGGGTCTTTCCCCGGCTGTTCGGCGGCGGCCGGGCCGGGCTGTTGCTCACCGAGGAGGGCCCCACCGGGGAGCCAGGAGTGGAGATCGTCGCCCAGCCTCCGGGCAAGAAGCTGCAGAGCGTGACCCTCCTCTCCGGCGGTGAGAAGGCGCTCACCGCAGTGGGGCTCATCTTTGCCATCTTCCTCATCAAGCCGACGCCCTTCTGCCTGCTTGACGAGGTGGATGCACCGCTCGACGAGGGAAACGTCGGCCGCTACCTCGAGCTGCTGCGGGAGATGAGCAAGTCCTCGCAGTTCATCCTCATCACTCACAACAAGCGGACCATGGAAGTCGCCGATACCCTCTACGGCGTGACCATGGAGGAGCCCGGGATCAGCAAGCTGGTGTCGGTGCGGCTACGCGAGGCGACCGCGGCCAATGACGATCAAGCAGTGGCCTGAGCATGGTCGACGCTGCCGGAGGGAGCTCCGGCAGCTCCGCGGCGTCCCCCGTGCCGCGGGGGGCTAGTTACTTTTCCTTGGGACAGGCCTTTTCGTTGGCGGCGCGGAGCTGACGGGAGGCGTCGAGCTGTTTCTGGGTGTCGGCCAGGGCGGCGACGGCGGCCGTCTCGGCGTCGGCCCAGGAAGGATCCTTGGCCTTGAAGGCCCGGGCCATGTCCTGGGCCTTCTGCTCCACCGCTGCCTGCGCCTCCAGCGCTCGGGTGTAATCGTCGTCCGCCCGGACCAGCGCGGCGCAGCCTGTCTTGAGCTCCTTCACCAGGGCGTCGGCGGCCCGTCGCTTCTTCTGGTCTTTGGACTTGATGCCCGCCTGGTAGCGCTGGACGTTCTGGTCGTAGGCATCGGCCACGGTCTGGCGCCGGGCCAGCTGGGCGAAGGACTCGGCCTCGCGCTGC
>JBKOYI010000109.1:0-48039 GCA_046725335.1 Myxococcota bacterium | reverse complement strand
GTCCAGGGCCGGTCACGGACCACGAGGTGTCCCTTACGAGGTCAAACACCTTGCAAGAATTCTCCCGGTATTACGGATACTTGCTCGACGATACGGGGTGTTTGACACTTGCTTGACGATACGAGGTGTTTGACACCTCGGCGGGGGCGCAGCCCGTCCTCGGAAATCCGCGGGTCAGACGTCCTGGTGGAGCAAGGGCCGCTTTCCGGGGCCGTAGTCGGCACTCACCTGTCCACTGCCCCGGAGCAGCCAACGGAAGGTGAGAAGGCCATCCACGCCCACCGGGCCCCGGGCGTGCAGCTTTCCCGTCCCGATGCCTACTTCTCCGCCCAGGCCAAAGCGGTAGCCGTCGGCGAAGCGCGTGCTTGCATTGTGGAAGACGCAGGCCGCATCCACCTCGGCCAGGAAACGCTCCGCGGCGGACCGGTCCTCGCCCACGATGGCCTCGGTGTGGGCCGAGCCGTGACGTGCGATGTGGACCAAGGCCCCGTCCAGGTCATCGACCTTGGCGATGGAAAGAACCAGAGCGCCGTATTCGGTGTCCCAGTCCGCGTCGGTCGCCGCGGACATCCATTCGTACCGAGTCCGGGTCGAGGCATCCCCTCGCAGCTCCACCCCCTCGGCCCGCAGGGCCTTCACGGTGGCCTCGAGTGCAGCCTCCGCTCCTGGCTCCCAGAGGAGCGTCTCCACCGCGTTGCAGGCCGCCGGATAGTTGCACTTGCTGTCCACGCCGATGCGGGCCGCCTTGGTGGGGTCGGCCGAGGCGTGGAGGAAGAGGTGGCAGATCCCTTCCCCGTGTGCGAGTACGGGAATGTCGGTCCGGGCACGGACGTGCTCCACGAACTGCTTCGAGCCGCGGGCCACCACCAGGTCCACTCCGCGCTCCAGCCCCAGGAGGGCCTCCACCTCGGCCCGCTCGTCGAGCAGCTGGAGCGCTTCCTCCGGGAGCCCACAGGAAGCCAGCGCCCTCCGCACCACTGCCGCCAGGGCGCGGTTGGATTCCCGCGCCTCCCGTCCTCCCTTCAAGAGGACACCGTTGCCCGAGCGAATGGCCAGCGAGGCGATCTGGACCAGCGCGTCCGGGCGGGCCTCGAAGACGACCGCCAGGACGCCGAGCGGACAGCGCACCTGCTCGAGGACGAGCCCGGTGTCCAGCCGGCGCCGGACCAGCACCGTGCCCACCGGGTCAGCCCGGGCCGCCAGCTGCCGCGCTCCATCGGCCAGCGCGTCGAGCTTGCTGGCGTCGAGCCCCAGGCGCTTGACCAGTGCTGGCGGAAGCCCTGCGGCCTGGCTCCGGTCGAGCTGGTTGGCGGCCAGGACAGCGCTCCGAACCTCCGGCGAATCGAGCTCCGTGGCCAACCGCTCCAGGACCGCAGTCCGCGCCGCGGCTTCTGCCCGAGCCAACACCCCGGCGGCCCGGACCGCGCGCCCCACCCGCTCAGCGACCTCGTTCATGTGCCCATCACCAGGTTGTCCCGCGTCACCAGGGCGTCGTAACCACGCCAGCCCAGCACATCCTCAATCTCATCGCTGTGGCGGCCAGCCAAGGCGCGGCAGGCGCGGGCGTCGTAGTTGACCAGCCCCCGTCCCCGGACACGTCCGGAGCCGTCGCGGATCTCCACCACCTCCCCCTCCCGGAAGTCGCCTTCCACATCCACCACTCCGATGGGGAGCAGCGAAGCCTGCCCAGCCTCCAGGGCCACCAGCGCACCTCCGTTGGCCACCAGGGCCCCGGCGTGGGGAGCCAGGGCGATGCGCTGCCGGCGGGCGCCTCGCCGGTCCAGAGCCGGAACCAGGGTGCCCAGCGGCTCACCGGCCAGCAGTCGACGGAGAACCGAAGGCTCCGCGCCGGCGGCAATGACGGTGGGGATGCCAGCCCGGGTGGCCAAGCGGGCCGCCTCCAGCTTGCTGGCCATCCCCCCGGTTCCACCCGGACTCTTCCCCGCGAGCTGCTCCGGCTCGACTTCCAATGTCTCCAGACGTCGGGCCTCGGGATCGGAGCGGGGATCGGCGGTGTAGAGACCTTCCACATCGGTGAGAAGAACCAAGAGGTCGGCATCGATGCCCACCGCCACCCGTGCGCTCAGCCCGTCGTTGTCCCCGAACGCCGGCTCGGAGCTGGGCTCACCCTGCGCTCGGCGGTGCTCCACCAGCTCGCGGATGCTGACGCTGTCGTTCTCGTTGAGCACCGGAACGGTCTTCAACTGCAGCAGTCGCATGAGGGTGGTCCGCAGGCAGAGCGCCCGGTCACGGTCGCCCAGATCGCCCTCGGTGAGGAGAACCTGGGCGGCGGTCAGTCCCAGCTGAGCGAAGGCCGAGGTGTAGAGCGCCATCAGATGCCCCTGCCCCACCGCGGCGCAGGCCTGCCGGAGCCCCAGCGAGCGGGGACGCTCGGCCAGCCCCAGCTGACGCATTCCCAGCGCCACCGCCCCGCTGGAGACCAGGATCAGTTCTCGTCCCTGATGCCGGAGGGCGGCCATCTCCTCCACCAGCGACATGACACGGCCCAGGGCCAGGGAGCGCCCGTCGTGGGTGACGACCTGGGTTCCCAGCTTCACCACGATGCGTTGGGCGCCCGTCAGCGACGAGCGGGATGGGGCCTGTGGTAGGTCCAGGGGCATGCTGGACGACAACGGTACTCTGGGTGTCCTGGGTTGTGGCACCGTGGGCGAGGCAATCGTCCGCGGGCTTCTGAGCTCGGGCAGCATTACGCCTTCTCGGTTGCTCGCCACCACCCGGCGTCAGGAGGCGGCCGAGGCGCTGGCGACTCGGCATGGCATCCGAACTGGGCTGGACAACCTGGCCGTGGCGCGCGAGGCCGGCACCACCCTGGTGTGCCTCAAACCGCAGCACTTGGCCTCGGTGCTCGATCGCCCGGAGATGCGGGAGGCTCTCCGCGGCAAGCTGGTGGTGAGCGTGGCCGCGGGCGTGCGGCTGGAACAACTGCAGCGCTGGCTCCCCGAGAGCGCGCTGGTTCGGGCGATGCCCAACACCCCCTGCCTCATCGGCGAGGGGATGACGGTCATTGCCCGCGGACATCTGGCGACCGAGGCCCATGCGGCGACGGCCTTACGACTGTTCCAGGCGGTCGGCCGGTGCATCGAGCTGGAGGACCGCCACATGGACGTGGTCACCAGTCTCAACGCCAGCGGGCCGGCCTTCGCCTACGTCATCATGGAGTCGCTGGCCGAGGGCGGGGTGATGATGGGCTTGCGCCGGGACGTGGCCATGGAGATCGCCGCCCAGATGCTTCAGGGCTCGGCGAGGATGGTGCTCCAGACCGGGCTACATCCCGCGGCCCTCAAGGACCAGGTGACGACGCCGGCCGGCTGCACCATTGCCGGGCTCCTCACCCTGGAGGACGGGCGCATCCGATCGGTGCTGGCCCGCGCCGTGGAAGAGGCCACCCGGGTGGCTTCCCGCCTCGGACAGGGGTGAATCGGCTGCCACGACCGGCCTCGGAACGCAATACCAAGCGTGTGGCGAGCGTTTTCGAAGGAGGCTGGCGCACACCCAAGCGCGTGTTGCTCGAGGCGTCGCCCGCTGACAGGATCCTCACCCGTGGCGCTCTTCCAACACGAACGTTTGGCCTTCCTCGGGAAGCTGCGCCCGTCCGAGCTGAAGAAGCTCTCCGGTCTGCGGCTCCAGGACGTGGTGGCCCTGGAGGCGAAGCGCGCCAAGCGGCGGGTGGCCAGGGCCCGGGAAAGACACCCGGGGGCGCTTCCGCGCCAGCTGGGCCAGCATTCCCTCGACTCGGCCAAGAACCTGGCCGCGCTCTCAGGGAGCATCACCGGCGTTTTCGGATTGGCCAGCGTGCCGGCCGACTTCGTGGTCATGGCCTGGCTGCAGATCCGTTTGCTGACCGACATCGCCACGGCCCACGGGGTGAATCTCAAGTTCGACCGGGCCCGCAGTGAGCTTCTGGATGTCCTGGGTGAGGCCAACGGCGTCGGTCCCCTGAAGCGGGCCGGTCCGAAAGTGCTGGGCAAGGTGGCCGCCGTCCTGGCCGAACGCGGCGGGTTCTCCTCTCTGGGCCGGGCCCTGCCGCTGGTGGCCGCGCCGGTCACGGCCTGGCTCAACAACCACCACATCCAGATGGTGGGAGAGGCCGCACTCCGCCACTACGACGGGTTCGCTCGGGTTTCAGCCAAGACGCGCGCCGCCAGCGGGGCGGAGGCCCGATGAGCGCCACCGTCACTCCCGAGCTGGATCTGGAGACCTGTTCCTGGACCCGGCCCGCCTTCCAACGGCTGGTGGCCGAGGCGGTCCACGTGGCCCGACGGGCAGCCCAACCCTGCAGCCTCCTGGTGGTGGACGTGGACGACTTTCAGTCGCTCCGGGACGTCCACGGAGAGCTGGCCGCCGATACCTGTCTGGAGGCGCTGGTGGAGCGCATTGCCGGGGAGGGGAACGGTGCCGGGCCGGTGGGGCGTCTGGGGCCGGACACCTTCGCCTTGCTCCTGCTGGGGTGGGCGCTGCCTCGCGCCTGCACACTGGCGGATCGGATCCGCAGCGCGGCCCGGACCGACCCGGACGTGCGAGCGACGGTCAGCGTGGGGGTGGCCTCGCTCCGTCCCGGCGAAGCCTGGGGCAACCTGCTCGAGGCCGCAGAGCAAGCCTGCATCCGGGCCAAGCAGGGTGGACGCAACCGAAGCGTGCATCGCCGCTGACCATGAGGTCTACCCCTTCGGCTTGAGCGCCCAGTCGGCCTGGGTCACCACCGGCACCTGCAGCGCCCGCTCCCGGTCGAGGTCCAGATTTCCCACGTGCAGCGACAGCGGCGCCTGCACCCACTTGTAGATGCTGGCCAGGAAGAGGCGGACGAACTTGGCGACGTAGCCATGAACCGCCTCCCGGGGCAGATCGGGGAACATGCTGGCCACCGCCTGCTCCACCTCGTCGGGGAGCAGCTTTTCCTCGGCGAAGAGGTGAAAGCAGGCATCGAGCACCCGGTAGGGCATGAGCTCTTCTTCGCCAATCTGGTTGGGGGCCAGCTCGGGCCCGGGCGGCTTCTGCAAGACGAGGCGAATTCCTTCCAGCCGATGCACTTCCTGGAGGTAATCGAGCAGGTACATCACCACCGTCTTGGGAACGTTGGCGATGACCGCCAGCGAGCCCTCCAAGTCGCCCCCCACGGTGGTGTAACCCACCGAGCGCTCACTCATGTTGCTGGTCTGCAGAAACAGCCCAGCCGCGGAGTTGCTCCAGCTCCACATTCGCTGGCCCCGCAGCCGAGCCTGGGCGTTCTGCTCGGTGAGCTGGGTCAGGTTCTCCCCGGGCTGGAGCATGGCCCGCACCGCCTCCAGCTCTCGCTCGAAGGCCGCGTCGATGCTCACCACCCTCAGCGCGATGTTCAGCTCGGCGCAGACGGTCCGGGCAGCCCGTTCGGTCTCTGCCGAGGAGTAGCGAGAGGGCATGTAGAAGGCCCGGAGCAGGGAGGCCGGCGCCTCGGGTTTGACTCGCGCAGCCCAGCGGTGGGCGATGAGCAGGGTGAGCAACGAATCCCGGCCGCCCGAGAGCGCCACCCCCACCGTCTTGAAGACCCGGTTCTTCTCGAAGTAGTCGCCCACGCCGGTGGCCAGCGCGTCGAGGATGTCCTCGCAGTAAAGGGCACGACCCGAGACCGGGCGCTCGGGCGCAGGCAGAAAGAAGCTCCCGTGGGCGGGCACGGGGTAGCTGAGCTGCTCGCGGCGGGTGCGGAACTCGCTCGAGGGAATTTCGATGGTCGGAACCGGCGGGTGGGCACTGGCCCAGCCGGCCCGGTCCTGTCGCCAGGTGGTGTTCTCGCTCCGCAGCCGCATGGTCCGGTCCAGGTCGACCGTGGTGGCTGCCCAACCCTCGCGCCATCGGGGAGCGGCCAGCATCGGTTTGCCGTTCTGGAACAGGTAGCCGCCCCCGTCGAAGAGCAGCCCATCATTGCCGCCCACCAGATTCACGTAGGCCAGAGTGCACTGATGGTCGGCGGCACGGGTGGTGAGCATCTCCCGCCGGGTTTCATCGATTCCCACCCGGAAGACAGAGCCGGAGATGTTCACCACCAGCTCGGCCCCGGAATAGGTGCGACGGCGCATGGGGCATTCCGCCGTCCAGGCGTCCTCGCAGACCTCCGGGGCCAGCACGCCGAAGTCGAAGCGGAAGATGAGGTCGCCGAACGGCACTCCCTTGTGCAAATCCCGCTGGTAGGGGATCCCCCGGTCGAAGGTGCGCCCCTCGTAGTAGACGTTGTAGGTGGGCAGCTTCTCCTTGGGGACCAGCCCCCGGACGACGCCGCCAGCCACCACCGCCGCACAGTTGTAGCGGAGCCCCTGGTGGATGACGGCTACCCCCAGCACGTGGACCAGGGGCTGCTTCTGGGTCGACTCGGCGAAGAGCTGGAGGGCTCGCCACTGCTCCTCGACGAAGCCCTGCCACTGGATCAAATCCTCCGGCGGATAACCCCCCACCATCTGCTCGGGGTAGGCGGCCACCGTGACCCCTGCCGAGGCCATCTCTCCGGCCAGGCGCAGGGCGCGCTCGACGTTGGCGTGGGTAGCCCCCACCGTCGTATTCACCGAGGCCAGGCCGACCTTCACCAGTCGCATGGGGCGCGCACCTAGTTGATCAGTCCTTCGGGCTTGGCCGGGGCCAGCCGAGCCAGCACCTCGCTCACCTCGGCCAGGACGGCCCGGAGCCGGGTCTCCACGTCCAGCTCGCAGAGCAGATCCTGCCGTCGCTCCACGTCGGCCACCACGCTGCTGGCCACCACGTCAGCCAGGGCGCCACCACCGGCGCGGGCCGAGGCCTGCAGCAGTCCCTGGGCCACCGGAGGGGGGAGTCGCGCCGCCAGCTCGAGCATCGCCTGGCGAAGCCGCTCCTCCTCTTCCCCGTGGTACTCGGCGTCGGGGAGGATGGCGGCCCGAACCTGCCGGTAGAGCCGTTCCGAGGGCAGCTCCTCCAGGATGCGGGCCCGGACGGCTCCCTGGACGATGATGTTGTACCGGCCGCCCTCCAGCTCCTCGTGCCAGGCGATGAGCCCGGCGCAGACCATCGGCCGCATCCGCGGGCGGCCGGCGTAGCTGCCCTCGTAGCCAGGCTCGAGCTGGGCCATTGCCATCACCTTGTCGCTGGCCAAGGCGTCGGCCACCAGATTCCGATAGCGCGGCTCGAAGATGTGCAGCGGCAAGACAGTGTTTGGGAACAGCACGGCCGAGGGGAGCGGAAAAACCTTCAGCGCCGCGGCGGAGCGCTCCACCCTTTCCAGGGCCGTCATGATGTCTGGCAACCTAACACCCCGAACTCCCGCTGCCACACACGCCCCGGACCCGGCCCGGGCTGTTACGCTGCGGGCCTCGCATGACCTCTGGACCTTCCTGGTGGCGGCGCTACCGCGCCTGGCTGGGCCGCCTCTATGCCCGGGTGGAGTGGTACGCCAACACCCCGGCCGCTTTCGGCGCCCTGATGGTGGTCTCGGCCATCGATTCGGCCTTCCTCCCGGTGCCCCCCTTCGTCCTGCTCATCCCCATGGTGGTGGCGGACCCCAAACGGTGGCTCCGCCTGGTGCTGTGGGGCACCTTCGCTTCGGTGCTGGGAAGCCTGCTCGGCTACGGCATCGGGTTGGCGATGCAGCACGGGCTCCAGCTCATCCACGTCGACCTGAACGTCCGGCTGGACATCGACCGGCTGGGAGTCCACGGCACCATCGCCGAGCTGCTGGGCCAGAACTGGTGGTCGCTGGCGGTGGTCTGCATGCTGGCCCCGGCCTTCAAGCTGGCGACCATCGGGAGCGGGCTGGTCGGCGTGCCCATTCCGGCCTTCCTGGCGGCCTGCGTGGTGGCTCGGCTGGTGCGCTTCGCGGTGGCCGCCGGTCTGGCCCGGTTTGGCGGCCCGGGGGTCCGCAGCTGGCTGCTCCGGCACGCCCATGCCCATTCGCTGCAATCACCGGAACCGTCCGCCGTAGAGACTTGAACAAGGAGTGGATGCGTTCATGTCTCGACCCGCCATCGCCGCCCTGCTCTCGTTCCTCATCCCGGGGCTGGGGCAGATCTACAACCGGGAGGTGCTGCGAGGCCTGTTCTGGCTGATCATCACCCCGGCGCTGTGGATCGGGAGCGCCGGCCTCCTGGGGTGGATCGTCCATCTGCTGTCGGCCTTCACCGCCTACCACCGGGCCGAACTCCAGGAGGGGCTGCCCCGACGACTGGACTGGCGCTCGCTCTGACCGAAGGCCGACGGTTCAGCGGGAGGCGGTCTTCTCGCCTTCCTCGCCGGTGCTGCCGCGGAGGACGGCGAAGTTGATGTTGGCATAGCCGCCCGACTGGCAGCTGAACATCACTCGCTTGATGACTCGGAAGGGCACGTCCTTGTGGCCCTGGATGTTCACCACTCCCTTGAAGGCGGTGCCGTCGTTGGCCAGGGCGTGCAGCTCCTCGGTTTCCTTGCGCTGCTCGCGGAGTTTCTCCTCCAGGGCCGGGATGCTGAGGTAGTCCTCGCGTCCCAGGTCGGCCACCCGGGCCACCGAGATGCCGTTGATGATGACGTCGTCGTTGCTGACCATGATGACCGGGGCCAGCTCCAGCTCGTCCACATGGGTGGCGGTGGGCAGCTGGATGTCCTTGGTCATGTTCAGGATTTCCCCGGTCGCCGAGAAGTTGGCGATCAGGAAGAGCACGATGATGACGAACATGTCGACCATCGGGGTGATCAACAGATCGATGTTGGAGGGCTTCTTGGAGACATGGCCGTGGCCGAAGACCTTCGACCGCCGGAGCCGCTTGCCGAACCGCTTGCCTGGTGTCTCGATGGCCATGGTGGGTTCAGCGCCTCAGGTATTCACCGGCGCGACCGAGACGGAGGGGAAGCCATCGCCGATGCATTCGTCGATGACGTGGACCAAGTCTTCGTAGCGCACGCCGTCCTCGGTCTGGACGGTGATGGCGGTCTGGTCAGGCCCCAGCTTCTCCTTCACGTCCTTGAACCGGGCGGTGAGCTTGGTCAAGTCCAGCTGCTGCTTGGCGTCGCGGGTGGCGGGAATGGGCTCGAAGGCGGTGGTCCCCACGGTGAGCCGGAGCTCCTTCTCCGAGAGCAGCAGGGTCACCGGGACGGTCTTGTCGTCTTTCTCCGGGGTGGGGTCGCCGTCGCCGCCACCGCCGGCCACCTGGAGCCGGCCAATCTGCGTCCACACCGCGGTCATGATGAGGAAGCTGATGGTCACCGCCATCAGGTCGATGAAGGGGACCAGGTTGATGGTGGCGTCCAAAGGCTTCTTGGGGCCTTTGGAATCACCCAGGTCCATCCCGCCAGCCATGCGTCGCTCCTCGCGTCCTGCGGTTCGGGGTGGCTAGGAAAAACTAGTCCTCGTCGCGACCAGCCGAGACGTTCAGGTTCTTGAACTTGTCCCGATTGTTCACCACCAGGTTCAGCACCGAGACGCTGGTTTCGTTGACGTCGTTGATCAGACTCTGAGTCCGGCCGTTGAGCACCGAGAACATGATCAGCGCCGGGACGGCGACGAGCAGTCCGAAGAAGGTGCAGTTCATGGCCTCGGAGATGCCCTGGGAGAGGATGGTGGCCTTGTCCGCGGGGTTGACGTGGGCCACCGCCTCGAAACACTGGATCAGCCCGTTCACCGTTCCGAGGAGCCCGAGAAGCATCGCCGCGTTTCCGAGCATGGCCAGATACCCGGTTCGAGCCTCGAGCTTGGGCGTCTCCCGCAGACTGGCCTCGTCCAGCGCGGCCTGAACCTCTTCCTCCCCCTTGGGCACGTTCATCAGCCCAGCCTTCACCACGTTGGTGAGGGGGGTGTTCTTCTGGCCGGCGACGTAGTTGATGGCCTTGTCCAGGTCGCCGGAGTAGATGTGCTTCTTCAGCCCGCGGAGGAACCCGTCCTTGTTGATGGGCGCCGAGAAGAAAAGCACGACCACCCGTTCGATGACGATGGCCAGGGCGACCACGGCGCAGATCGCGATGGGATACATGCCAGCTTTGCCGGCCCGGAAACGCGCAGCCAGCTGGTCGAAGAAGGAGCCCGAGCTGGTGACGTCGGCAGCCAGCAGCGTCAGACGGGACAAGAACCCCACGCTCATCGATGCCTCCCTAGATGGCCGGCGTCAGCCACCGCGAGGAGCGATGGATGGCCGAGACCCTGGAAGCTCCAGGGTTTGTGCATTGCCTTGGTGTGGATCAACCGTGTCCTCGCATCCTACGTCGTCGGCTGCGCAATCTGTCAAGGAACCGGGTAGGGAAGTACGCGCAACCCCTGGACATTTTTCGCACGGGACGGCAACCGCAGGGGTCCGTCATTTGACTACCCCTCGGAACTGGCGCCGTCCTCGTCGGAGGCCCGCTCGAGATCGAGGATGCGAGCCTCGCCCACGTAGGCCTTGGTCTCGTACCGGGTGATGCGACCGATCTTGCGAACGATGTCCTTCATCCGCTCCGCCTCGCGGTGGATGATGTCCACCTTGGCCCAGGCGTAATCCTCCTCCTTGAGCTTGCGCTTGAGCAGCTCGGCGTAGCCGAGGACCGAGGTGAGGGGCTGGTTCAGCTCGTGGGCAGCGGTGCCGGCCAGGGCGATCATCTCCGCGCTGCGCTCGCTGCGCTCCAGGCGAATGGTGGCGTCGGAAAGCCTACGTTCCAGCTGAACCCGGTCGCGGAGGTCGGTGAGGATGCCCACCGCCGCCACTTCCCGGTCCTCCTCGTAGAGGATGCTCCCGGTCATGTTGACCGGAACGCACTCGCCGGACTTGGTCACGATCTCCTGCCGGGTCAGCGCCAGCCGGCCGGGCCCTCCGTGCTCCTCGGAGCGCATTCGCATCAGCAGCTCCTCCGGCATGTGCTGCCCCACGAAGAAGTTGGCCGCCGAGAGGCCCTCGATGGCCTCCCGGCCGGTGTAACCGGTGAGCGCCTCCGCCCCTTTGTTGAAGAGGATGAAACGCCCCCTGGTGTCCAGGGCCACCACCGCGTCCACGGTGCTGTCGATGAGCTTCTCCAGGAATTCCTTGGTCCGGCGCAGCTCGTTCTCCATACGCCGGGGAGCGGTCACGTCCCGGAAGCTGAGGATGACCGCCGCCTCTCCTTCACGGAGAGGCGCTCCGTTGAAGGACAGCGTGAGCAGCCGGTCCGTGGCGGTGCGGAGCGAGAGGTCGACGTCACGCTGGGGGAGGCCCTCTCCCACCGCAGCGAGCACGCTGGCCAGTGCCTCCCAGTCGTCGGTTCGAATGAGCTCCTGCATCGGGCGCCCGCGGACCTTCTCGGGGGTCAACTCCAGCAAGGCTGCCCCGGCCGGGTTGAGCAGCAGGACCCGCCCCTCCTCGTCGAGGATGGCGATTCCCTCGGAAACGTGGGCGAAGAAGGACTCGTAGCGCTTCAGCTCGGCAGCGCGGCGTTCGGCGACGATGCGGGCCGATTTCTCGCGCTCGGACTGGCCTCGCACGGTCTCGAAGGCGCGGGCGTTGCGCAGAGCCACCGCCGTGGCGTGAGCGACGGTGGCCAGAAAATCCACCTCCCGCCCGCTCAAAGCCGGACGCCGCGAGGAAGCACGGACCAGCAGCACTCCCAGGACCTTGTCCTGCACCGTGAGGGGGAGGGTGGCCAGGGAGCGGATGCCCGCGGCGGCCACCTGCTCGTGCATCCCCTCCAGCAACGGATGGCTGGGAACGTCCTGGACCAGGATGGGGCGGCCGGTCCGGACGCATTCCCGGATCTCCGGGTAGCGGTCGAGGTCGATCCGGAGATCCTTGAGTCCCGGCTCGTCGCTGGCGGCAACCACCACTCCCACCTCGGGACCGTCGAGGAGCACCAGGCTGGCCCGGACGATGTCCAGGGTCTCGGCCAGCCGCCGGGTGACGTCGTAGAGCAGCCCGTCCAGGTCCGCGCTCTCGGCGTAGCGGGCGGTCAGCTCGAGCAGCACTTCCAGGTTTCGCTCCTGCTCCTGGCTCTGCAGCTCCAGCGCCTGGCGAACCCGGGCCTTCTGCATCCGCCAGGCGAGCTCCCGCTCCAGCTCGGAATAGGAGAGGAGGGAATCGGCCGAAACCCCCGCGGCCGAGCGACGTTGGAGCACGGCTGCGTCGACCAGGGCCAGGACCGCCGCCGGGGACCCGGAACGGCGGAGCCGGTCCAGCGATTCGTCACCGCCCGGGGCGGTGAGATCGACCACGACGTAGTCCGCCTCGCTGGCCAGCGCCGAGGGCCACAGCTCGATGCCGCTTTCCTGGAGTGCTTGCTTGACCCGGTCGCGTGCGCCGGAACGTTCCGGCAAGAGCACCAGGCCCGAACGGGAATTCATGAGGCCCAAGGCCCTGAATGGTAGCACCCCGGGGCGGGTCGGCGCCGCTTCCTGTGCTAGTGCCTCTGGGTGACGTGACCGAGGCGAACAGGCTCGTCCCAGTGTTGGAGCGGGTCGCCGAGGCAGCCCAACGGTTGCCCGACGGCGCCGATCCGGCCATTCGCGCGCTCGCCGCACGGGTCAGCAATCGCATCGGGCGTGACCTGTTGCCGCGGCTGTCCGACACCGGCGCACTCCTCCTGGTGGCCCTGGCCGGGCCGAACAACGTGGGCAAGTCCACCCTCTTCAACACCCTGGCCGGCGAAGCCCTCTCCCCGGCTCGGGCCGAAGGAGGCCTGACCCAGCAATGCCTGGCGGTGGCCCATCCCACGACCGCCGACGGGCCGGGGCGGCTGGCCCTGTCGGCTCGCTACGAAGTGGTGCTGCTCCCCCCGGGGGCACGGGCCCCGGTGACCGAGCCAGGACCTCCGGGGCGGCTGTTCCTGCTGCCCTCGGCTCGCCTGCCGCCGGGCCTGGTGCTGGTGGACACCCCCGACTTCGATAGCGTGGTTCGCGACAACCGGATCCGGACCGAGGCACTGCTGGTGACCGTGGACGTAGTGGTCTTCGTCGTCTCCCGCCACACCTACCAGAACGCCACCCTGGTGGAGGTGGTGCGGGATGCGGTGGGCCGCGGGCGGCCGTGGATCGCGGTGTACAACGAGGCCCCTGAGGCGGCCACCACCCGTGCCCATCTGGACAAGCTGGAGCGCGACGTGGGGGCCCTCCCCTTTGCGCGGTACCGCTGTCCGCATGATCCGGAGGTCGAAGCCGGGCGCCGACCCCTCACCGTCGAACCGCTGAACGGTGCTCCACCGGTTTCCACCCTGCTCGGAGACGTCGGGCGCGGCGCCGAGCTGCGGGCCCAGGCCCGAGCGGCGGCCCTGCGCGACACTGCCGCCGATCTGAGTGCACTGGCCGCTCGCATCCGGGATGCGGCGAGCGAGCCGGAGCGGCTCCGAAGCCGGCTCCGCCATGGCCTGCGGGAAGTGGGAGCGCGAGCCGCACTCCGGGCCGTCCCGGCGGACGTCCTGGTGGAAGCCTTTCGTGACGAGCTCGATGCCCGCAGCCCCGTCCATCGCTGGATCCGTCGGCCGTTCCGAGGACTGGCGGCGGTGCTCTCGGCAGTCGGGCGGCGCCTGCGAGCCTCCTTCGCTCCGCCGCCGCCTTCCGCCCTCGCCCCGGAGGCGGCACAGGCGGTGGACGCGGCCCTTCGGGATGGGGTGCGCCAGCTGCTCGAAGCCTTGGGTCCGGAGTTGGCCGCCTGGCGTGGAGACCCGGCCACCGCTGCCGCGCTGGTCGAGGCCCTCGGCCTCCCCACTCTGGCCGTTCTGCAGAGCCCCGGGCCCCTGGTGGAAGACGCTTCGCTGCGGGAGGACCGGGCCCAGCTCCACGCCCGCTGCCGCGAGCTCATCTCGGCCCACCTCCCCGGCGGCCTGGAGGGGGGCGCCCTCCAGGCCCTCACCACGCTCGTCTACAGCGTTCCGGCCAGCACCGCCGCGGTGGTCACGGTGGTGACCGGCGGAGTCGGGCAAGACGCAGTGGTCTGGGCCGGGACGCTGCTGACCACACCGCTCATGGAGCGTTTCGTCGACCTCCTGGGAGCTGGGGTTCGCAGTGAAGTCACCCGTTCCTGGTCGGAGTCGCACGGCGCCTCGCTGGGACGGGCGCTCGAGGCGCGGCTCTTCGCCTCTCTTCTCTCCCGGCTCGACGCTCAGGTGCACTCGGCCGAGACGGCAGCCACCGCCTTCGAGCAGGGAGCGGCAGCGCTGAGCGGAGGTGCCGCATGAACTGGTTCCGGCGGCTGCGCCGCAAAGCCGAGGAGCCCGAGCTTCCCGAGCCGGAAGTGCTTCGGGCCCGCCTGGACTCCGCGGTCATGCTCCCCGCCCTGGCCGAGTCACGCGTTCTGCTGCTGCGGCTGGCCGACGACTACACCCGAACGCTGGCCCTGGCCGAGCGCCCACTTCGCCTGGCTCTGGTCGGCTCGACCGGGTCTGGCAAGTCCACCTTGCTGAACGCGCTGGCCGGCACGCTGCTGGCCCGCGAAGGAATCGATCGCCCCACCTCCACCGAGGCCGTGGCCTATGCCCCGGTGGAGGCCGATCTGGATGCCCTGGCGGAGGTCGTGCCTCGCATCATCCGCTACCTGCCGGATCCCGCTGGCGGTTGGGCCGGACAGGTGTTCGTGGACACGCCGGATCTCAACTCCATCGCTCAGAACCACGCCGCCACGGCCCTGGCGGTGCTGGAGCATGTGGATGCCGTGCTGCTGGTTCTGCACCGCGGCTCGGTGGCCGAGGCACGGCCGGCCGATGCGCTCCGTCCCTTTGCTCGCCGACGGGCACTGTTGTGCGTGCTGAATTTCGCCGACCAGCTGGGGACCGAGGCCCGGCAGGCCTTGCGGGCTCAGGTGGCCAGGGTGGCCCAGGCGGAGCTGGGGGTGGACGAGGCTCCGCCCATCTACGTGGTGAGTGCCTTGCAAGCTCGGATGGGCGAGGCGGACGGAGAGGACTGGCCCCGACTGCGCGAGGCACTGCAGCGGCTCGCCGACGAGGGGGTGGCCACCGAGCTGCGACGCCGCAATGCCCGGGCGGCCTTGGGGCAGCTCCAGCAGCGCGTGGCCCGGGCGCTCGAGGAGACGGAGGCCACTCGGTCCGAAGTGCAGGCCGCCCTGGAGCTTGGGCTGACCCAGACCCACGGACCGCTGGAGGAGGATTTCCGCGTTCGGCTGGAGGCGGCCTCGGCGCATCTGCGCCAGACGGTGCGCCGGCAGGCGGCGGCACGGCTGAGTGGGCCCATCGGTTGGGGATTGCGCCTCTCGGGTTGGGGCTCGGGAGGCCTGGCCGGAGCGGCGCTGGCGGCCCAGGCCAGCCTCCCCGCCGGGCTGCTGGTGGCCGCCACCGGAGCCGTTCTGGACGAGGTGCAGTCCCGGAGCCGCGATGCCGCCGCTGAACGCGCCGTGCTTTCCACTGCCGACGGAGCGCTGGACAACCTGGGGCGTCAATCGCTCGGACCGGCGCGGACCGCGGCAGCGTCTCGCGGACTGGCTCCGGAGTTGCTCGGGCTTCCCAGTCATCCGAGCTGGGTGGCCACGCTGGCCGGAGCCCGGGCCCTGGCCTGGCGCGAGGTGGAAGGGGCAGTGCTGGCCGAGGCGGTGGCCCGCTGGTGGCAGTGGGCGCGCCTCCTCCTCGTGCCGCTGGTCCAGCTGCCGTTGCTGGCCCTGGTGCTCCACGTCGGCTATCGGGTGGCGCGAGCCTACTGGGAAGGTCGCTGGCTCCCGGCGGGCTATTTCGTCAACGCCGCGGTGCTGGCCGGAGCCTGGACGGTGGCCGGAACGCTGGTGGTGGCGCTGACACTGTCGGGGGTGGCGGCCGGACTGCGGCGAGCAGGGCAGGTTGCCTTCCGCCGCGCACTCGAGGCGGCCTTTTCTGATGTTCGAGCGTCGGTGGCGGCGGCGCTGCGCGGTCCGCTGGAGGCTGCAAGGCAACTCGTCGCCCGCTGACGACAGAGCGCTGCTCCGGACTGAGCGGACCACGCGGAGTCTTTGTTTGGGGACGCTTCGGCGCCCGTCACTTCACCGCGCCGAGGAACTGTGCTCCGTTGCCGGTTGCGCCTCCGGCTCCGGCTCGGCGCCCAGCGACGCCGGCGCTGCCCCAGCACCCTGCAGCCCGCGAGGCGCGACACGCAGCAAATTCGGCGGACTGGAAGGTGCGGGCTGGGCTGGAGCAAGAGGGACCGAGTTGGGCGCTGCCGGGGGAGTTCCAACGGTCAGCGACGCCCCGCCACTGGACAGCGGATGGAGCGCAGGCGCGGGAGCGGCTCGGCTCTCGCTCCGCAGAGCAGGCGCTGGAAGGGGCCGCGATGTCTCCACGCCCAGGTCGCCGGCAGGACCGAGGGTGAGCCCGGAGGGATGGCCGGGTCCTGCGGCGTCCGGGCCGGTGGCAAGTGAAGCCGGAGCCACGGTCCCTCCGGCAGCCTGCGACGAAGGCTCAACGACCTCCGCTCCAGGCCGGGCCTTCGGAGCCCCCTTGTCGGCAACCACCGGAGCGTTGGCGCCGCAGGCAGGACTGGAGACCCAGGTCTCCAGCCGCGGGTCTCCATAGCCGCGGATCCGCGCCTCGACCGAGGGATTGTTCCAGCCCTCCCTGACCGGGATCGCCACCTTGAAGTGCAGGTGCGCGCCGCAGGCCCACCCCGTCCTTCCCGAGTAACCCAGCAGCTGCCCCTGACGAACGCGCTCGCCGGGACGGACGATGACGGAGGAGAAGTGCAAGTACTGCGTCTCCAGCCCACCGTCGTGCTCAACCACGACGTAGTTGGCCTCGCGGGCGAGCTGCGGATCGCACCCGCCGTCCTTGCTGTCCCCGCGTGCCAGTCGCACCACCCCGTCGAGCGCGGCGACCACCGGCGTGCCCTCCGGCATCCGGAAGTCCCAGGCCCAGCCGTCGTTGTTCACGTGGCTGCCGACGTTGTGGACCTGGCTCACGGGAAAGGACATCCCGCAGCCAAAGGGCACTCCAACCTCGGGCGGTTCCAGCGGGACGGGAACCCCTCCAGGTTGGGCGAACACGGATGACGGCAACAGAAGGAGCGAGACGGCAAGCGTGAGGCGGGCCACTGGCAGGTTCGTTCAATAACAAACCAGTGCGTGTAGGTTCATCTCCGACCTCCGACGGCTGGCTGTCTGCCCTTGATGACCGACCCGTGACATCCGCCTCGGGCCGCGGGTTGACCCTCGGAAAAGCGTGCGGAGTTCTTCCCTGGCGGGCGCTCGCCGCGACCGACGCGCCGGAGGTCAAGTCCGTGGCGGAAGACGGATCGGGGAGCGTGCGACTCTCGCTCCTCGACGGGCAAGCATTGCGCGGGGATGCGCTGGCTCGGGTGCTGGCGGGAGTCGGCTACACCGTGGTGGGCCGTCATGCCCGGGCCGACGAATTTCTCTCTTCGCTCTCCCAGGAGAACCCAGCCCTGGCTTACATCGATGCCGACCTGCCGTTCGATGACGGCGTCCAGGTGGTCGCCGAAGCCCGGCAATTCCATCCCCAGGTGCAAGTTCTCGCGCTGGGAGACGGGCCGGCGCTGCTCGACCGGTGCATCGCCGCCGGGGCCGCCGCCTATCTGGATGCCCGGGTCGCCACTTGCGACGAGGTCGTGCAAGCGCTGGGGTTGCTCGCCCGGGGCGAGCGCGCGGTGTCGGCAACCATGCTGGGGGCGGCTTTCCAGGCCACCCGACTTCCGGAACACGAGCGGCTGCGTCCACTGAGCGTGCGCGAACGGCAGGTCCTGGCCTGGGTTTCGGCGGGGGCGGATAACGGACGGATTGCCCTGTCCTTGCGGATCACCGAACGCACGGTGAAGGCCCACGTCTCGAGCCTCTACCGGAAGCTGCGGCAGCAGAACCGGACCCAGCTGGCGCTCCTGGCTCGACAGCTGGGCATTCGCCCGCCCAATCCGGAGCCATGACCCCGGGTCAGTCGCTGCGCCCCACGTCCAGCAACGCCTCCAACCGAGCGATGACCGCTTCGGCACCGGTGAACAGCCGCGTGCCGTCCCACAGCGCCGGGGTGGCACTGCCACCGTGGCCAGCCAGGTCCCCGGCGGGCCCCGGATAAAGGACGTTCCGAAAACGCACCCGGTCCACCAGCTCGTGGTCCACCACCCACCGTCGGACCCGAGCCGAACTCTCCTCCTCGAGCCGGTGGAATAGCTCCGGGATGGCCATCGTAAGCTCAGGTCTTGGCGGCGCCGCGGGCAGCGGCCACCCGGGCCCTCTCCCGCTGAACCCGGATCGTCTCGGAGGCAAAGCGCGGGTCGCCGGAGCCAAGGGCAGCCAGCGACTGCTCTGCCTCGTGCAGGGCCCGGCTGGCCGACTCGAGGTCGATGCTGGCCAGCGGTTCGGCCTCGTCGGCTAGGACGAGCACCTTGTCGTTCTGCACCTCGAAGAAGCCGCCGGCCACGAACCAGGCCTGGGTGTTGGCCCCTTCCCGCACCGTCAGCGGACCCGGCATGAGCAGGGAGAGGAAGGGAGTGTGGCCCGGACGAACCCCATAGAGCCCCTCTGCGGCGGGGGCCACCACTTCATCCGCCGGGGCAGAGACGAGGCGCCGCTCGGGGGTGACGATGTCGACGTTCAGCTTGGCCATGAACCCGTCCTCATTCCTGAAAGCCGAGTCGGTGCGTCCGCGGCTCGACCGTGTCGAACTCCACCTGGTTCTTCTCCGTCACGTGCGGCTCCCGGCCGGGCACTCCGGCCACCCCCTCCAGCCAGACGAAGCGTCGGTCCAGGACCCGGAGCTTGTGGTAGCTGGCCGAGGAGAGGAACTCCCCCAGCCTCCGCTCGGAGAGAACGTTTCCCAGTCGGTCGTAGAGCACGGCCACCACCACTCCGCCGTAGGCATCGTGGGCCGGCGGTTTGTCGTGCACTGACCGCGACCGCGCCGGCTTGGCCGTCTTGGAAGGCGGCGGAACCTTCCTGGGCAGCGCCGACAGGACCCAGAAGCGCTGGCCCGAGTCGCTGATGAAGTACAGGTCGTCCACCGAGCCCAGGCAGCGGGACAAGGTCCAGAGCGGGTCGGTGTCCCGCGTCACTTCCAACCGGCAGTGCCCCGGCGTTTCCTCCAGCATCACGATTCCATACTCGGCGTTGGTCGAGGCGTGGCTGCCACTGCGGCGCGGCTCGGCGTGGGCCCCGAAGGCCAGGAGCACCAAGAGGCCACCGCGCCATCCGCCCAGGACACGCTCCCTTCAGCTCACCGCCTTCTTCGCCGCCTCGAGCACCTCTTCGATGCCCCCGGCGTAGAAGAAGAACTGCTCCGGGATCTCGTCGTGCTTCCCCTCGGCGATCTCGTTGAAGCCCCGGATGGTGTCCTGGAGCTTGACGTAGCGTCCGGGCTTGCCGGTGAAGACTTCGGCGGTGAAGAAGGGCTGGCTGAGGAAGCGCTGGATCTTCCGCGCCCGGGCCACGATGAGCTTGTCGTCCTCGGCAAGCTCGTCCATGCCGAGGATGGCGATGATGTCCTGCAGCTCCTTGTAGCGCTGGAGGATGCCCTGGACCTTCCGGGCCACCGCGTAGTGCTCGGCGCCAACGACGTTGGGATCGAGGATGCGGCTGGTGGAGTCCAGCGGGTCGACGGCCGGGTAAATGCCCAGCTCGGAGATGGGACGGCTGAGCACCGTGGTGGCGTCGAGGTGGGCAAAGGTCGTGGCCGGGGCCGGGTCGGTCAGGTCGTCGGCCGGGACGTAGATGGCCTGCACCGAGGTGACCGAGCCCTTGGGGGTGGAGGTGATGCGTTCTTGAAGTGCGCCCATCTCGGTGGAGAGCGTCGGCTGGTAGCCCACCGCGCTGGGGATGCGGCCCAGGAGCGCCGAAACCTCCGAACCCGCCTGGGTAAAGCGGAAGATGTTGTCCACGAAGAGCAGGACGTCGCGGCCCTCCACGTCTCGGAAGTACTCGGCGATGGTGAGCGCGGAGAGGCCCACCCGGAGGCGCGCGCCAGGCGGCTCGTTCATCTGCCCGTAAACCAGGACCGCTTGCGACTTCTCCAGATGCTCGAGGTTGATGACCCCGCCCTCTCGGAACTCGCGGTAGAGGTCGTTGCCTTCACGGGTGCGCTCGCCCACCCCGGCGAAGACGCTGAAGCCGCCCTTTTCGATGGCCGCGTTCCGGATGAGCTCGGTCAGCAGCACGGTCTTGCCCACCCCGGCGCCGCCGAACAGTCCGGTCTTGCCGCCGCGGGTATAGGGGCAAAGCAGGTCGACGACCTTGATGCCGGTCTCGAAGATCTGGACCCGCACGTCCTGGTCGGTGAACGAGGGCGCCGGGCGGTGGATGGGCCAGTGCTCGGCAGCCTTGACCGGGCCGCGCTCGTCCACCGGTTCGCCGATCACGTTGATGATCCGGCCCAGGGTGGCCTTACCGACAGGCACCACGATGGGCGAGCCGGTGTTCTTGACCGGGACCCCCCGGGCCAGGCCGTCGGTGCTGTCCATGGCCACGGTGCGAACCGTGTCCTCCCCCAGATGCTGGGCCACTTCCAGGACCAGGTTTCCCTCTTCCTTGCTGATGGAGGGATTGCTCACCCGGAGGGCGGTGTAAATCTCGGGGAGGTTCCCGGGGGGGAACTCCACGTCCACCACCGGCCCCAGCACCTGGGTCACTTTGCCTTGGGTCTGAACGGTCGCAGTCATGTCCTGTTTTCGTCTTCTGGCTACTTCAGAGCCTCGGCGCCGGAGACGATCTCCATCAATTCCTTGGTGATGACCGCCTGGCGCGTGCGGTTGTAGGTCAGAGTTAAGCGGTCGATGGCGTCCGAGGCATTGTTGGTGGCGTTCTCCATCGCGCTCATGCGGGCTCCGTGCTCGGAAGCCACCGATTCCAGCAGCGCGCGGTAGACCCGGGTGGCCACGGCCTGCGGGACCAGCCGGTCCAGAACCGCCTGCTTGGAGGGCTCGTATTCGAAGTCGATCTGCTCCCGGGCTTCCTTCAGCGGGTCCACGCTCTCGCCGGCCGGCCGCTCGAAGGGGAGCAGCGGCGCCAGGACCACCCGCTGGGAGATGGCGGAGACGAACTCGTTGTAAACGACCAGGACCTGATCCACCCGGTCCTCCAGAAACTCTCGGGTCAGCTCTTCCGACAGGCTGCGAGCGGTCTGGTAGGACATCTTGGCGTACAGCCCGGCGTGGTCCTTGCGGATGTCCAGGTGGCGGCGCCGGAAGGCCTCCACCCCTTTGCGGCCCACCGTGGTGAGCCGGATGGTGGCCGTCCGTTCGTTCTCGTAGATGAAACGAGTGACCCGGCGGATCACGTTGGCGTTGAAACCACCCGCCAGGCCGCGGTCGGAGGTGATCGCCAGGATCTCCACCCGCCGTGCCGGCCGAGTCACCAGCAGCGGATGGGAAAGGCCCTCGCTCCTGGCCACCAAATCCGCAATCATCTGTTCCAGAGCGCGCGCGTACGGGCGAGCGGCGATGATGGCATCCTGGGCGCGGCGCAGCTTGGCCGCAGAAACCATCTTCATGGCCTTGGTGATCTGCTGGGTGCTCTTCACGGAGCGGATGCGCTTGCGGATGTCTCGAAGACTGGCCATGTCGGGGAATCGGGTGCGCCTCCTACAGCCCGGCAGAGCGCAAATCAACCGCTCGCTGGAGGACTGGCCCTGCGGAGCATGAGGACAACTGCGGCTGGACTGGGATTGGCTGCGGGGGCGGCGCTGCTCCTGTTCGGGCCCACGGTGTACATGGAATTGCGGTTCCGGAGGGACATCCTCTCGCTCCAGTCCGCTCCGGCCGAGCCCTGGGGCATCGTGTTCGGGGCCGGGCTGGCCCCCGGGGGCGAGCCCTCGAACGTCCTGGCTGAGCGGCTGGAAGTCGCGGCCGATCTGTGGCGGGCGGGCCGGGTCAGGCGACTGCTTCTCACCGGCAACTCCGACCCGTACCACGACGAGATCCGTTCCATGCGCCGCTACCTCAACAAGGGAGGGGTGCCCGAGGGAGCCATTTCCTCGGATCTGGAGGGGACCTCCACCTTCGACAGCTGCTGGCGAGCGCGGAGCGTCTTCGGCATCCAGCGGGCCATCCTGGTCACCCAGGGTTTCCACCTGCCTCGGGCGCTCTACCTGGCCCGGGCTGCGGGGATGGACGCGGTGGGGGTGGCCGCCGGGAGACAACCGCGCTGGACGGCGCCCTACGTCTGGCGAGAGCTGCTGGCTCGGCCTCTGGCGGTCGTGGATGTGCTCGTGCACCGGACGCCCGAGCTACCGGCGGCGAGCCCGCTGGGCGGTTGACCGCTCGCGGCGCGACCCCCAGTTTGAGTCCTGCCATGCCCATTGACCCCGATTTGGACGAGCTGCCCATCGACGTCGAGCTGGAGGGCGAAAGGCAGCTGATGCCCGATGCCGACCTCCCGCCCTCGGCGGTGGAGGGCGACCGTTTCGCCCCTGGGAACGACGACCTCGGCCACGCCCCCGACCTCGAGCCCGAGAGCGAACCCTCCGATCTGACCCCCACCACCGTGGAGCGGTTCGCGGAGGCCGAAGCCCTCGACGAGCCAACGCCGGAGGACGTCGAGGACCACCTCACCGCGCGGCCGCGCGACCGCACCCCGGACGAAATGGCGAAGCCATAGAAGAACGCTCGACGCGGGGGCCACTGTCAGGCCCGGCGGGCGTCAGTTACTTCTTGTCGGCCGCGGCCGCATCACCAGCCGCGGGAGCAGGGGCGGTGGTCGCGTCCTTGGAGGCCTTCTTGGCCTTCTTGCTGTGCTTCTTCTCGGCCTTGGGCGCGTCCGACTTGGCAGCGTCGTCGGCGAAGGCGGCGAAGGAGGTGGCGAGAACCAGCGCGGCGATCAGCTTCTTCATGTGGGATGGGCTCCTGAAAAAACAAACGGGGACGGCAGCGGAATGCTGCGTCAATGAGAGTGCTCAGCACTGAACGTGCCAGCGGGGTGAGCCCTCGAAGGACCCACCCCGCCGGCGAAACGACAACAGCCGAAACTGGGAGTTACTTCTTCTCCGGAGCCGGAGTCTTCTCGGCGGCCGGCTTGGTGGCGTCCGTCTTTTCCGGCGACTTCTCCGACGACTTCTTGTCGGCCGACTTCTTCTCGCTCTTCTTCTCGGTGGCCGGCTTGGCAGGCTCTTCGGCCAGGGCCGCGAAGGAGGTGGCGAGAATCAGGGCGGCGATCAGCTTCTTCATGGAGTTGCTCCTTTGGGTTTGGTGCTGCGGGGGCCCTCCGAGCACGGGTCGTGCCACCGCGTGGATCCAGGGCTGTGTGCTCCAAAGCGGGGAACCGCTGGGGACGCCCTCCGCAGCTGTCCAGAAGCGAATGGGGAGATTCTCCACAGTTTTGAGATTACAGTGAATCTGGACGTCCGGGTCCCTGTCAGATCGGCCTGTGCCAGCATGCCGCCTCCGCCTGTGAACGCTGCCCTGTCTTTTCGCCGCTACCGCGCCGCCTTCTTCTTCGTCGTCGTCCTGCTGGCCGCCGTGACCGGCTTCACTCTGTGGAACGAGCTGCGAACCCACGCCCGCATCGACGATCTGTTCGCTGCCGCCCTGGAGCGTGAAGCCCTCATCGCTCGGATCCGCGTCGACGCTGCAGTGTTGGAGAACCTGGTCGACGATCACATCCGCGCCACCGACGACGATGCGCGCCAGGTGGTCGACGCCAGGATGGAGGAGACGCTGGCCGACGCCAGGGAAGCCCGTTTGGCCTACACCCAGGGGCTGCCGGAGGGCGAAAAAGAAATCTGGAAACGCTTCGACGAGACCGCCCGCGCTCTGGCTCAGTCCGCGCGGGTGGCCTTGCGCTTCAGCAACCGACGCGAGGCCGAGCGGGCGCGGCAGCACCTAGAAGCCGAGCTGCGGCCCATCACCGAGCAGCTACACACCGTCGCCTCCGAGCTGGCCTACAAGGACGCCCAGGAGACGCGAGCGCTGCTCCGGCGCCGGGAGGGCCTGCGGACCAAGACCACCTTCGTGGGCGCGCTGGTGGCGCTGTCGGGCGTGGTCCTGGCCATGGTCGTGGGAACGTCGATGGTGCGCGTGCTCCGGCGCCAGGAGCACACCATCCAAGCGCAGATGGCCGAACTGGATCGGCGAAACCACGAGCTGGACGCCTTTGCCAGCCGGGTGGCCCACGATCTGGTGAGCCCCTTGAGCCCGCTCCGTGGCTACCTCACCCTCATCCGGCGCTCCGAGGCTCTCACCGATCCGGACATCCGGGAAATGCTGGCCGATGCCGAAGCCAGCGCCACTCGAATGGCCGAGCTGGTGGAGGCACTGCTCCGCTTCTGCCGGGCCGGCAAGCGCAGCGAGGGCCCTTCCTGTGAGGTGGAGACGGCGGTGAGCACCATCCTCCTCGAGCAGGACCAGGTGGCGGCGCTGAATGGGGTGGTCATCGAGCGAAAGCTGCGTCGCAACCTGCGGCTGGACATCCCGGCCCAGCTCGTCCAATCCATCGCCCAGAACCTCATCTCCAACGCGGTGAAGTACTCCGCTGGACGGCCCGGGGCTCGGGTGACCGTCTTCACCGGGCTGGAGGGAGAAGAGGTCGTGCTCGAGGTGAGCGACAATGGACCGGGCATGTCGGAAGAGGTGCTGAAGAGGCTCTTCCAGCCATTTTTTCGAGCCCCCGAGGCCCGCGGCCTTCCCGGCCAGGGACTCGGACTGGCCACCACCAAGCGATTGGTGGAGGCACACGGAGGCACGCTCCGGATCCAGAGCGCGCCCGGGGCGGGCACCACCGCCACCGTGCGCTTCCCCCGCGCCGCAGATCAGCCGCGGCCAGCCGCGGCAACGTCGTCAGCCGTGGTCGAGGCGCTGGCCGAGAGCCAATGAGGCCGACGCACATTCTCGTCGTCGACGACGATCCCCACGCTCGGGGACTCCTCCGGCGTCTGCTGGCCCCGCTGGGAACGGTCTCCGAAGCAGCCTCGGCCCCGGCCGCGGAGGAGGCCCTGCGGGGAGCGCCCGGGGTGGACGTGGTGCTGACCGACATGGCCATGCCCGACCCAGACGACGGGCTCCGGGTACTCAAGGCCACCCAGGAACACCATCCGGATGCGCCCGTCATCGTCCTCACCGCCTTCGGCAACATCGAGGGCGCCCTCGACACCATCCAGCAGGGCGCCTTCGACTACCTGGCCAAGCCCTTCGACGTCGACGCCATCGTTCGGGTGGTGCGCCGAGCGCTGGAGCAGCGCCGCCTGGTGGAAGAGAACAAGAGTCTCCGGGCCCGGGTGAAGCAGCACGAGCTGGTGGGCCGGAGCGCGGCGCTGCTGGAGGTGTACAAGCAGGTGGCCCGGGCGGCCGCCACCAACGTCCCGGTCCTCATCACCGGTGAGACCGGCACCGGAAAGGAGCAGGTGGCTCGGAGCCTGCACCAGCGCTCGCCACGGAGCGCCGGACGGTTCGTGGTGGTGGACTGCGGAGCCATCGCCGAGTCGCTCATGGAGAGCGAGCTGTTCGGGCACGCCAAGGGAGCGTTCACCGGGGCCTCCGGATTCCGACGGGGAATGTTCGAGGAAGCCACCGGGGGAACCCTCTTTCTCGACGAGATCGGCGACGTCGGTCCGAAGATTCAGTCGCAGCTGCTCCGCGCCTTGCAGGAAGGGGAGATTCGCCGGGTGGGCGAGAGCACCCCGGTCCGGGTGGACGTCCGGGTGGTGGCGGCCACCAACAAGGATCTCAAGGCGCGGGTGGGCGAAGGGCGCTTCCGGGAGGACCTGCTGTACCGCCTCGATGTCGTCCACCTCCACCTGCCGCCCTTGCGCGAGCGCCGGGAGGACATCCCGGCTCTGGTCGAGCACTTCGCAGCCCTGCACGCCCGCGGGGGGGCTCGCCCGGTGGTGACCGAGGAGGCGATGGCCCGCCTCCGCGCCTACGACTGGCCGGGAAACGTCCGGCAGCTGGAGAACGTGGTGGCCCGGGCCCTGGCCCTGAACGTCACCGGGGTGCTCGGGCCGGCGGACTTCCCTGCCCCCATCGGCGATGCCCCCAAGAAGCTGGCCGGGCTGGCAGGGGACATGCCGACTCTGGCCGAGCTGAACCGGCGCTACGCCCAGCACGTGCTGCAGACGGTGGGCGGTAACAAATCCGAGGCGGCCAGGCTCCTCGAGGTGGACCGCAAGACGCTCTACAAGTTGCTCGACGCCTCCGACCCGAACGCAGAGTCCTGATGGCGCAGTTCCCAGGGTCTCCGCCATGACCGTCGACCGGGCGGGCGGCCACGCGCCCCGCCGACCGCGCTTCCCAGGAAGAACGGCGGTGATCAGCTTCAGCTCCTACCCAGGAGACCCGCCATGGCCACCCCCGACGAGCACGTCATCGCCAAGCTGAACTCCTTGCTCCGCGTGGAGATCTCCGCGGTCGAGACCTACCGCCAGGCGCTGGAGAAGATCTCCGCCCCGCAGGCCCGCGCCCAGCTGGAGGAATGCGAGCAGAACCACCAGCAGCGCATCGACCTGCTGCGCTCGCGCATTACCGCGCTCGGGGGAACGCCCTCCCAGGACTCCGGTGCCTGGGGTACCTGGGCCAAGCTCCTCCAGACCGGGGGGAACCTTCTGGGGGAGAAGACCGCCGTGGATGCCCTGGAGTCCGGCGAGGACCACGGGCTGCGGGAATACCGCCGTGAGCTCGACAGCCTGGACGGCGACACCCGCTCCTGGGTGGAGGCCCAGCTGCTCCCCCAGGCCGAGCGAACGCACGGCACGTTGAGCACCCTCAAGAGGACGCTGCACTGATGCCGAGGAGGCTACCCCTCATGGCGCAGACCACCCTGGGTGGTCTGTGCCATCAGCTGGCTTCGGCCAGGAGCCCACTCAGCCGCTCGGACACCTCGGCCATCTGCCGTCGGTTCCCGGCCTGGGCCGCGGTTCGCCCGAGGTGAACCAGGCTCCGCATGCTCTCGGCTAGCTGGGTGGCCGAATCGCGCTCCGCCGCATCTCCCAGTGAAGGCCGCTGCGACTCCAGGGCTCGCCGCAGCTGCTCCGCCCGTTCCAGCAGCTGCTCGAACGAAGCGATGGACTTGGCCTCGGGATCCGTCGTCTGGGCGTGGTAGGCGGCCTGCTCGGCCTGCAGCGTCTTCACCTCCTCGGTGGAGAGCTCGGTCCGCTGGGTGATGCGCACCGCCTCGGACAGTCCGGTGGTGAGGTCCATCGCTCGAACGCTGAGCGTCCCCTCGCTGGACATCTCGAAGGTCACTTCCAGCGGAGTGTCGGCGCGGTGCTTGACCCTGAGGTCGCTGAGCACCACCTCGCCGAGGCGCGCGTTCTTCTCCGCCTCGGCGGATTCGCCCTGGTAGATGACGATGCGGGCTCGGCTCTGGCCGGAGCCGGAGGGCAGAAAGACCTCCCGGGCGACGACCGGGATGGCCGTGTTTTTCAACACCAACCGCCTGACCCCACCGCCGAGCACACCCACCCCGAGCGAGTGGCTGGCCACGTCGATCAACAGGGTCTGCCCCTCCTGGGCCGCGATCTCCGCCGCGTGCACCGCCGCCCCAAGGGCCACCACCTCGTCCGGGTTCACTCCCACCACCGGCAGCTTCCCGAAGAAGTCTCCCACCCGTTTTCGAACGATCGGGACCCGGGTCATCCCCCCCACCAGCAAGACGACATCCAGGTCGGAGGGTCGGGCCCGAGCCTCGGTCATCATCTGTTCGGTGACCGCCAGGCAGCGGGCCACCAGCGACTCGACCAGCGCCTCGAACTCCGTTCGGGACAGGGTCACCGAGAGGTTGACCACGCTTCCGCCCGGTCCGTGGTCGCCAAGGCCGGTGATGGCGATCTCGGCCTGGTCATGCTGGCTCAGTTCTCGCTTGGCCAGCTCAGCCGCGGCCTTCAGCCGCTGGAGCGAGAGGGTGTCCCGGAAGGCGGATTCTCGATGGGTCTCCGGGATGTGGCTGAGCAGCCACTGGACGATCCGGGCGTCGAAGTCCTCGCCACCGAGCACTGGATCGCCGCCGGTGGCTCGAACCTGGAAGACCCCCGACTCCACCTCGAGGATGGAGACGTCGAAAGTCCCGCCGCCGAGATCGAAGACCAGCGCCTTGCCCTGGAACTGGGCGGTGAGGCCGTAGGCGACCGCCGCCGCGGTGGGCTCGTTGACCAGGCGGAGGACGTGGAGGCCGGCAATCTGGGCGGCTTGACGGGTGGCGGCCCGCTGCATGTCGTCGAAGTTGGCCGGCACGGTGATGACGCACTTGTGGACCGGCCGCCCGAAATGGGCCTCGGCATCGAGCTTCAGCTCGCCGAGGATCAGCGCCGACACCTGGGTCAGCGGAAGGACCCGGCCGGCGATCTTGATGCGAATTTCGCCGCTGGGCCCTTCGATGAGCGGATAGCGCACCAGCCCCCGCGCGGACTGCGCCAGCTCATGGGTCCAGCGCCGGCCGATGAAGCGCTTGGTAGCCGCGGCCACGTCGGCCGGCCGCTCCTCGGCCAGCTGCCGGGCTGCCTCTCCCACCACCCGGGCGCCGTCGGCTCGAAACCCCACCAGGGAGGGGGTGAGGGGCTGCCCGTTCCGGGAATACAGAATGCGTGGCTGCCCGGCTTGCAGCGTCGCCACCGCGCTGGTGGACGTCCCCAGGTCGATGCCCACCACCGGTTCGTGCATGCCAGGCCGGCGAGCGTCGCACGCTGCCAGTCGGTGGGAGCAACTGCGCAATCGACGCCCGGGCTACCGGACGCGTTGCGAGGCGTGCGCCGGGGATGCTAAGCGCCCGCCCGCCATGGTGAACGTCTCCATCGCTCGTCGCTACGCCCGCGCCCTCCTCGAGGCCTGCGAAGAGACGGAGGCGGTGGCCGCCGCCGATCAGCTCGCCTCCCTCACCGGGCTGATCGCAGCCAACCCCGATCTGGCCGATGCACTGGGCAACCCGGCCTACTCCCGGGCACAACGACACGGGGTGATCGAAGGTCTGATCCAGCTGCTCCCTTCCCCTGGCCCGGTGCTTGCCAACTTCCTGCGGCTGCTGGTGGACCGCAAACGCCTGAGCGCCCTGCCGGACATCGCTCGGCTGTTCCGGGACATGACCGATGCTCGGGCCGGACGCGTCCGCGGAGAAGTCGTCAGCGCGGTGCCGCTCGACCCGGAAGCCGTGGAGAGACTGCAGAAGAGCCTCTCTCAGATCCTGAACAAGCAGGTGGTGCTGGAGACACGGGTGGACCGGGATGTTCTCGGTGGGATCAGCACCCGGGTGGGCTCGGTGGTCTTCGATGGCACGGTGCGCACCCAGCTCGACGAGCTGCACCGCGCACTTCGGAGCTAGATCGGCGCTGATGTAGGTCGCGCAGCGACCGCTCCAACAACTTCCGGCGAGGTGCCCGGCGCGCGGTGAGTTGTGGTTTCATCGCTCCCACGTAGTCGCGAGTTCTTTCTCCCCACCGCTGGAGCTCCGCTCAATGCTCGAGGGCGATCCCCAAGGCCCCATGCCATCCGTCCACGCGGGAACCGATCCGCTCATCGGTCGCGTGCTCAATGACCGCTTCCGGATCCTGGCGCCGCTGGGGTCGGGCGGAATGGGCAAGGTCTACAAGGCCGTTCAAACGCCGCTCGATCGCGTGGTGGCGCTGAAAATCCTCAACCCCAACTTCCCGGCGGAAAAGGACCCAGCCTTCAAAAGGCGCTTCTTCCTCGAGGCCAGCCTCACCTCGAAGCTGCGCCATCCCAACACGGTCACGGTCATCGACTACGGGCAAACCGAGGACGGCATCTACTTCATCGCCATGGAGTACATGGAGGGGCAGACGCTGGCGGAGGTCCTGGCCCACGAGAAGACGCTGCCCTGGCGGCGGGTGCTCGACATCGCCCAGCAGATCTGTCGCTCGCTGCGCGAGGCCCACAAGCTGGGCGTCATCCACCGCGACCTCAAGCCGGCCAACGTGATGCTGCTCAACGAGGCCGACCATGACATGGTCAAGGTCCTCGACTTCGGCTTGGTGAAATCCTTTCTCGTCGACGGCACCTCCGGCGACCCGGAGGTCACCCAGAACGGGGTGTTCCTCGGCAGCCCCCAGTACATGGCGCCGGAGCAGGCCCGGAACGTGGCCGACCCCCGCAGCGACGTCTATTCGCTGGGCATCCTGGTCTACCAGATGCTGGCCGGCCGTCCGCCCTTTCTGGGCAAGGACTACCTGGAGGTCATCTTCCAGCACATGAAGGAGCCACCGCGCTCCTTCCGGGAGAGCAACGCCACCGCCGACATTCCGCCCGAAGTCGAGCAGGTGGTGATGCGCTGTCTGCAGAAGGATCCGGCCTCGCGCTTCCAGTCGATGGACGAGGTCCTGGAGGCCCTCCGCGATGCAGCCCATGCCACCGGGGTGACCGGGATCTTTCCCGAGCGAAAGATCACCGGCAACGGCTCGGGTCCAATCTCCACCTCCGGGCTGCATGCGCGCGCCGTCTCCGGACCGGTGACCGCTCCCCGCGCGCAGCCCGATCCGCAGATCGACATCGAAGAGGACGAAGATGAGCCGAGGAAGGGGGGCAAGCTGCTGCCCGCGCTCCTCTTCGGCAGCGCGGTCCTGCTGGGATTCGTGCTGGTGTGGCTGATGCTGCCCAAGGGCGAGCAGGCGCAAGTGAGTGCGCCCAAGCCACAGCCGCAACCGGAACCGGTGGTGGCCGTGCCAGCGCCCAAGCCGCCGGAGCCTCCACCCCCGTCCGAAAAGAAGATCGTCCGCTTCCACGTCACCACCGAGCCGACCGGGGCCCATGTCTTCATCGGGCGCCACGACATGGGCAGCACCCCCACCAGCTTCGAGATGCCGGCTGGACAGGACGGGATGGCCAGTGCCGAGATGGTGCTGATCCTCGAGGGCTATCCCACCCAGTCCATCACCTCTGGCGGTTCGGGGGATGTGATGGTGACCGCCAAGCTGCAGAAGAAGGTGGTGATGCGGGTGGAGAAACCGGTCCCCCTGAGCAAGCGCGAGGAGGAGAAGGAGCGGGAGGAAGCCCGGACTCCCATCCCCGTCCGTTCCGAGGCCAGCGGCGCCGTCGCCCGGGGCCCCGTGGCCGCTCCCCAGCCGGTCCCGGCGAGCACCGTGGCCAGCGTGGCCCGGACTCCGGCACCACCCCCGCCGCCAGCCCCGCTTCCCGAGGCGGCTCCCCGGGATGTCGTGCCTTTCGGCGAGGGGATGACCCGCCCGGTGCTCCTCCAGCCAGGGCGGCCCATCGTCTACACCCGGGAGGCCACCGCGGCCCGCGTGGAAGGCACGATGATCGTCCGCTGTGTCATCACCACCGAGGGCAAGGTCGAGCGCTGCAACGTCCTCAAGCCGCTCCCCTTCATGACCGAGGCCGTGGTGGAGCACCTCATGAGCGAGCGTTTCCAGCCGGTCACCTACCAGGGCAAGCCGGTGTCGGTGGGGTACAACTTCTCGGTCCGGCTGGCCCTGCCCCGGTAGTCGCCCGCCCGCCGTCGGATTCACCCCCGCGAGCCACTCTGGGGGGGTTCGGCGATCGGACTTCACTCTCGTTGCGAGACCACCCACCAGGGTGGTAGAGCCCCCGCGCCCGCTGGGTTCCAGCTGGGCCCACGAAACCCCCGACGAGCGACGTTCCGGCCGGGGCTGCCCGAGGTTGGGTGCCCGGCGTCGTCTCCATCCCGGCCACGAAACCATGAACATCCGCGCCGACGAGATCAGCAGAATCCTTCGCGAGCAGATTCAGGAGTACGGCAAGAAGGTCACCGTTGCCGAGACGGGAACCGTCTTGAGCCAGGGCGACGGCATCGCCCGGGTCTACGGGCTGGAAGGCGTGCTGGCCGGAGAGCTGGTGGAGTTCAAGAGCGGTACCCGCGGCCTGGTCCTGAACCTGGAGGAGGACAACGTCGGCGTCGCCGTGATGGGCGAGTTCCGCGACATCGGCGAAGGGGACCCGGTCAAGCGCACCAAGCAGATTGCCTCGGTGCCGGTGGGCAAGGCGCTTCTCGGACGGGTGGTGGACGCCCTGGGCCAACCGGTGGATGGCAAGGGGGCCCTCAACGCCACCGAGAGCCGCCGGCTGGAGATCAAGGCCCCTGGAATCGTCAAGCGGCGGAGCGTCCACGAAGCGATGCAGACGGGCATCAAGGCTCTGGATGCGCTGGTGCCCATCGGGCGCGGTCAGCGTGAGCTCATCATCGGCGACCGGCAGACCGGGAAGACGGCGGTGGCCATCGACACCATCATCAACCAGAAGGGCAAGGACCTCTTCTGCATCTACGTGGCGGTGGGACAGAAGCAGTCCACGGTGGCCCAGGTGGTGGAGAAGCTGACCAAGTTCGGAGCCATGGAGTACACGACGGTCGTTATCGCCAGCGCCTCGGACTCGGCCCCGATGCAGTTCTTCGCCCCCTACACCGGCTGCACCATGGGCGAGTACTTCCGCGACAACAAGATGCACGCCCTGATCATCTACGACGATCTGTCCAAGCAGGCCGTGGCCTACCGGCAGCTGTCGCTGCTGCTCCGCCGCCCGCCGGGACGAGAGGCCTACCCCGGCGACGTTTTCTACATCCACAGCCGCCTGCTGGAGCGCGCTGCCAAGCTCTCTGACGAGGAGGGCGCCGGATCTCTCACCGCGCTCCCCATCATCGAGACCCAGGCCGGTGACGTCTCGGCCTACATCCCCACCAACGTCATCTCCATCACCGACGGCCAGATCTTTCTGGAGACCGACCTGTTCTACGCGGGCGTCCGTCCGGCCATCAACGTGGGCATCTCGGTGAGCCGGGTCGGTTCGGCGGCGCAGATCAAGGCCATGAAGCAGGTGGCGGGTGGAATGAAGCTGGCCCTGGCGCAATACCGCGAGCTGGCCGCCTTCGCCCAGTTCGGCTCCGACCTGGACAAGGCGACCCAGGAGACCCTGGCCAATGGGGAACGGCTGGTGGAGATCCTGAAGCAGGGCCAGTACGAGCCCATGCCGGTGGAGCGGCAGGTGCTGCAGATCTACGCCGCCACCAACAAGGACGACGAGAAGAAGCGGGGCTGGCTCAGGGACGTGCCGACCCACGACGTGCAGCGGTGGGCCAGGGAGTTCCTGGACTTCCTGGACGCCAAGTATCCGGCCATTCCCAAGGAAATTCGGGAGAAGAGGGAGCTGTCCAACGAGCTCAGGGCCAACCTGAACAAGGCGGTGGCGGAGTTCAACGGACTGTTCCAGCCGACTGAGCGGAAGCTGTAGCTCTGGGCTCGCGCCCCAGGGCGCATCGGCCCCGTTTGGGCCCGGGGGACGTTGCCGTTCGAGGAGACAGCGGGGCTCGCCTTTCGCCTCCGGCTGACGCTCTGGTTTCGCGGCAGGTAGGCTGCCGGACCTCGATGCGCCTGGTGCTGCAGCATTGCGAAGTCCGTTCCTTCGAGCCCGGCGATGCGCCGTCCCTGGCCCGCCAGGCCAACAACCGAGCCATCTGGCGAAACCTCCGGGACCTCTTTCCCCACCCCTATGCCCAAGCGGACGCGGTGGCGTTCATCGCTCGGACCCAGTCGCAGCGACCGGAGCACGATTTCGCCATCGCCGTCGATGGAGCGGCGGTGGGAGCGGTGGGGCTCAAACTCCACGAGGACGTGGAGCGGGTCTCGGGCGAACTGGGTTACTGGCTCGGCGAGGAGTTCTGGGGGCGAGGGATCACCACCGAGGCGGTCCGGGCCGTTACCCGGCACGGCCTGGAAGCGCTCGGCCTCACCCGCATCTACGCCCTGCCCTTCGAATGGAACACCGCCTCCTGTCGGGTGCTGGAGAAGGCCGGCTACTTCCTCGAGGCGCGGCTCCGGCGGGCCGCCCTCAAGGAGGGGCGAATCATCGACCAGTTTCAGTACGCCTTCCTCGCCGACGGGTGAGACCGCGCTCACTTCGAGCGGGTCAACTCACCCACTGCGGCGAGGACCGCTTCGCTGCGCTCGAGCCCGACGCCGGCGCAGCGGCCATCGGGAACCCCCCGTCACACATCACCGCTGTGCCGCGCCGGCAACCGGCGAATTACGCAGCGTCACCTGCTGATTCCTGAGACTGCCGTTCCCGCCGCCTCAACGAGCCGACCAGGGCGTCGATCCAGCGATGGCTGATGCCGAAGTTCTGGTCGGGGACGGCGAAGTGGTGCGCCATGTGGTGCGCCCGAACTGCCTTGCCCCAGGCGGTCTTTGGTGTCCGGGCGTGGGTCGACCAGTGGGTGAAGTCGTAGAAGAGATAGCCGGCGACGAATCCAGCGAAGCCGGGGATGGTGAAGCGAGGTGCATCCACCAGCCACAACGCCCCGCCGATGACCAACGCCAAGGGAATGCTGGCCCCCAGCGGCATCACCAGCCGCAAGGGATCGTCCGGATACTGGTGGTGGTAGCCGTGAATGATTGCGTGAACCTTCCGGGTGAAGGGTCCGCTCCCTTCCCAGTGGAAGAACCAGCGGTGCATGGCGTACTCGGTGACGTCCCAGACCACCCAACCCACCGGGATGCACCACAAGCTGACCGCCCAGGTGGTGAGGCCGGTCGAGAGCCCCCAGCCCATCATTGCCAGGATGAAGGGACCGTACACGACGAAGGGGATGACCGGATGGATGTTGGAGGCAAACTCCAGGAAGTTGTTCTGGAATAGCCGCGTCCGGGTATGCCGCTGGTAATCGAGATTCATCGGGCGGGGTTTCTACCTTGGCCTTTTGCTGTCGCCCCCCCGCCAAGTCAATAGTTTCGCCCGCCCCGGCAAGCACCGGGGTCTGATGTCCGCAAGAAGACTGCAGGTTTGACTCTGCCGGGCCTTTCCCGGGTAGAAGGCCTGCCCGTCCATGGAGACCACCCGTCCTCCCCTTGCCCGTCCGAGTCTGCAGCCCTGGCTGTGGGCGGGATTCATCGCCTTGATCATGGCCGTCCCCCTCCTCCGCCAACGGATGGAGCTGCCTCTTCCGCCGCCGCCCGTCCTGGGGTCGGTGCCGGCCTTTCGGTTGGTGGACCAGACCGGCGCAGTCTTTGGCCCGGAGCGGTTGGCTGGCCGAGTGTGGGTGGCGAACTTCATCTTCACTCGCTGCCCGTCGATTTGTCCGGAGATGACCGGGCGGCTCGTCCGGCTCCAGCCCCGGCTGGGTGAAGCGGTGGAGCTGGTCTCGGTGAGCGTGGACCCGGACTACGACACCCCCGAGCGAATGCGCGCCTTCGCCGAACACCATCGGGCGAATTCGCCGCGCTGGCATTTCCTCACCGGAGAGAGCCGAGAGATCCAGGAGCGGGTCATCCCCGGTTTCAAGGTTGCCTTCACCCGCGAAGGCGCCGACTTTCTCGGCATCGTCCACGGTGTTCACCTGGTGCTGGTCGACCGCCAGGGCCGGATTCGCGGCTTCTACGACACCAACGACACCGAGGCCTTGGAGCGCCTGGTCCGCGATGCCAGACAACTGACCGCCAAGCCCAACGTCTGAGAGCCGCCGGAGGCGGCTTCCTCAGCGCCCCCTGGGCTTCGGGGACTGGAGCTAGCGCCGCTTGGACGACTTCTTCTTGGGGGCTTTGTGCGAGCGGGCCGGCTTGGCGCGCGCCGCCGGGCGCTTCCGGGCCGCCGCTTTCGGTCGGGTGGGCTTGGGCGCGGCGCGCGGAGTCGACGGTCGCCCTGGGGTCCCTCGGGCGGGAAGGGATGGAGTCCCAAGGGGACGAGCCGCCGGCATGGAGCGAGCCGATGGAGGAGGGCGGCGCGAGGCGGCCAGACGACGGGCGGCGATCGCCTCCTGGAGACCGGGCTCGTCCAGGTTCAGCAGTCCCATCCGGAGCCGGTAGTGGAGATCCTCCCGCAGCAACCCTGCGTTTCGAGCGCTGGTATCCGAGCGGCCGAGCCCGAGGACGAGTTTGGGGCGATCCTCCAGGGAGGTCAGGCTCCGGACGAGCAACTGCTGCCCCGCATCTCCCAGGGCCAGCACGTCCGGCAGGTGCAGCACGGTGTCGCGGACGGCCAGGGCGGCCGGCAGCTGCTCCAGCCGCGTGACGGTGATGAGCGGACGGCCCGCCAGCTCGGCCGCCTCCTGGGCCCAGGCCGCCCGATCCGCCGGGGTTCCGCCCCACAGCAGGACCGAGGCCCGGTTCACCAACAGCTCAGACTCGGCGTAGGTCCTCGCGTCCACCAGGCAGATCCCCTTTCCAGGGTGGTCCCGTTCGGAGTCTACGCGCTGGGGCGGACGCCCCCAGTTGTCAGGGAGAGGACGGTTTCAGCTCGGTCCGCACGTCCCAGAGCTCGGGGAAGAATCTCACCTCCAGCGCCCGCCTCAGAAAAGGGACGCCCGAGCTGCCGCCCGTCCCTCGTTTTCCGCCAATGATGCGCTGCACTGTCATCATGTGACGGAAGCGCCAGAGCTGGAATCGCTCCTCGACATCCACCAGCTTCTCGGCCATCTCGTACCCGTCCCACCAGCGGTCGGGCTGCTCGTAGATGGTCTGGAAGACGGCCACCACCCCTGGATGAGCCTCGTAAGGGCCGGAGAAGTCACGCTCCAGCCGCTCCGGAGGCACCGGCAAGCCCCGCCGCGCCAGGTGGCGCAGGAACTCGTCGTAGAGGCTGGGAGCGAGCAGGAGTCGCTCCAGCCAATCGTGAATGGTGGGCGTTTGCCGGTGAACCAGGAGCGCGGTTCGGTCCTTGTTGCCAAGCAGGAATTCCAGGGCCCGGTATTGCGCCGACTGAAAGCCGCTGGCCGGTCCGAGCACCCCGCGGAATTGGAGGTACTCCGAGGGGGTGAGCGTCTCCAGCACGCTCCATTGCTCGAACAGCATCCGCTGGATTTGCCCCACCCGGGCCAGGATCTTGAACGACGGCTCCAGCCGGTCGGTCTGGACGTAGGCCCGCGCCGCTTCCAGCTCGTGGATGAAGAGCTTCATCCACAGCTCCGAGGTCTGGTGCTGGATGATGAAGAGCAGCTCGTCGTGGTGAGGGGGCTGGCTGCGGGGCTGCTGCGCAGACAGGAGGAGGTCCAGGCGCAGGTAGTCGGCGTAGGTAATCGACTCGCTGAGGTCCAGCTTCAGGCCAGGCTCGAGCTCGCGGGTGTTGGCCATCTTGGCCCCGTCAACCGCCGCTCTCGCGCTTCTTGGAGGCCGCCCGGCCGCGGGGGAGGACCAGGTCGGGGACGCTGTGGGGCTCGGCACCGTCTTTCCACTCGGCCGGACGGCGGTTGGTCCGGACCAGCATCCGCAGCTTCTGGTAATGCGCGGCGCAGTAGCCCTTGGTGCGGCTAGGCCGGCGGCACCCGATGATCGCACAGGGCCGGCTCACCGAGGGCGGGCGACCGGGGGAGGCTCGACGGGGGGCCCCGCTGCCCGGAGGTCGACCGGGGCGGCGCCGGAGGCCCAGATCGGAATCGCCGGCGAGCAATCCAGCCAGAGGTTGCAGACGGCTGGCCAAGACACGGAGCCCGTCCAGCTCGGCACTGCCCTGGGCCAACCGCTCCACCGTCCGCTGCAGGGGGCGCAGCTGCAGCCTGACCTCGGCGCGAATCATGTCTCGAAATGCCTTCTCGACAGACATGGGCACGCTTCAATCCTGCATGTCTGTGATTTGTCAATGCCCCCTCGAGCCTGGATGGACGGCTCGGGGAAGCGGCCGCCGCAAGACGGCCGGAGTCAGGCCGGCGCAGTTCCTGTTGCGCGGCGGCCCATCCCCAGCAAACCCTCTCGGTGGCTCATGCGTGCGCCGATCTCGCCAGAGGCAGTTCCCGGAACCACCGACCGACTGGCCTGGAAGGAGCGGGCGCGGTTGGCTCTGGAGCGCTCCCGGGCTCGACTGCTGGCCCTGGTCTCCCCGTTGCCGGAGGCCGTGCTGGTGCGGCAGCACTCCGAGCTGATGTCCCCGACCGTCTGGGACCTGGCCCACGTGGCCAACTACGAAGAGCAGTGGCTGCTCCGTGCGCTCGGCGCGGGGACCATCACCGATGGCGGCCTCGATTCCATCTACGACGCCTTCCGGCACCCCCGCCGGACACGGAGCGGGTTGCCGCTGCTGGGTGTCTCGGAAACCCTGGCTTACCTCCGGGCGGTCCGCGAGCGGGCACTGCGCCATCTGGAGGCCCTCGGGAGGTCGGGGGTGGAGGCCGCCGGCCCTCTTCTCGCCGAGGGCTTCGTCTACGGGATGGTGGCTCAGCACGAGCAGCAGCACGCGGAGACGCTCCTGGCCACCCTTCAGCTGGCCGAGGACATCGGGATCGAGCCGCCGGCCGGAACCCCCCCCAGACCGGTTCCGGTCCAGGGCCCGAGCGAGGTCCTGGTCCCCGCCGGCCCCTGGCAGATGGGCTCCGACGACCCCTGGGCCTACGACAACGAGCGGCCGAAACACGGGGTCGAGCTGGGGGCCTTCTTCATCGACCGTTTCCCCGTCACCAACAGCGAGTTCCAGCGGTTCATCTCCGCCGGCGGGTACGCCGAGCGCCGGTGGTGGAGTGAGGCCGGGTGGGCTCACCGCTCGAGCGCGGAGCTGGAAAGTCCCCTGTTCTGGCGGCGCACCGCCACCGGATGGGAGCGGCGAAGGTTCCGCCGCTGGGAACCGGTCCCGCCCAAAGAGCCCGTCTGCCACGTGTCCTGGTACGAGGCCGAGGCCTATGCCCGCTGGCGGGGGCGACGCCTCCCCACCGAGGCGGAATGGGAGAAAGCGGCCTCCTGGAGCCCGAAGGGGGGCAGCCGGCGTTGGCCCTGGGGAAACGAACATCCTGACCGACGGCGCGCCAACCTCTGGCCGGCCGGTGGACAGCCCTTTGCCATCGGGACCTTGCCCGGGGGGGCCAGCGCCTGCGGGGCCGAGCAGCTGGTGGGAGACGTCTGGGAGTGGACGGCTTCGGATTTTCTCCCGTACCCAGGGTTTCGGGCGTTCCCCTACCGTGAATATTCAGAAGTCTTCTTCGGGAGCGAATACAAAGTACTGCGCGGTGGGGCATGGACCGTCGCGCCCGACGTGATGAGGAACACCTTCCGCAACTGGGATTACCCCATCCGCCGGCAGATTTTTGCCGGCTTTCGCTGCTGCCGCGACGCCTGAGCCCCTGGAGGAACCTTTCGATGCGCGTCGAACGCCCCGCGCTGCACCTCCGGTCGAGCTCGGCGATCACCGTGGATGTCCTGCTGGGGCCGGCGGATCTCCGGCGAGCCCTGGAGCGCGACGTTCGCACGGGGCTTGGAACCCGACCACGCGAGCTCCCCCCCAAGTACTTCTACGATGCCCGGGGCTCACAGCTCTTTGAGACCATCACCCGGCTACCCGAGTACTACCCCACCCGGCGCGAGCGGGAGATTCTCCAGGAGCACTCCCGGGCCATCGCCGCCCACTCCGGTGCCGACACCCTGGTCGAGCTGGGCAGCGGCACCTCGGACAAGACGCGGCTGCTGCTCCGCGCCCTCCGCGAGGCTGGGACACTGCGCCGCTTCGTTCCCTTCGACGTGGATGCCATCACCCTGCGGGCCTCGGCCCAGCGCATCGCCCGGGAATTCCCCGGGCTGTCCATTCACGGGGTGGTCGGAGATTTCGAGCACCACGTCTCCCTCCTGCCCCGGGAGGGCCGGAGGCTCATCGCCTTTCTCGGCGGCACCATCGGCAACTTCAAGCCTGAGCAGCGAGCGCCCTTCCTCCGGGAGGTGGCGCGGCAGATGTCCCCCGGCGACAGCTTCCTCTTGGGAACCGACCTGGTGAAGGGCATCCCTCGCCTGGAAGCCGCCTACAACGACGCCCAGGGCGTGACCGCGGCCTTCAACAAGAACGTCCTGGCGGTCCTCAACACCGAGCTTCACGCCAACTTCGTTCTCCAGGCCTTCGAGCACCTGGCGCGTTACGACGCTCGGCAGGGGTGGATCGAGATGTTGCTGCGCTCGGTGGGCCGCCAGCGCGTCCGCATCGCCGATCTGGGGATGGATGTGGATTTCGGAGACGGCGAGCTGCTGCGCACCGAGGTCAGCGCCAAATTCACCCGCCGCCAGGTGGACGCCGAGCTGGCCGCGGCCGGGCTCCGCACGGTGGAGCGCTGGACCGACGGGCGCGGGGACTTCGCCCTCACCCTCGCTGTCCCGGAAAGCCAGCCCGGCAGCGCTTGATGCTGATGATATGAGAGCGGCGGAGCCTCACCCGCCATCGGGGCGCTCGGCCCCGCGGCTCGCCCGCTCGGCGATCTCCAGCTCCGCCGCTGTCGCCCCACGCACCGAGGCGCAGAGCAAGGTCTCGTCGCCGAGCCGCCTCGCCGCGAGGTAGACCGCTTCGTCGAGGGAGGCATCCGCCGGTTCGCCCACCACCATGTTCAGGGCCACGTACCCCGGCTCCTCGGTGGCCGAGGAACGCCGGACCCGGAGTCGCTTCAGCCCCTCGGTGAACCCACTGCGCATCGTCTCCGCCGTGGGCAGACCCACCTCCCGGCGCAGCTCGGCCCGCAGCACCACCCGACCGGGAGCGCTGGCCACCCGGAGCGTCCCGTCCGCGCCGGTGACGACGGTCCACCCGGAAGGGAGCGGCAAGTGCACGCTGGCGGGCCGACCCACCGGGGGGCCCGCGTCCTCGACTGGCGGAGCAACCGGCGGCGGTGAGCGAGAGCAGCCCAGCACCAGGCCGAGAATCCACCAGCGGCGCGCGCCTCGGGTGGCGACGCGCACGGCTCAGCGCTTCGGCAGCTCGGGCGGGGGCAGCGGCGTGGGGGGCGCTGCACCCTTCCCGATGCTCTCCATCTTGCACGACCCTTCGAACATGACGCCCTTGTCGATGCTGAGCGCCGGCGTCTCCATGTTGCCCTTGACGCGACCGGGGTTGTGCAGCTCGATGAGCTGGGTGGCGCGGATGTTCCCCTCCACCAGCCCGTTCACGATGACGGTCCCGGCGTTGACCTCGGCGTTGACCCGGGCGCCCTCGCCGATCACCAGGGTGTCCTTGGTGAAGATCTGGCCGGAGAACTTCCCGTCGATGCGCACCTGCCCTTCGAAGGTCAGCTTGCCCTCAAACTCGCTGCCCTTTCCAAGCAACGTGTGAACGTCACCACCGCGAACGACCACGTTCTCCTCCTCGCGTTTCAACACCGCCATCCTGGTCCCTCGTTTTCTCGGATCGAGCCGGGGCGCCGCGAAAGGCCAGCGAAGGCCAGGCCCGACACCTCATCGCCGCAGCAGCGCGAGGATACGCTCCAGGTCCTCGTACGAGAAGAAGTCAATCTCCAGCGTCCCTTTCCCGCCGCGATCGGCAAGTCGCACCTTGGTCCCCAGACGCCGCTGCAGATCCTCCACCACCGCCTGCTCGGCGGCGCGGCTGGAGGACTTGCGCGTTGCCCGCGGCCGACGCCGGGCCTGCACCAGCCGCTCGGTCTCCCGAACCGAGAGGCCTTCGCGAACCACACGTTCGGCGGCGGCAATCAGCTCTGCAGCCGAGCCGATGCCCAGCAGCGCGCGGGCATGCCCCATCCCCAGTGCGCCCGAGGCAAGGAGCTCCTTCACCCCTGCAGGCAGCTGCAACAATCGCAGGGCATTGGCCACGCTGGCCCGCTCCCGGCCAACCCGCTCGCCCACCTGTTCCTGGGTCAGGCCGAATTCCTCGATGAGCCGGCGGTACCCCTCGGCCTCCTCGAGGGGGTTGAGGTCGGTGCGCTGGAGGTTCTCCACCAGTGCCAGCTCGAAGGCCTCGGCGTCGCTCACTTCCCGGATGAGGGCGGGGATGGCCTCCAGCGCCGCCAGCTGGGCGGCGCGCCAGCGCCGTTCTCCGGCGATGAGCCGGTAGTCCGCCCCCTCCCGGCGAACCAGAATGGGCTGGATGAGGCCCTGGGTCCGAATTGACTCAGCCAGCTCGCGCAGCTTCTCCTCATCGAAGGTCTTGCGAGGCTGACGAGGGTCCCGGCGGATGCGTTCCAGCGGGAGGCGGACGATTCCCGCCGACTCCGCCAGGGCACCATGCACGGGGACGCTGGCCTGGGGGATGAGTGCGGAAAGTCCTCGGCCCAGCGCGCGCTTGGGGGTTCGATCCATGGGAGAGGGGTCCATCGGAGTCAGGCCGCCTGGTCCGTGGGCCCTTGGTCTCGGCGCATGATTTCATGGCCCAGCGCCAGGTAGCTCTCACAACCCTTGGATTTGATGTCGTAGAGCAGGATGGGCTTGCCGAAGCTGGGGCATTCCGAGAGCCGGACGTTCCTGGGAACGACGGCCTGGAAGACCAGGTCCTTGAAGTAGCCCCGGACGTCGTTGGCCACCTGGTGGGCAATGTTGGCGCGGACGTCGAACATCGTGAGCAGGATGCCCTCGGTGGAAAGACCCGGGTTCAGCCCACGCCGGACCAGCTCCACGGTCTGCATGAGCTGGGAGAGGCCTTCGAGGGCGTAGTACTCGCACTGGAGCGGAATCAGGACCGAATCCGCCGCGGTCAGGGCATTGAGGGTGAGCAGCCCCAGCGAGGGCGGGCAGTCCAGGACGATGTAGTCGTGGTCGGCCACGAGCGGCCGGAGCGCCTCACGCAGACGAAATTCGCGGCGAGGAAGGTTCACCAGCTCGATTTCCGCCCCGGTCAGGTCTGGGGTGGAAGGAACGACCTGGAGAAAGCGCAGCTCGGTCGGATGGAGCAGCTCGCGCATCGGGCGCTGCTCGAGGAGCGCCTCGTAAACCGTCCCGCGGATGGTGTCGCGCTTCAGGCCCAGGCCGCTGCTGGCGTTTCCCTGGGGGTCCATGTCGACCAGCAGGACCCTCCGCTCCGCGGAAGCGAGGCTCGCCGCCAGATTGATGGCCGTGGTCGTCTTTCCGACCCCACCCTTTTGGTTGGAGATGCAGATCACGCGACCCACGGCTGCCTCCTCCATTCCTTCGCTGCCGTCGCTGGACGCGTAGCACGCTGGGATGACAGGACAAATTTCCACTCGCCCGGGCCGCCTTCCGGCGACGTTCCACGTGGAACAGGCACTGGATTTGGCAAGGTCGGAGGAACGTGGCAGTGCTGGCGCCCGCCGATGGAGCGGGCCTTCGAGGTCATCGTGGTGGGGCTGGGACACGCCGGGTGCGAGGCGGCTCTGGCTTGTGCGCGGCTGGGGTTCCACACCCTGGCGGTGACCCTTCGAGAAGACCGGATCGCCCTGATGAGCTGCAACCCGGCCATCGGTGGAACGGCCAAGGGCCACCTGGTCCGGGAGATGGACGCGCTGGGGGGCGAAATGGGCCGGGCTGCGGACCAGACCGCCATTCACGTCCGGACGCTCAACGCCTCGAAAGGCCCGGCCGTCCGAGCCACCCGGATGCTCTGCGACCGCGACGCCTACGCCCGCACCCTGCGGGACACCATCCGGGCCCAGCCCCGGCTCACCGTGCTGGAGGGCCGGGTGGACCGGCTCGAGGTGGAGGGGCCGGCCGTCCGCGGCATCGTCCTCGCGACCGGTGAGCGCATCGACGCTCAGGCAGTCACCCTCACCACCGGGACGTTCTTGCAGGCGGTGATGCATGTGGGGGCGGTGCAGTCTCCCGGCGGCCGGCACGGGGATGCACCGGCGCTCGGCCTTTCGGACTCGCTGCGGGCCCTCGGCTTCACCCTGGGCCGCTTCAAGACCGGCACCCCACCCCGTCTGCTGGCCGAGAGCATCGACTGGTCCCGCTGCGGGCTACAGCCGGGAGACGCCCAACCGCGTCCCTTCTCGGCGAGCACGGGCCATTTCCCGGTCCTCGCGCAGCGCCCTTGCCACCTCACCCACACCACTGCTGCGACCCATGCGACGGTGCGCAGCAACCTCCATCGCTCGCCGCTCTATGACGGGACGATTCGCGGACGGGGTCCCCGCTACTGCCCGTCGCTCGAGGACAAGGTGGTTCGATTCCCCGAGCGAGCTCGGCACACCGTGTTCCTCGAACCGGAGGGGCTCGATTCGCCATTGATTTACCCGGCTGGACTCTCCACCAGCCTGCCCCAGGATGCCCAGCTCCACTTTCTCCGCACCATCCCTGGGCTCGAGCGGGTGGAGCTCGCTCGACCGGGCTACGCCGTCGAGTACGACTACGCGCCGCCCACCCAACTCCAACCGACCTTGGAGAGTCGCCGCATCCAAGGTCTCTGGTTCGCCGGGCAGCTCAACGGGACGTCGGGGTACGAGGAAGCCGCGGTGCAGGGACTCCTCGCCGGGGCCAACGTGGCGCTTCGTCTCCGGGGAGAGCCACCGCTCGTTCTCCGTCGTTCCGAGGCCCACGCCGGCGTGCTCATCGACGAGCTGGTCCAGCGGGGCCTGGACGAGCCTTTCCGGATGCTCACCTCCCGCAGCGAGCACCGCCTGACTCTGCGCGAAGGAAATGCCGAGCTCCGGATGGCCGAGGCGGCGGCTCGCCTCGGACTCGTGGGCGGCCACCAGTGGGCCCGGGTGGAGCGACGACGCCTGGCCATCACCCAGGAGCGGAACAGGCTCGAGCGCTGCGGGCTGGCCGAGCGCCTCCGCAACCCGGCCGTGAGTTACACCGACCTGGCCGCCCTGGACCCAGACCGACCGAAGCTGCCCGCTGAGGTCGTGGAGGAGGTGGAAGCGGAGATCAAGTACGCCGGCTACATCGCCCGAGCCGACCGGCGCCAGGCCCGAACCCTCGGCGGACCGGACGCGCCCATTCCCCCCGGGTTGCGGCCCGAGGACGTTCGCGGCTTGTCCCGCGAAGCACAGGACATCCTCGCTCGGTACCGGCCACCGACGCTCGAGGCCGCGGCCCGCCTCCCGGGCTTGACCCCGGTCGCCCTCGCTCTCCTCCGAATTCATTTGCAGCGACGTGCAGCAGCCTGAGAGAGCCGAAACCTCCCTCTGTGGGAGACCTGGGGAAAACAACGTGCCAACGTACAATCCCAAGGATTTCACTAGGTTAACTGCCACTGCACGGAGGGGCCCTGTGGATAAACCGGCTATTTCCGGACTGGTCCAAGAGGGCGCCCGCTCAATGGGCCTCGCTCTCGAAGGGCCCGCAGCGGACGCGCTGTCGTGGTTGACGGGCGAGCTCGTTCGGTGGAGCGCCCGGGTCAATCTCACGGCCATCCTCGATCCGATCGAAATCGCCGACAAGCACATTCTCGATTCCCTCGCCGTTCTCCGGGTCCTCGACCCCAGGGCGCGCACCGTGCTCGATGTCGGGACAGGAGCCGGATTTCCCGGACTTCCCTTGGCCATCGCCAACCCCGCCCTGGAGCTGACCCTGGTGGACTCGGTGGCCAAGAAAGTGGGCTTCGTGAAACACGCCATCGCCGCGCTGGGGCTGGCCCCACGGGTCCGGGCCCTTCACTGCACCCTGGTGGGGGATCCTCAACGGGAGGGCCTGCCACGGTTCGACGTCGCGGTGTCGCGCGCCTTCGCCGACCCGGAGCGGTGGGCTGCCCTCGGCCGTCCCTACCTCCTTCCGGGCGGGATGCTGGTCGTGATGGGAGGGGGGCCTGCTCCGGCGCTGGCGCTTCCAGGCTGGGAAGGCCCAGGGGTGGACCGCTTCACCCTCCCGCTGACGGGGGATGCCCGCACCCTGCTGGCCTACCGGCTCGCCTGATGGCGAGTCATGAGGCCGGCGGCGGGTCACTTGCCGATGCAAAACCGGGAGAAGATGGCCGCCAGCACCTCCTCGCTGGCGGTCTCCCCGGTGATCTCCCCGAGCGCCTGGAGCGCTCCGGCCACTTCCCCGGCCACGACCTCCAGGGCATTGCCGGCCAGGGCGCCTTCGGCCTGCTCCAGCGCCTCGTCGGCCCGGGCCAGAGCTTCGGCATGGCGTTCGGAAACCTGGGCCACCGAATCGGCCAGGCCGCCCCCCCGGAGCACCTCCAGCACGCTGAGGCGGAGGGAGTCCAGACCGTCGCCGCTCAAGGCCGACACCGGAAGGCCCTCCCCCGGCCCGGCGGCCCGGAGATCCGACTTGCTGGCCACCAGCAGACTCGACACCGAACCGAGCTCCTGCCGCCAATGGGTCCGCTCCGGTTCGGGCGTCCCGCAGGGGAGGACCAGCAGGACGAGCTCGGCAGACCGGACAGCCGCGCGGGCCCGCTCCAGTCCCAGCGCCTCCACCCGCCCCGGCGAGTCACGGAAACCGGCCGTGTCCACCCAGGTCACCGCCAGCCCATCCAGCTCGACCCGTGCCTCGAGCACATCCCGGGTGGTCCCGGGCTCGAGGTCGACCAGCGCCCGCTCCTCGCCCACCAGACGGTTGAACAGCGACGACTTGCCGGCATTCACCGGACCGGCCAGCACCACGCTGGCGCCGCGGCGCAGGAGCCGTCCCGTCCGGGCAGTGGCCAGCAGGCGCCCGAGTTGAGCCCGGCTCTGCGAGAGCCGGGCCCCGATGCCGGCCTCTGCCTCGGACGCCTCCTCAGGGAAATTGAGCAGCGCTTCCAGGTCCGCGTGCAGCTCGGCCAAGGGGCTGCGCACCGCTCGAAGGGCATCGCCGAGCGCACCCCCGAGCTGGGCCGCGGCGGCCCGGACGGCCGCCTCGCCCTCGGCGGCAACGAGGTCCGCCACCGCCTCGGCTCGGGCCAGATCGATGCGCCCATTCAGGAAGGCCCGCTGGGTGAACTCGCCGGGGCGGGCCAATCTCGCCCGCCCTTCTGCCATCAGCCCCTCGAGGAGAAGGGACTGCACCCGAGGGCTCCCGTGGCTGTGCAACTCCACCACCGGCTCCCCCGTGGTCGAGGCCTGGGGAGCGAAATAGAGGGCCAATCCCTCGTCCACCGGGCGGCCATCTGCAGAGAGAAGCGAGGTCCAGTAGGCGTGCCGGGGAGTGGGCTCGGAGGGCAAGCGCGGAGCGAGCCGCCGAGAGACGGCCAAGGCCTGGGGACCGGAAATTCGAACGATGCCGATCGCCCCCCGACCTCGGGGCGTGGCCACGGCCACGATGGTGTCCTCAGCCATGACATGACCTGACCATGCGTCAGCCAGGAGGCTTGCCGCGGGCAGCGGTCTCGACCGCGGCGCGATTCTCCTCGATGTATTTCTCGACCGCCGCGTCGTCGAGCTCGAGGTCCCGTAACACGCCTGGGTAGATGCCCTTGAAGGCCGGCGATTGCTCGTCGCCCCGCAGCCGAAAGCTCATCTTCAGCACCGCGGCTCGGAAGAGCCTGTCCCGGAGCGCTTTCGGCTTGCCCATCGCCTCAGTCCCCGTCGACGTCGTCCACCGGAAGCCGCTGACGGGGCATGGGGACCACCTGGGCCGGCGTCAGCACCACCCGGCGCAACCTCCCCTCTCCCTCGACCCGGGCACTCACCCCGGACACCGACTCGATGGCCCGGAGCAGCCGAGCCCGGTCCTCGGCCGAGAGGGTGACGATGCCGTAGATGCGGCCCGTGGTGGCCGAGCGAAGCGCGAGCGCTCGAGCCGCCGCGGCGAACCCGGGATCCTCGGGAACCTCCAGGGAGCGTTCGTCCACTGGAGGAACGGACGGAGCTGGCTGGGCCGCCGCCGGCCTCGGCTGCGGAGCCGGCCCATTCGCCCCATTCACCACCGCCGGAGAAAGGGCCGGGCGATGCGCCTTGGGCACGCGAGGTTCGGGATGGGCCCCGATGCCGACGGACACCCAGCGCCGTTCCGCTCCTGGCCGGTTGACCAGCTTGTTGAGCAGGTACTGGAGCGCATCTCCCACCGGATTGCGACGCCCCGGAGTCACCCCTTGGAGCTCCACCTGGGGATGCACCGCCAGGCTGATGCCCCCGTCTGGCAAGTCCTTGGCGTCGATGGTGGCTGGGACCTCCATCGCCCGGAGCAGCCGCTCCAGGGTTTCCACTGCCTGGGCGCGACGGCCGTCGCCCTCTGGCACCGCCGCCACCGCGACCAGCTGCGAATCGGTCACTTCCGCTTCTCCAGCGCCGGCTTCAACGGAGCCGCCGAATCTCCCCCCCGGGCCAACAGTCGCTTCAAGACGGCCTGCTGGCCCACGGTGAGGAGGTTGTTGGTGAAGATGTAGAGCAGCAGCCCCGCCGGGTAGTTGAGCATGATGGCGGTGAAGAAGATGGGCATGAACCAGACCATCATTCTCTGTTGGGCAGCATCGAGCGCCGGAGGCTGGAGGAGGGTCGTCACCACCTGGGAGACGCCGAGGAGGACCGGGAGCAAATAGGTCGGGTCCTTGATGGTCAGGTCGGTAAGGAAGTGTGAGGTGAACGGCTCTCCGTACAGCTCGAAGCTGTTGCGCAGGGTGGTGAAGAGGGCCGCCCACACCGGCAGCTGGATCAGAAGCATCAGGCAGGAGCCGAAGGGATTCACCCCGGCCTCCTGGTAGACCTTCATCGTCTCCATCTGCTGGCGTTCCCGGTCTTCGGGAAACTTCTTCTTGATGGCTTCCTCCTTGGGCTGAAGCTTCTTCATCGCCTCCTGACCCACCTTGGC
>JBKOYI010000095.1:0-18154 GCA_046725335.1 Myxococcota bacterium | reverse complement strand
CCCGCTCCGCCGCCGCCGCGGCCTGGGCCTCCAGCGCCGCCTGGCGTTCGGCAAGAGCCTCATCTCGTTCCGCGGCCACCTGGGCCACCAGGTCCTCTTCGGGAGGGGCGCCCTTCGCCTCGGTGGCGAGCCTGTCCCGCTCGGCAACAGCTGCGTCCCGCTCGGCAACAGCTCGGCCCCGCTCGGCAGCGATTGCGGCCTGGGCCGCATGGGCAGCCTCGAGCTCGGCCGCGGTTTGCTCGGCTCGCGCCCGGACCTCCTCCAGCGCTCGTCCGAAGGCCTCGGCCCGCGCGGTCGATTCGGCTGCCGCGGCGCGGGCTGGGCCCAGCTCTTCCAGCGCCGCTTCCGCTCGGATGAGGGTCTCGGCGCGCTCGGCCAGCATGCTGCTCATCTGCTGCAGCTCCGCTTCGAGCGTGGAGACCCGGGCCTCCCCAGCCAGGGCCGTTTCGGAGGCCCGTTGCTCGGCAGCGGCCAGGGCCTGCTCCAGCGCGCTCCGGGCAGCCTGGGCCTGGTCGCGCTCCGCCTCCAGGGCCTGGGCGTGCTCGCCCTCGGCCCGGGCATGCGAGGTGAGCACCTCGATGCGGGCGGCCAGCTCCGCTTCTCGCGAGCGACCCTCGGCCAGCGCCGTCTCGGTCCGGGAGAGACGCTCCTGCGCTTCCTCGACGGCACGGGTCCAGGAAGCCAGCTCGGCGGCCCGGTCCTCCTCGGCGCGGGCCTCCACATCGCTGCGCTCCGTCCGAACCTCGAGCTCGAGCGCGGCAAGGGCCTTGCGAAATTCGTCCGCCGCCAGTCCCAGAGCACGAGACTCTTGCTCGGCTCGCTCGACGCGCTCCACCGCGGTCGCGGCCAGAGCTCCCGCCACCATGGCGCGCTCTTCGGCTCCGGACAACTGTTCACGCAGTGTCACGGCGCGGGCTTCCTCCTCGGCGAGACTGGTTCTCAGCTCCCTCGTCTCCCGCTCGGCGTCCTGGCGTGTCCGCTGGGCAGCGTCCAGGGCCTCTTCCAGCGCCTGCCGGGCCGCGGCCAACTCCTCCCTCGGCGGACCGGCCTGGGCCTCCAGGGCCTGGCGAAGCGAGCCCGCTTCGGCTTGGGTCTCCTGGAGCCGCGTCTCCAGGGAGGCCGCCAGCTCGCGCAGGGTGCGCTCCTGCGCCTCGAGGACTCCCACCCGATCCTCCAGCCGGCGCCGCTCCCCCTGCTGGGCCACCAGCTCGGTCCGAGTTGCCTCCAGCTCGGCAGCCTCGGAGGAAGCGGCGGCGGCACGAGCGGCGGCGAGCTGTTCCTCCCAGCGTTGCCGGTCCGCCTCGGCCGCCCGCTCCAGCCGGGCCCGCTCCGCTTCCAGCCAGACGCCTCGCTGCTCGAAGGCCTCGGCACGACTCCGGGCATGGCCCAGCTCGCTCCGGGCTCCCTCCAGCGCCGCCAGGGCCACCGAATGTTGCTCGGCCAGGCGCAGCTCACGCTCTCGGGCCTGGGCCAGCCGCTCCTCGAGCTGCTCCGCCTCGGCGCCCCGGGCCTCCAGAGACATCCGGCCCCGCTCGCCCTCGGTTCGAAGGCGGGAGAGCTCCTCCCGGACCTGGCGAAGCTCGTCGTAGGCGGCGGTGAGTTTGGTGCGCGCGTCGTCCAGCTGCCGCTGCAGCTCCTCGCGACGAGCCCGCTCCAGGCGCACCGATTCCTGGGCGGCCAGGACCTCGGCCTGCTGCTGCCGCTCTTGCTGGCGGGCCGCTTCGGTCTCGGCCGCCCGAGTCGCCAGCCGTCGCTCCGCCTCCGCCGCCCGCTCGGAAGCGACTTGCAGCTCCGACTCCAGCCGCCGCACCCGCGCCGCCAGCTCGTCCTGAACGATCGGATGCAGCGCCGCCTGCGCCTGCACCTCACCCTCGGCCCGTGCCCGGATGGCCTCTTCCTGTGCCCGCTCCAGTGCCGCCTGGGCCGCGCCCAGATCTCCCTGGGTGCGGGCCAGGTTCTCCCGCGACTCTTCCAAGGCCGACTTGAGCCGCCGGCCTCGGGCCTCCCATTCCCGGGCCCGGGTGGCGACCTCGTCCAGCCGGCCGCTGGTGAAGGCCAGCGGGGCCGGGGGGAGTTGCACCCAGGTCGGGTCCACCGAACGGAGCCGCTCGCGGCTGGCCATCACCACGAAATAGGCCGCCTCACCCGAGCCGGCCAGCGAGCCGTCGACCTGCAGCCCCTCGCTCCGTTCGAACGCCAGCTGGTAGCCGAGCAACGGACTCTGGGTGGCCGTCTCCAGATGGGGGAAATGGGCCGCCAGGGCGTCCAGCACCTGCCCGTAGGTTGGAGGAATTCCTTCGCCGTCCGGCTCCATGAGCTGGGCCAGCGAAAGGCCGGCCGGATTGCGAAGTCCGCCCACCAGCACGCCGGTGGAGGAGACCTGAGCGGCCAGCTCGCGAAGCCGCTCCGGGGCCCGGACGAAGGGAGCCAGATCGGCCACCAGGACCAGGTCGAAGCCGCCGGGAGGCAGATCATCGAAGAGGGCCGGGCGGAAGCGGAGGTTGGCACTCCCGGCCCGCGACTGGGCAGCTTCCACTGCGGCCAGGTCGTCGTCGCAGGCCACCACCACCCGCGCACCTCGGGCGAGCAGAAACTCGGCCGACGCGCCTCCGGTGGCCGCCACCGCCCCCACCTCGAGGACGCGCCGGCGGACGAAGAAGCTTTCGGCGAAGATGTACCGGGGCAGCAGTTCGCTGACGCCCAGGCGGCGGAAAGTCAGGTTCACGGCGCCTCGCTGCAGGCGAGTATACCGACGTTCAGGAGAGACTCATGGGCACGACCTCGGATTCGCTGGGACGCCGCGCCAGCCGTGCCCTCACCCGCCTGGTGGTGGCGGTGCTGGTCCTGGCTCTCCTCGGCGTCGTGGCCTTCTTGCTGAGCCAGCTGAACGCCCGGACCTTCAGCCTAGAGACGGTGGGAGGCAACCTGGTGGTGATGAAGGGGCGGATGCTTCCCCTGGGCTCCGAGCCATACCGGCCCTCGGATCCGGCGCTGGCCGCCACCTACGCCCCCTTCGACCTGGCCGGGGGAAGCGCCGGCGGGCTGACCGGGGCCCGCTTCGACGAGCGCGATGCGCTGGAGAGGGCCCTCTTCACCCTCCTGGAGGGGCTGGCCCGGCCGAAGCTGGTCTCCGACGACCCCCAGACCCTGGCCCAGGGACTGGCTTTTCTTTCCCGGATGCAGAAGCTGGGCGGAGTGAGCGACGACCAGCGCCGGACGCTGCGCACGCTGGAGTCGGAGGTGGCCTTTTTCCAGGCCCGATCCAGGCTGGACGAGGCCCGGCGCGACATCGGCGAGGCCCTGGCCCAGCTGCGGCTCTCGGCGGACAGCTCGAGCCGACACGCCCGGGCGGCTCACCGGATGATGGCCGCCATCGAGCCGGCAGCGAACGCCCTGGAAGACGCGCTACGACGGGCGGTGTATACCCTGGATTCCGACGCCGAGGCCGGCGCGTCCTCGGTCGGTGCGGTCCTGTCACCTTCCCCGTCGCCCCTCGCTCCGGACGCAGGAAGCCGCTCCAAGCCCTGAACCCCGGTTGCAACCGGCGGCGGATCGGTCATGCTCGCGCCGAGGGGAGGCTTCTGTCGTTCGTCAGGGGGAAAGTGACATGCGCCGTCTTGCGTCGCTTCCAGCTCTCGTGTCCCTGCTGCTCTATGGCTGCGCCACCAGCAGCTCCAGCCAGCCCGACTTCGTCCCGACCGGTTCCATCACCACCTACATGGGAGCCGGAGCCAGCTTCAACGCCAACCGGGTGGTGGGCCCCAAGATCAACGTCAGCCAGCGCGGCGATGGGAGCTGGGGAGGTACCATCGGCGCAAGCGGCGTTGGCACGACGGGCGGTGCCGAGGCCATCGATGCCACGTTCAACAATGGGCAGCTGGTGGGGGCGAACATCCGACTCAACATCAACCGGGCCGAGGGTCAGACCACCATCACCGGTCAGTGGAAGAACCGGATCGTCCGTTTCGAGGTCACCGCAGACGAAGTTCGCGTTCGCACCGACACCAGGTCCAACAACTTCCCGAGAGTGGGCGGCCCGGGAGAGTACGGAGGCCGAGCGGGGGTGAACTTGGTGGGTGAAGCCATCGTGGCGCCTCCCACCCCGGCCTTTGCCCTGGCCATGCTGGGCGCCTTCATCTAGGGGAAGGAATCGGAGTCCAGCACCCCCACGAAGGGGAGGTTCCGCCAGCGTTCGGCGTGGTCGAGGCCGTAGCCGACCACGAAGGCATCGCCGACCTCGAAGCCGCGGTAGTCCACCTGGACCTGGGGATCGCGCCGGCGCGAGGGCTTGTCCAGCAAGGCGCAGATCCGGACGCTCCGGCACCCCCGCGCCAGGAGCGCTTGCTGGAGAAAACGGACGGTGCTGCCTGAATCGACGATGTCCTCCACCACCAGCACGTCGCGGCCGTGCAGCGGCGTTCCCGAATCGCTGGTGACCCGGACCTCGCCGCTGGACTGGGTGCCTCCGCCGTAGGAGGCCACCCCGAGGAACTCCAGGGTGAGCGGCAGGGCGATGTTCCGAACCAGGTCGGCGGTGAAGACCGCCGCCCCCTTGAGGACGCACAAGATGGTCAAGGGTCGGTCGGCGTAGTCACGGGTGATCTCCGCGCCGAGCTGTCGCACCCGCTCGGCAATCGCCTCTTCCGAAAGTAGCACCCGGATGCCCGGCGCCCAGGGAACGGACGGATCGGCCATGGCACCCAGGACTCTAGTCCCCCCAAGCCATGCCCTCTGCTTCAAGGATTTCAGGCAGTTCGAGGCGCGGTCTGGCCGGCGGTCCCCCGTACCGCCGGGTCCGGCGGAGCCCGCTTGCTTTCTGTCGTCTCCCCAACGGAAGCTTCCAGGCGAGCGAGGGCCCGCCATGGACATCACGGACGTGAAGATTTTTCCGGTCGAAGAGGAAAAGCTCAAGGCGTACGTGACCATCACCTTGGACGACTGCTTCGTGGTGCGCGACCTCAAGGTCATCCAGGGAACCTCGGGCCTGTTCGTCGCCATGCCGGCCAAGAAGCGCAAGGACGGCACCTACAAGGACATCGCTCACCCCCTCAACACCGACATGCGGGCCCGTATGGAACGGGTGATCCTCGATCAATACGACCGGAGCCTGTCCCGCCGGCCCGACACCGCTGCCCTGGGCGCGGCGTAGCCGCCCCGCCACTTTCCCGCTCCCACGCCGTCAACATCCTTTCCTTCGAGTGGTGCGCTGATCTAGTTGAGCACCCTGGACTCCATGCCCACGGCGCGCGACTTCAAGGTCTTCGCTGGCAACTCCAATCTGCCGCTCGCCCGCCGTATCTGCGAGCACCTCAAGCGCCCCTTGAGCAAGGCCGAAGTGGGCCGCTTCTCCGACGGGGAGATCCAGGTGGAGATCGGCGAGAACGTCCGTGGCCAGGACACCTTCATCGTCCAGTCCACCTGCCCGCCGGCCAATGACCACCTGATGGAGCTGCTGATCATGTGCGACGCCTTGAAGCGGGCGTCGGCGCACTCCATCACCGCGGTCCTTCCCTACTTCGGCTACGCCCGCCAGGACCGGAAGGTGGTCCCGCGCACGCCCATCACCGCCAAGCTGGTGGCCGACTTGCTGGAATCCGCCGGCGCCACCCGGGTGGTGTCCATGGACATGCATGTGGCCCAGATCCAGGGCTTCTTCCACATCCCCTCCGACCACCTCTTCGCCTCGCCGGTTTTCCTGGAGGACATTCGTCGCCGCTTCCCCACCACCGACGACCTGGTCATCGTCTCGCCTGACGCCGGAGGGGTGGAGCGGGCCCGGGCCTACTCCAAGCGGCTCAACGCCTTGCTGGCCATCGTCGACAAGCGGCGCACCCAGGCCAACATCTCCGAGGTGATGAATCTCATCGGTGACGTCCGGGGCCGGGACGCGGTGCTCATCGACGACATGGTGGACACCGCCGGGACCCTGACCCAGGCGGCGCTGGCCCTGAAGGGCCAAGGTGCCCGCCGGGTGCTGGCCTATGCCGTCCACCCCATCCTCTCCGGACCGGCGGTGAAGCGGATCCAGGAATCGGTCCTGGAGGAGGCTGTCTTCACCGACACGGTGCCGCTCGGGCCGGGCGCTGGAGCGTGCGGGAAGATCCGCCAGCTCAGCACGGCCCGGCTCTTTGCCGACGCCATCCAGCGCATCTATTCCGGCGATTCGCTGAGCTCGCTGTTCGTCTGAGCTAGCGACCGGCCCCGCTGCGCCGCCCTTCCAGCCTGGTGACCACTGCAGGGCGCCACTCCGCGCTGGGGTGCGGCTCGCTGCTGTGGCCTCGCGCCTTCCGCGGCAACCAGACCGTGAAGGTGCTCCCCTCGCCACCCCGCCCGCTGGACTCCACCTCGATGCGCCCTCCGTGCTGCTCCACGATGCCCTGGGCGATGGTCAAGCCCAGCCCCAGCCCGCCGTAACTCGGTCCGTGGGCGCGGGCGAAGCGCTCGAAGATCTCCCGCTGCTTTTCCGGGGGAATTCCCAGGCCCCGGTCCCTCACCCGGAGGCTCACCCCACCCGAGGTCGCCTGCAGCTCGACCTCGATGAGTCCCCCTTCGGGCGAGTAGCGAATGGCGTTGGAGACAAGGTTGGTGATCACCTGGTCCACCCGTCCCTGGTCGGCCTCCACCGTCACTCCGGGCGGGACCCGGACCTCCACGGTCGCCGGTCCGCTGGCCACCACCGTCCGTTCCACCGCCTCTCGCACCAGCTGGCCCAGATCGAAGGTGCTGAGCTCGAGCGAGAGCCGGCCTCCCTGGATCCGGCTGATGTCCAGCAGCTCCTCCACCAGCTTGGACACTCGGTCCACCTGGCGTCCCATCATCCGCACCGCCCGCCCCAGCGGCGTGTCGCTCTCTCCCCCAAGCCGGAGGGTGGCCAGATGGGCATAGCCTTTGGCCGCCTGAAGCGGGGTGCGCAGTTCGTGGGAGGCCGCGGCCAGGAATGCGTCCTTGGCCTCGTTGGTCTGGGCCAGCCTCTGCTCGTGCAGCTTGGCCTCGTGGACGTCCACCGCGGTCACCACCCAGCGCACCGGCCGGGCTCCCGGGACCTCCCGCTCGGCGCAGGCCCGGAGCAGGTGCCAGCGGTAAACCCCCTCCGCCCCCCGCAGCCGCACCTCCATCTGGAACGGCTCCCCGCTGGCCAAGGAAGCCTCCCAGCCCTGCCGCGCCGCCAGACTCTCCTCGGGGTGGAAGATCCGGCCGTCCATCTCGCTTCCTTCGGAAAGCCCCGGTGACAAGCCGCTGTAGTCGAGCCAAACCCGGTTTCTGTAAATGGTGTCACCCTGGGCATCGGTCACCCAGAGCGAGATGGGCATGGCGTCGGTGAGGGTGCGGAAACGAAGCTCGTTGCGGCGCTCCTGCACTTCTCGGTCTCGTTCACGGAGCAGCTCGGCCTGGCGGCGAATCTCCTCGCCTCTGGCGAACAGCTCCACGAACACCGAGACCTTGCTCCGGAGGACCTCCGGATCGAAGGGCTTGAGCAGGTAATCCACCGCGCCGTGGCTGTACCCCTCGAAGACGTGGGAGGCATCTCGGCTGAGCGCGGTCAGGAAGATGATGGGGGTGCTGCGGCTGCGCTCACTCTGCTTGATCAACCTGGCGGTCTGAAAGCCGTCCAGCCCAGGCATCTGCACGTCCAGAAGGATGACCGCAAAATCCTGGGAGTGGACCTTGCGCAGGGCCTCCTCGCCCGAATTGGCCCACACCACCCGGTGGCCCAGCGGCTGGAGAAGGGCCTCCAGGGCCAGGAGGTTCGCCGGATGGTCGTCCACCACCAGGATGGCTGGGGGCTGTTTGCTGGCGGTGCGGTCTTTCAGTGCCGAATCCACTGGCGCATCAGCTCCAGAAGCCGGTCCGGATCCACCGGCTTGGGAAGGTAATCGGAGGCTCCAGCCTGGAGGCACCGCTCCCGATCGTCCTTCAAGGCCTTGGCGGTGACAGCGATGATGGGCAGGGCGGGAAAGCGGGGGTTGGCTCGGATGGCCCGCATCGTCTCGTAGCCGTCGATTCCCGGCATCATCACGTCCAGGATGACCAGGTCCACCTCGGGATGGGCTTCCAGCTCGTCCAGCGAGCGCTGGCCGTCCTCGGCATAGATGACCTGGAGGCCCTGACTCTCCAGCATGGAGGTGGTGGCGAAGATGTTGCGAAGGTCATCGTCCACCACCAGCACCGTCTTTCCGGCCAGCTCCACCGGCTTCTCCGGCTGCCGCCGCCGGGCCGAGGCGTCGACTCGATGGAGGAACATGGCCGTGTCCTCCAGAAGCCGCTCCGGGCTGTGGGCGCTGCTCTTGAGGATGATGCTCTGGGTGTAGCGCTTGAGCCGGGCCTCTTCGCGGGCGCTGAGGTCCTTGTTGGTGTAGACGATGACCGGAAGGTTCTCCAGGCCGGGAGTGGTCTTCAGCCGCTCCAGCAGCTCGGTGCCATCCATGTCGGGGAGGAGCAGGTCGAGGATCAGGCAGTCGAACTGTTCCGTCTGCAGAGCCTGGAGTGCGGCGGCTCCCGTCCCCACCGCCCGGATGGAGAGGTCGTCTCCGCCGCTGAGCAGCCGCTCGATGCTCTCCCGCTGAGTGGTGTCGTCCTCCACCAGGAGCAGCTTGCGCAGGTCGCGATCGAGCAGGTTGGAGATGTGGGCGAAGGCTCCCTCCAGGGCGTCTTTGCTCACCGGTTTTTCCAGGTAGGCGAAGGCACCCACCGCCGTGGCCTGGTGCTTGTCCACCACCGAGATGACGTGCACCGGGATGTGCCGGGTGCTGGGGTTGCGCTTGACTCGGTCCAGCACCGACCATCCATCCAGGACCGGCAGCTGGAGGTCCAGGGTGATGGCGTCGGGCAACAGTTTCTCGGCCAGCTGGAGCCCGGTGTCGCCGCGGGTGGCCACCACCGCCTTGAAGCCCCGCTCCCGGGCCATGCCCAGCATGATGCGGGCGAACTTCACATCGTCGTCGACGATGAGGAGGACTCGATCCTCGGGCTGGATGGTGTCCCGGTCATCCTGGAGCGCCTTGAGCTGCACCAGGTCCGACCGGAGGGGATGGGAGGCCGAGTCGAGCAGGGCTGACTCACTGGCCGCGCCCCGCTCCAGTTCCAGCCCAGCCCAGGCGGCTGGAAGGTAGAGGGTGAAGGTGCTTCCCTCCCCGGGAGCGCTGCGGACCTGCACCTCACCGCCCAGTAGCTTGGCGATCTCCCGGCTGATGGAGAGCCCCAGGCCGGTGCCTCCATATTTTCGGCTGGTGGTGCCGTCCGCTTGCTGGAAGGCCTCGAAGATGAGCCGCTGCTTGTCCCTTGGAATGCCGATCCCGGTGTCCCGCACCGCGAAGGCCACCACCTCGGAGGCCGCCCGGAGAGCGGGCGGCTCGAAAGCCACCCCTGGCTCGACCCCGCTGATGATCAGCCGAACCTCGCCGGAATCGGTGAACTTGAAGGCGTTGGACAAGAGGTTCTTCAGGATCTGCTGGAGCCGTTGGGGATCGGTCCGGAGTGAGGCCGGAGCCGAGCTGGCCAGCTCCACCCCGAAGGCCAGTCCTTTCGATTCGGCCAAGGGCCCGAAGCTGCGTTCGACGTGAGCCCGCACGTCCTCCAGGGGCAGGTCGCGCGGGTCGACCTGCATCTTCCCCGCCTCCACCTTGGAGAGGTCGAGGATTTCGTTGATCAGCGAGAGGAGGTCCCCGCCACTACTGTAGATGGTCCGGGCGAACTCGACCTGCTTGGCGGAGAGGTTCTGTTCCTTGTTGTCGCTGAGCAGCTTGGCCAGGATGAGCAGCGAGTTCAGCGGTGTCCGCAGCTCGTGGGACATGTTGGCCAGGAACTCGCTCTTGTACTTGGAGATGAGGCTGAGCTGCTCGGCCTTCTCTTCCAGTGAACGGCGGGCCTGCTCCACCTCGCGGTTCTTCTCTTCCACGAAGCGGTTCTGCTCCTCCAGCTGGCGGGCCTTGAACTCCAGCTCCAGGGCCTGCTTCTCCAGGGCGGCGTTGGTGCGGCGCAGCTCCTCTTGTTGCTGAGAGAGCTCGCGTGACTGCGACTGGAGGTCGCCGGTGAGGCTCTGCGACTGCTGCAGCAGTTCCTCGGTCCGCACGTTGGCCATGATCATGTTCAGGACCACGCCAATGCTCTCGGTCAACTGGTCGAGGAAGATCTGGTGGATGTTGCTGAAGGAGTGGAAGGAGGCCAGCTCGATGACCGCCTTGATCTGCCCTTCGAAGAGGACCGGCAGGACGATGATGTTGAGAGGGGTGGCCTCGCCCAGACCGGAGCTGATCTGGACGTAGTCCGGCGGCACCCGGGTGAGGAGGATGGTCTTCTTCTCCAGCGCGCACTGCCCGACCAGGCCCTCCCCCAGGCGAAAGCGGTTGGGGACGGTCTTCCGCTCCCGGTAGGCGTAGGTCGAGGTCAGCTTGAGGGTGGTCTCCGCTCCTTCGTGCTCGGCCAGGAAGAAGGCGCCGTGGTGGGCAGAGACCAAGGGGGTGAGCTCGCTCATGATGAGCCGGCTCACCGTCTCCAGATTCTTCTGGCCCTGCATCATCCCGCTGAAGCGGGCCAGGTTGGTCTTCAGCCAGTCCTGCTCCTGGTTCTTCTGGGTGGTCTCCCGGAGGTTCACCGTCATCTGGTTGATGTTGTCCTTCAGGGCGGCCATCTCGCCGGCGGCGTCGACGGCGATGCTCCGGCTCAAGTCGCCCTTGGTGACCGCGGTGGCCACCTCGGCGATGGCCCGGACCTGGGTGGTGAGGTTTCCGGCCAGCTGGTTCACGTTGTCGGTGAGCTGCCGCCAGGTCCCCATCGCCCCGGGAACCTTGGCCTGACCGCCCAGCCGTCCCTCGATTCCCACCTCGCGGGCCACGGTGCTCACCTGGTCGGCGAAGGTGCCCAGGGTGACGGTCATGTTGTTGATGGTGTCGGCCAGAGCGGCGATCTCCCCCTTGGCTTCCACCCCCACCAGCTTCTGGGTGAGGTCGCCGTTGGCCACCGCGGTGACCACCTTCACGATGCCGCGCACCTGGGTGGTGAGGTTGCTGGCCATGAAGTTCACGTTGTCGGTCAGGTCCTTCCAGGTGCCCGCCACCCCGGGCACGCGGGCCTGACCGCCCAGCTTTCCTTCCACCCCCACCTCGCGGGCCACGGTGCTGACTTGTTGCGCGAAGGTGGAGAGCGTGTCGGTCATGTTGTTGATGGTCTCGCCGAGGGCCTCCACCTCTCCTTTGGCGTTCACCGTCAGTTTCTGCTTCAGGTCGCCGTTGGCCACCGCGGTGACGACCTTGACGATGCCGCGCACCTGAGTCGTGAGGTTCCTGGCCATGAAGTTCACGTTGTCGGTCAGGTCCTTCCAGACTCCCGAGACCCCGCGAACTTCCGCCTGACCGCCCAGCCGTCCATCGGTGCCCACTTCCTTGGCCACCCGGGTGACTTCCGAAGCGAAGCTGTTCAGCTGGTCCACCATGGTGTTGATGGTGTTCTTCAGCTCCAGAATTTCCCCGCGGACGTCGACGGTGATCTTCTTGGAGAGGTCTCCATTGGCCACTGCCGTCGTCACCAGAGCGATGTTGCGCACCTGGTCGGTGAGCTTGGCGGCCATGGAGTTCACGTTGTCGGTGAGGTCCTTCCACACTCCGGACACGCCCTGGACGTCGGCCTGGCCGCCCAGCTTCCCTTCCGTTCCCACCTCCTTGGCCACCCGGGTCACCTCGGCAGCGAAGGAGCGGAGCCGCTCGACGGTGGTGTTGATGGTGTTCTTCAGCTCCAGAATCTCGCCCCGCGCTTCGACCGTGATCTTCTGGCTCAGGTCGCCGTAGGCGATGGCGCTGGTCACCGTGGCGATGTTGCGCACCTGGTCGGTGAGGTTGCCGGCCATGAAATTCACGTTGTCGGTCAGGTCCTTCCAGGTCCCGGACACGCCTTTGACGTCGGCCTGGCCGCCCAGCTTCCCGTCGGTCCCCACTTCCTTGGCCACCCGGGTCACTTCCGAGGCGAAGCTGTTGAGCTGATCCACCATGGTGTTGATGGTGTTCTTCAGCTCGAGGATTTCTCCCCGGACGTCGACGGAGATCTTCTGACTCAAATCTCCGTTGGCCACCGCGGTGGCGACCTTGGCGATGTCACGCACCTGGGCAGTGAGGTTGCCGGTGAGAACGTTGACGTTGTCGGTCAAGTCCTTCCAGGTCCCGGAGACGCCTTTGACGTCGGCCTGGCCGCCCAGCTTCCCGTCGGTGCCGACTTCCTTGGCTACCCGGGTCACTTCCGAGGCGAAGGAACGAAGCTGGTCCACCATGATGTTCACGGTGTTCTTCAGCTCCAGCACTTCGCCGCGGGCATCGACGGTGATCTTCTTGGAGAGGTCTCCCTTGGCCACCGCGGTGCTGACCTCGGCGATGTTCCGCACCTGGGCGGTGAGGTTGTTGGCCAGGAGGTTCACGTTGTCGGTGAGGTCCTTCCAGGTGCCGGCCACCCCTGGCACCTGAGCCTGGGCCCCCAGCTTCCCTTCCACTCCCACCGTCTTGGCCACACTGGTCACCTGCTCGGCAAAAATGCCCAGCGTCTTGGTCATGCTGTTGAGGGTGTCGGCCAGGGCGGCGATCTCCCCTTTGGCCTCGACCACCAGACGCTGGGAGAGGTCGCCGTCGGCCACCGCGGTGACCACCTTGACGATGCCCCGCACCTGGGTGGTCAGGTTGCGGGCCATGAAGTTCACGTTGTCGGTGAGATCCTTCCAGACCCCCGACACCCCTTCCACCTCGGCCTGCCCACCCAGCTTTCCTTCGGTTCCCACCTCCTTGGCGACGCGGGTCACCTCACCGGCGAAGCTGTTGAGCTGATCCACCATCGTGTTCACGGCGGTGCCGATGCGGAGGAACTCGCCCTTGACCGGTTGCCCCTCGATCTCCAGGGCCATCTTCTGGGTCAGGTCGCCGTTGGCCACGGCGATGAGTACCCGGGCCACCTCGGTGGTGGGCTGGACCAGGTCGCCGATGAGGGCGTTGAGGGCGTGGGTGCTCCGGGCCCAATCGCCCTTGACCACTCCCAGGTCGAGCCGCTCGGCCATCCGCCCCTCCCGCCCGACCACCCGTTCCACCCGGACTGCCTCGTCGGCCATCGAACGGTTGAGCTGGACCAGGGCATTGAAGGCCTCGGCGATGTCCCCCATCACCGAGCCGGGGCGGCCGGCGGGCAGCTCGACCGCGAAGTCACCCTCCCGGACCCGGCGAAGGGCATCCCGGAGCAGGAACAGCCCGGCCTCCCCCTCGGGCATTTGCAAGGCGTTGACCCGCCGAGCTCGGCGGGGCCTCTCGGGGAAAGGCGGCGAGGGTTGTGCGGTGGGGGGACGAAGATGGGTCCCGTTGCGGTGGCCGTCTCTGCCGCTGGCTCGGGGACGTCCACCGGAGGGGCCGAGTGGGTCCATGGCCCTAGAGCAGCCCTCGTCGCGCTCCCAGTTCCAAGCGACTTGCGCGCATCGCACATCCCCACCATTGGCGAGTGAACAACCGCGTCGCCGCCAAATGTCGACTGCTGCAACTCGCCCGATCCACAGCCGGCCGTCCCAGCGAGAAGTGGCGAGCCCCCAGAGCTTTCGTCATACTCTCCGTCTCGGTTGAACCCCGCTCTGCCCCGGCGCCGCGCTACGGTCGGGGTGTCCTGCAGCGCGCGGCTCGGTCTCGGAGACATCGGATTGACTGGCCGCAGCCACTCCAAGACGGTGCTCATCGTCGAGGACGACCCGGACACCCGGGAAGTCCTGGAAGAGATGCTAGACGCGGGAGGCTACCAGGTCGTCACCGCAACCAATGGAGCCGAGGGGCTCGCCGCCCTGGAGGGCATCCAGCCTCCGGCCGTGGTGCTGCTGGATCTGATGATGCCGGTGATGAGCGGCTTCGCCTTCCTGGAGGAGCTCGTCCGGCGCCCCGACCACGCAGGTTTTCCGGTCTTGCTGATCAGCGCCAACGAAACGCTCGAACAAGCAGCCCAGTTGCCGGGAGTGGTGGGGTACGTCAGGAAGCCTTTCGACCTGGATGAAGTGCTGGCGCTGCTCGAGCGGTCTTCGGGCTCTGACGGGCCGTGAGGACCAGGCGCAGGGTCTCCCCGAGCGACTTGGCCGACCCCGGGCGCCCGGCCGGATCCACCGACAGGCAGGCCAGGATGGGACGGACCAGTTCCGGGGGAATGGCCTCCCCTTGCGGGGTGATCGCCGGCAGCCGGGGCAAGGCTTCCTCCTCGCGGGAGGGCCGCCGCCCGGCCAGCATCTCGAAGAGAACGACCCCCAGCGCGTAGAGGTCCGTCCGGGCGTCCACCGGCGCCCCCGCGGCCTGCTCGGGAGCCATGTAGTTGGGGGTGCCGATGACCGTCCCGGGAAGGCGCGGTCCGTCGGCTCCGGGCTGCAGCAGCTTGGCGATGCCGAAGTCGAGCAGCTTCACCCAGTCCCCCCCGCGCCGGTTCACCACGAAGACATTGTCTGGCTTGACGTCGCGGTGAACCACGCCGGTGGCATGCGCTGCCTCCAGCGCCTCGCAGACCTGGGCGATGATCTCCACGGTGCGGTCCAGATGGAGGGCCCGCTCCCGGAAGAGCGCGCCCAGAGTCCGACCCTCCAGCAGCTCCATGACGCAGAAGGCGCGCTCCAGTCCCTGGACTCCTCGCTCCTCGCCCACGTCGAGCACCCGGACGATGTGCGGGTGGCGCATGCGGCTCACCGCTCGGGCTTCGCGGAAGAAGCGGTCCAGCAGGGCCCGGGATTTGAGATGCTCCTTGCGAAGGAGCTTGAGGGCCACCTGCTGGCCATCTCGCTCGGCCCGGAAGACGCGCCCCATGGCCCCTTCCCCGAGGAGGCCGACGATTCGGTACGGCCCGACGGACCGAGGCGAGCTTTCTTCGCGCCGAGGGGCAGCCTGGACCGGAGGTGGACCGGGAACGTGCCGCGTCTCCCCCATCGGATCCGCCTCCCAGCAGGCCCGCAGCGCTCGGGCCAGGGCCATGGCCGAGGGGAAGGGGAGGGCGTCGTCCAGCGCGGTGCAGCGCCCCAGCAACTCGCGGAGCCCGTTGGCACCGGGGAACCCACCGAGCAGGTCGAGGAGAAAGCTGCCCAGTCCTCCGAGGTCGAGCCGCCGCCCTGGCTCGCGCGAACCCGTCCAGGTCACCGTTCCTGGCGTCTGGAAGGCACCGAAGCAGGCGCCGGCCAGACGCAGGGGGTGGGCCAGCACCACCGAGGAGTCCAGGTGGCCGTGGGTCAGACCCCGGGCAGCGAGCGCATCCAGCGCTGGGGCCAGCGACTCGGCCACCGCCACCACGTCCTCGGGACGAGAGGTTGCTTCCAGGTCGACCAGGAGCGGATCGCCCGCCTCCTCCCCCACGACGTAAACCCGGCCGTCGGCCAGCTGACCTGCATCTTCCACCGGCACGATGGTCGGGTGCGGCGGATGGACCAGGGCCCGAGCCTCATCCAGGCAGCGCGCCAGGGCCCGGGCGTCGGCAACGTGCGCCGGGTGCAGAAGACGAAGCACGCGGGCGCGCTCATCCGAGCCACGCACCAGGAAGGCGTCGGCCACCCGGCCGCGACGCAGCCGGCGCTCCACCTGCCAGGGGCCGGCGGTCCAACCCTCCAGCGCGCTCGACACCGAGCTCACGGTAGCGGAGAGCGTACTCCTCGATCCGCAAAGCTCCGGCGTGGGGCCCTGTGGCCGGAATTCGGCCGGAGTAGGTCCCGGTGGGCACCGGCTTGACGCCCGGCGAAAAGATTGGCAGGAGAGCCGCTCTCTTCGCGGGTCAGTGACGGGCGCGCGGAACTCCGGGGCCCACCATGGGGGTGGGATGCCGGCCGGCGCTCGGCTCGGAAAACCTGCTGGGAAACCGAGGTCACCATGGCAGTCGACAGGAACGTTCTCCCGGCCAAGCCGCGCGACACCGCCGGCAAGGGAAGTGCCCGGCGCTTGCGGGCCGAAGGTCTCATCCCGGCGGTGGTCTATGGCCGCCATCTCCAGACTCCGGAACAGATCGCGGTGGACCCGTTGGCGGTGAAGAAGGCCATCGCCACCCCGCACCGGCTCAATACCCTGCTGGCGCTCCGGGTCGACGGCACTGCAGAGCGGCTGGTGCTGCTCAAGGACTACCAGCAGGACCCCGTCACCCGGGAAATGCTCCACGCCGACTTCATCGACGTTCGGGAGAACGAGCAGGTCAAGGTGAAGGTCCCCCTGGTGCTGGTGGGCAAGCCGGTGGGCGTGACCGAGGGCGGCATTCTTTCCCAGAGCCGACGCCAGCTCGAGGTGTACGCCCTTCCCACCGCCATCCCCGAGAAAATCGAAGCGGACGTGACCCACCTCAAGATCGCCCAGTCGCTCCACATCAATGACGTGAAGCTCCCGGCCGGGGTCCGGGTGAAAGCGGGGGTGAACTACACCCTGGCCGTGGTGGCGGTGCCTGAGAAGGAAGAGGTGGTGGCTCCGGTGGTGGCGGCTGCGGTCCCCGGCGCTCCGGCGGCGGCGGGCGCCCCGGCGGCGGTCCCGGCGGCACCGGATGCCAAAGCCCCGGAGGGCAAGGGGAGCGCGGCCCCGGCGGCGGCCAAGGGGGGCGGCGAGGCCAAGAAGGACGAGAAGAAGAAGTAGCCCTGGATGCCTCGGTGAAGCTCGTTTGCGGACTCGGCAATCCCGGCAAGGAGTACGCCGGTCACCGCCACAACGTGGGCTTCATGGTGGCGGATCGGCTGTCCGCTGCGCTGGGCATTCCCTTCGTACAGGAGAAGTTCCAGGCTCGGTTCGGGCAGGGGGAGCTGAACGGCGAGCGGGTGCTCGTGCTCGAGCCGCAGACCTTCATGAATGCTTCGGGCGAGGCGCTGGCCGCGGTGGCCCGCTTCTACAAGCTCGAGCCAGCGGACACCCTGGTGATTCACGACGAGCTGGACCTGCCCTTCGGGCGGCTACAGCTCAAGAAGGGAGGCGGGACCGGGGGACACAACGGGCTCGTCTCCATCCTCGAGCGGTGGGGAGAGGATGATTTCGTCCGGCTGCGCTTCGGCGTCGGCAAGCCGGAGGGACCGAATGCCAAGGACCGGGTGATCGGCCATGTGCTCCACGACTTCTCCGCGGAAGAGCGCGCCGAGCTCGGGCCCCTGCTCGACCGGGGGGTGGAGATGGCCCGAAGCTGGCTCACCCTGGGGCTGGCTGAGGCGATGAACCGCCACAACCGCCGCTGAACATCCTTGGCGCGACCCCAGGCGGAGGGGCGGGCTGGCCGCCGAGCCTGTCCGAGGTCGACCGGATGGGTGCAACGGGGGGCGAGTCGGGCTGTCCTTAGCCTTCTTGTCTGCTCGCCGCGCCGTGGGCGGTTCTGCTGCGACTGTCGGCCGCGGGGGACCTGGGTGAAAGAAACTGTCGTTCGCTCGCAACGGCTCTCCACCGGTCGTGTCTTGCATTGGGAGGTCAGCGGAGGGAGCGTCCGCCCGCGCCCCCGGAGGTGTCTCATGCGCGCCCTGTCCCTCGCCCTCGTGCTTGCCCTCAGCGGCTGCTTCTACGGGCCGGAAGTCCGCAACGTCACGCCGCCCACCTACGCCGGCCGGATCGGCGGGGTGCAGTTCGACAAGGAACGGGTCTCGGGGGTGAACGTCTTGGTCGGCCGTTCGCCGGATGGTGTCTGGGTCGGACATTGGAGCTGCAAGCTCACCGAACCGTTGAGCACCAACGCACTCTGTCCCGTCTCGGTGGCTCTGACCTCGGAGGGGTTGGCCCTCGATAAGACCACCTACCGGGTGGCGGCGCTTCGCCAAGGCAGCGTGGTGGTGATCTCGGGCCGGACCGAGGACTCGGTCTTCCGGCGCGCCGATGGGCAGCGGATTCCGGAGCAACTCGTTCTTCCGATGTGGATTGCCTTGATGATCGCCCAGGTCGAGGGTAGCGGTCCGCCTGATCCCACGCATTCGCTTCGCGCGGCCGAGGAACGGAGGATCGACGTCCAGGTGGAAGGGCTGGGCGTGGTCGAGGTCCGCTACGCTCAGCCCCTTCTGTCTGCTCTGGACTGGTTGGACGAGGGCCGCTAGCCGTCGCCGCCTCCGACTTGACGTGAGGGCAGGAGCCCGGTACTCAGGCCGGCTCGCTCTTTCTCAGTTTCCCCCGGGGCGCGGTCGCTCCGGGACATGCGCGACAGGCGACGGGCGCGCGGTTTCCCGTCCCCGGTGGGCGGCCTCAGG
>JBKOYI010000102.1:0-19662 GCA_046725335.1 Myxococcota bacterium | reverse complement strand
CTGATGGATGGCGAGGCGCGGCCGGCGACCGAGCTGGCGCAGGTTGCTCGGGTTTCGCCGTCGACGGCCAGCGCCCACCTGGCGTCCCTGGTGCGTGGCGGGCTGGTTCAGGTCGAGCGGTTAGGCCGCCATCGCTACCACCGCCTGGCCGGAGATCGGGCCGCCCGGGTCATCGAGAGCCTTTCTCTGCTCACCCCTCCGCCGCGCCCGAGCTCCAGCGACTCTCCCGAGCGCCTGGCCTTCCGGAGAGCCCGGACCTGCTACCGCCATCTGGCGGGGAGGCTGGGCGTCGGTCTAGTCGATTCGATGCTCGACCAACGACTGATGGGGCGCCGGGACCGAACCTTCACCCTGACTCCGGCGGGACGGCGATTCGCCTCGGAGCTGGAGCTGCTCGAACCGGAGAGCGCGGCGCTGACCGGCACCCCCTGCCTGGACTGGAGCGAGCGGCGTGACCACATGGCTGGGCCCCTGGGCGTGGCTTTCACCAAGGGGCTGCTGGAGCGGGGCTGGGTTCGCCCGCGGTCCGGAACCCGTGCCCTGCGGGTGACGGTGGAGGGGGCCAGGCGGTTCCGGGACGCGCTGGGGATGGCGGTCGAGATCGGCTGACCAGCCAGCCTACCGCCGGTACGCGTAGGGCGTGATCTCCGTCTCCCGGAAGAAGTAAGCGATCTCGACCTTGGCGGTGTCCGGGCTGTCCGAGCCGTGCACGGTGTTCTTCTCCACGTCGGTGGCGAAGTCCTTCCGAATCGTTCCAGGCGCGGCATTGGCCGGATTGGTCGCTCCCATGATCTCCCGGTTCCTGGCGACTGCGTTCTCCCCTTCCAGCACCATGAGGAGCACCGGGCCCGAGGTCATGAACACCACCAGGTCCCTGAAGAAGGGCCGCGCCTTGTGCACGGCGTAGAAGCCCTCGGCCTCCCGCTGGGAGAGGTGCTGCATTCGGGCAGCCACAGGCTTCAGGCCGGCCTCCTCGAACCGGGCAATGATATTCCCCATGACGCCCTTCTCCAGCCCGTCCGGCTTGATGATGGAGAGGGTCCGCTCGATGGCCATGTGACGTTGGTTCCTTCCTTCAGCGAGTGCGGCCGCGCTGGAGCGCCGCCTGCAAGGTGGTGCCGAGCTCGGTGGGGGATGGCGCCATCAGCACGCCGGCTGCCTCCATGGCTCGGATCTTCTCCGCCGCGGTTCCCTTGCCGCCAGCGATGATCGCTCCGGCGTGCCCCATCCGCTTGCCCGGGGGTGCGGAGATACCGGCAATGAACCCGGCGATGGGCTTCTTGAATTCCCGGGCGATGTACTCGGCCGCGGCCTCCTCGGCACTGCCGCCGATCTCCCCGATCATGATGACCGCATCAGTTTCCGGATCGGCGTTGAACAGCTTCAGGCAGTCCACGAAGTCCGTCCCGTTCACCGGGTCTCCGCCGATGCCCACCGCCGTGGACTGGCCCAGGCCGAGCTGCGTCAGCTGGAAGACCGCCTCGTAGGTGAGCGTTCCCGAACGGGAGACCACGCCGATGCGCCCAGGCTTGTGAATGTGCCCGGGCATGATTCCAATCTTGCACTCGGCTCCCGGGGTGATGACGCCCGGGCAGTTGGGGCCGATGAGCCGCACTGGCTTGCCCTGGAGGTAGCGCTTGACCCTCACCATGTCGAGGATGGGGATGCCCTCGGTGATGGTGATGATGAGCGGGACGCCGGCGTCGGCCGACTCCATGATCGCATCCGCAGCGAACGGGGGCGGCACGAAGATCACGCTGACGTTGGCACTGGTGTGCTTCACCGCGTCGTCGACCGTGTTGAAGATCGGGACCTCGTCCTGGAAGTCCGAGCCGCCCTTCCCCGGTGTCACCCCGGCGACCAGCTCCGTTCCGTAGTCCATCATCTGCCCGGCATGGAACGAACCGGCCGAGCCGGTGATCCCCTGCATGAGGACCCGGGTGTTCTTGTCGACCAGGATGCTCATGAGGCCTTCCCGCCCTTCACCGCGGCCACGGCCTTCTCGGCCGCCTGTCGCAGGTTGTCCGCCGGAGTGATCGCCAGCCCGGACTTGCGGAGGATCTCCTTGCCTTGCTCGACGTTGGTTCCCTCCAGTCGAACGACCAGCGGGACCTTGAGGTGCACCTCGCGTGCCGCGGCGACCACGCCCTCGGCGATCACGTCACACTTCATGATGCCGCCGAAGATGTTGACCAGCACCGCTTTCACGTCCGGGTCGGCGAGGATGAGCTTGAAGGCCGCGGTCACCTTCTCCTTGCTCGCTCCGCCGCCCACGTCGAGGAAGTTGGCCGGCGCCCCGCCCACCAGCTTGATGGTGTCCATGGTGGCCATCGCCAGACCTGCGCCGTTGACCATGCAGCCGATGTTCCCCACCAGCGAGATGTAGGCCAGATCGAATTCCTTGGCCTGGGCCTCGGTGGGGTCCTCCTCGTCCACATCGCGGTAGGCGGCGATGTCCTTGTGGCGGTAGAGCGCGTTGTCGTCGAAGTTCAGCTTGGCATCGAGCGCCACCACGTTGCCGTCCTTGAGAATGACCAGTGGGTTCACCTCGGCCAGCGAGGCATCCGTCTCGACGTAGCAGGTGTAGAGCGCTCGGCAGAAGCCAGCGAACTTGTTGGCGGTCGCGCCCTTGAGCCCGAGCGCAAAGGCGAGCTTCCGTCCCTGAAAATCGAGCAGGCCCACCGCGGGGTCGATCGATTCCACCGCGATCTTCTCCGGGTGCTTGGCCGCCACCTCCTCGATCTCGACGCCACCTTCGCTGGAAGCCATCAACGAGACCCGGGAGGTCGCCCGGTCCAGGGTCATGCCCAGGTAGAGCTCCCGCTCGATGGGGAGTCCCTCCTCGACGTAGACCTTCCGGACCTTTTGCCCCTCCGGCCCGGTCTGGTGCGTCTTGAGCATCATTCCCAGGATCTGGGAGGCGAGCTGCTTGGCTTCGGCGGGGCTCTTGGCCAGCTTCACGCCCCCGCCCTTGCCGCGGCCGCCGGCGTGGATCTGCGCCTTCACCACGACCAGCGGGGTGGCCAGCGTCTGGGCCGCCCTCTCCGCCTCCTCGGGCGTGGTGGCGAGGATGCCGCGCGGGGTGGGCACCCCGTACTTCCGGAACAGCTCCTTGCCCTGGTACTCGTGGATCTTCATGGGTGTGGCCCCTTGGGGCGCATGCTCTCTTCCGCAGAAACCCTCCCGGCGCAAGTGAGAAAACGCGCCCGCCGTCTCGGGTCGAGGACTCCGCTGGTCAGGCGTGGCCGCGCAGGGTGCGCTGGAGGGCCAGCCGGTGCGTCACCTCGTTGAAGAGGACGCCTTCCTCCTCGCTGGCGCACTGAAGCGGGGGGACCCGGACCGAGCTCTCCGAGGGGGCATAGGTCAGGAAGGCTCGGAGGGTGTCGGTATACTCACCGCCGATCGGGTCCTCGGCCTCCACGCTCACCAGAACGGTCAGGGTGTGTGGCTCGGCGTGAACCACCACCGAGTGGATGTGCACGAACACGTGACGCTGCACCGGACGGATGAAGGTCAAGCCGTGCAGGCCGACCATCTGAACCGGCTTGCCGCCGACGTAAGCCCGGGCCGATAGGTGGGCGTTGGTCTCCAGCCAGCGCATGAGCTTTCCGCCATAGAGCGTGCCGTGGAAATTCATGTCGCTGAGTTGGACCGGCTCGATGGTGTGGACGTAGGAGTTGTGCGGCGGCTGCGGCGGGCCGAGGTTGCGCTCCCAGGGCAAGCGGAAGCTGCGGGGGAACATCTTGAGCAGCTCACGGACGAGGAGCGGCCGCTCCTGCTCGGTGAGTCCGCGGAAGGCCTCCGAGGGGAGGACGTCGCCGGTCAGCTCCCCCTTCTCGAGCTTGCGCCTGAACTCGCGCCGGAGCTGGCCCTCCCGGAAGTTCGCTCGCTCCTGGGGGGTCTCCGGGCGGAGCTGGGGAACGGGGGCGGCCTTGCCGGTCTCGTCGACGCCAACGAAGGTCATGTAGGCCACCAGGACCTCGCGAGCCGGCAGCGCGTCGGGGCCGCTGCTCGACATGACGGTGCGGATCCCCATGCTCCGCTCGGAGGTGTAGGCGACGGCGGCGCGGAGGGCCACGTGCTCCCCGACCCGGATCGGATCCCGGAGCTCGACGCCGTCGACGGAGGCCGTCACCACCGGGCGCCTGCAATGCCGCGTTGCGGCTAAGACGCCGACAACGTCCATCCATTCCAGGATCTTTCCGGGTTTGAGGGTGCCCTCGGGATCGCAGATGTGGGGGCTCACCCATTCATCGAGGTGAACCTCGGTTCCAACACGCCGTTGCTCCATGTCCGGGCAGTCTTCAGTCGCTAACGCATAGTGTCAACGCGACCGTGGCCCGTCCCGAGAACGTCGCACGGCAGTGTCAGGGGCCGGGCATCCCAACGCCGCGGGAGAGCGCCACCAGACGAGCGAGCCGTCGACCCATCGCTCGCTACCGAGGTGTTTGACGCCTCGCCTGGACATTCATGGCTAGTGAGCTCTTGACCATGCGCTCGCCCTAAAGCTCGCTAACGAGGTGTCTGACACCTCGTGTGGGCCCTTCCACGTTCAGCAGGCGCGGCGGCTCCGGGCCCCGCGGGGGGCGCGGAGTAGTGTCGCCAGCGGGGATCCGTTGAGCTTCGCGCCTGGAACGCGGTTCGGTCGGTACGAGGTCGTGGCCCCGCTCGGCAAGGGCGGCATGGGCGAGGTGTATCGCGCGCGCGATACCCGCCTCGGCCGCGACGTCGCGCTCAAAGTGGTCGCCCCCGAGCTGGCAGCGGACGCAGAGAGCCTGCGGCGATTCGAGCGGGAGGCCCGCGCCCTGGCCGCGCTGGCACACCCCAATGTGGTCCCGGTCTTCGATGTCGGCCTCGAGGGAACCGCCCACTATGTGGTCACCGAGCTGGTGGAGGGCGAGACCGTCCGGCGGCGACTCGGGGCCGGACCTTTTCCGCCGGCCGAGGTCATCGAGCTCGGCGCGCAGATTGCCGCCGGATTGGCCGCCGCCCATGCCAAGGGCTTGGTCCACCGGGACATCAAGCCGGAGAACATCATCCTCGCCGGGGGCCGGGCTCGCATCCTCGATTTCGGCATCGCCCGGCAGGTGGAAGCGCCGCTCCCGGGAATGCGCGGAGGGGACCAGACCGTGAGCCTGACCGACGTGCGGGCCATCGTCGGCACCCCGGGCTACATGAGTCCGGAGCAGGTCCGGGGCCTGCCGGTCGACGCCCGCTCCGACATCTTCGCGCTCGGCGCGGTGCTCTTCGAGATGCTCACCGGTCGCCGAGCTTTCAGCGGAGATTCCCTCGTGGACACCATCGAGGCGGTCTTGCGCAGCGAGCCAGATCTCTCGTCCCGGGACGTCCCGCCCGCATTCCTCACCATCCTCGAGCGCTGCCTGGCCAAGGACCGCGAGGCACGCTTTCGATCGGCGGAGGAGCTGGCCCGGGAACTGCGCGGGGCCTCCAGCTGGGACGCGACGACGCCGCACCGGCCGGGGGCGCCCAGGCCAGCCACGACGCTCGCCATCCTCCCCTTCATCAGCTTGGGCACGGAGCCATCCGCACACTTCGGTCTCGGGCTCGCCGACGCGGTCATCGGTCGGTTGGCCACCGCCCGGCAGCTCATCGTCCGGCCCACCAGTGCCGTGCGTCGTTTCGAGGACCAACGGGCCGATGCGATCGAGGTCGGGCGGCAGCTCGGCGTGGACAGGGTGGTGGAAGGTTCGGTCCGCCTGTCGGAAGGAGGAACTCGGGTTCTGGTGCACCTCACCGACGTGGGCCGGGGTGCCATCGTCTGGAGCGACCAGCTGGACCTTCCCCAGGGCAGGCTCTTCGAGATCGAGGACGCCATCGCCGCCAGGCTGGTCGACCGTCTCCGGATCAAGCTGGTGGTCTCTGGCCTCAACCTCTCCGGCCAGTCCGGGACGATTCCGGATCGTGCCGTTGAGCGTTACCTCACGACCAGCGCCAAGCTCGCCGAGGCGCGGTACGACGCCGAGCTGGCCCGCGCGCTGGTGGCCCAGCTCGACAGCGTGCTGGAGGAAGCGCCGACGTTCGCCCCAGCCCTTGCCGCCCGCGCCTACGCACGGGCCTTTCAGAACTACTTCGCCCCGGGGCTGGGAGGAGCCGAGGGCGCGCTCCGGGATGCCGAGCAGGCTCGTTCGCTCGACCCCGAGTTACCACTGCCGCATGTCGCCCGCGCCCTGGTGCTCTGGTCTGCTCAGGGCGGCTGGAAATTCGCAGAAGCGGTCCACGAGCTGCGGACGGCGATCGTGCTCAGCCCCGGTTCCGACATTCCGCATCTAGAACTGGCGCGAATCTTTCACCACTGGGGGTGGGTGACCGAGGCACGTGAGGAAGTGCAGGAGGTCCGCCGCATCGATCCATTGAGCACCGACCTCGCTCGCATGAATGCCTATCTCTCCTGGATCGACGGCCGCCACCGCGAGGCGCTCGACCAGTACCACCGGCTTGCCGCCGAGCGGAGCCGCGGAATGGGCGGGCGGCTCGAGGTGCTCCAGATCCGGCTTCAGCTCGGCGAGCTTGCTGGAACCCTCGAGGAGATCGAAGCCTGGGTCCGCGAGCAGCCGGCCGATGAGCTCGTCCTGGGCCTGCTGGCGCTGGTCCGGACGCTGACCGGGAAGGGCGAGACCTCAGAGCTGGAACAGAGAATTCTGGCCACTCGTCAGGAGGCCGGGCACTTTCACCATGTGTTGTTCCTGCTGGCCGAGGCCCGCGCGCACCGTGGTGACACCCAAGGCGCGGTCGAGCTTCTCCGCCAGGCATCGGAGACCGGCCTGCCCTGCCTGACCGCCTTCGACACTGACCCCCTCCTGTCTCCGGTCCACGGCACGCCGGAATACGCCGCCTTGCGAGCCGACGTCTTCCGAAAGGCCGAGGAGGAACGAGCGCGACTCCGCCTCCTCGACCGGCTCACCCCGGCCCAGACGCGCTGAGGAGCTCAAGCCAGCTGCAATGGCAATGACCGCAGCCGCCGCTTGGTGAGCGCGAACACTGCGTTGGCCACAGCCGGAGCGATGGGGGCAGTGCCCGGTTCGCCGATGCCCCCCATCTTGGCGCGGCTCTTGATGATGTGGACGTCGACCTTGGGCATCTCGTCCATCCGCAGCACCTGATAGTCGTCGAAGTTGCCCTGCTGGACGCGCCCTTCCTTGAAGGTGATCGCGCTGTGGAGCACCGCTCCCAGACCGAAGGCGACGGCACTCTGGATCTGCGCCTCGACGCCGATCGGATTGACCGCGAAACCGCAATCCACGGCGCAGGTCACCCGATGAACCCGGATGCGGTTTTCCGACTCGACCGAGACCTCGGCCACCTGGGCGATGATGCTGCCGAAGGATTCGTGCATGGCCATCCCCAGGGCGCGTCCCTCCGGAGCGCGGTGACCCCAACCGGCCTTCTCGGCCGCGAGCTGGAGCGCCTGTTGGTGCCGGCGGTGCTTGCGCAAGAGCCAGGAGCGGTAGTCGAGCGGATCCCGGCCGGCGGTGGCGGCCAGCTCGTCCACCATGCTCTCCACGGCAAAAGCGGTGTGGCTGTTGCCGACCGAGCGCCACCACAGCACCGGAATGGGCGAGCGCGGAGAGTGGAGCATGACCCGCCGGGTAGGCACGGCGGAGAGGTACGGAGAGTCGGTGACCCCGCTGACCGAGCTGGGGTCGATTCCATTGGTCACCGCCTCGGCCTCGAACGCCGTGCCAGTCAGGATCGATTGACCGACAATGGTGTGCTTCCAGGCCACCGGGAGCCCTTCTCCATCGAGGCCGGCCTCGATCCGATGGAGGTAGGCCGGACGGTAGTAGCCCCCGCGGATGTCATCCTCGCGCGTCCAGACGACCTTCACCGGGACCTTCCCGGCCTTGGCGACCTCGACCGCCTCGACGACGACATCGCACGCGGGATTGGAGCGCCGGCCGAAAGACCCACCCAGGAAAGGCGTGTGAATGTGCACCTGCTCCGGGCGAAGTCCGGCGGTCTTGGCGGCCAACTGCTGATCCATCGTCTGAAAATGCGTGCCGATCCAGATGTCACAGCGATCGGCCTCGAGCTTGACCGCGCAATTGAGCGGTTCCATCGGAGCATGGGCCAGGTAGGGCAGCTCGTACTGTGCCTCCACTCGCCGATTCGCCTGCCGGAGTGCCAAGTCGGGGTCACCGGCCTGAGCGGCGACGGCTCCCGGAGTGCGGGCCAGCGCGCGGTACTCCTCACGAATCTTTTCGCTGTCCAGCCCGGCTCCGGGCCCCAGGTCCCAGTCGAGCTTCAGGGCACTGCGGCCCTGGCGGGCGGCCCAGGTGTTGGTGGCGATGACCGCCACTCCGCTCGGCACTTGCACGACCTGCTCCACGCCGGGCACTGCCCGGGCAGCTGTGGCATCGAAGGATTTGAGCTTTCCCCCGAAGACGGGCGTCCGGGCGACGAGAGTGGTGCGGAGTTCAGGGAAGTGGATGTCGATCCCGTACTGGGCCCGGCCGGTGATCTTCTCGGGTGTGTCCAGGCGCCGGTGTGGCTTGCCCAGCAAAGTCCAGGTCTGCGCAGGCTTCAGCTTCACCGAGGATGGTGCCGGCACGGAGCGGGCCCGCTCGGCGAGCTGACCAAACGACAGCCTGCGGGGGCCGTCGATGACGTACCCGCTTTCGACCCGGAGCCGGTCGGGCCGAGTCTTCCACTCGGCGGCGGCAGCCTGCACGAGCATCTGGCGCGCCATCGCCCCCACGATGCGGTAGCGATCGAACTCGGACCAGGTGCTGCTCGAACCGCCCGTCACTTGCACCCCATCCGCTGTATGGGCGTAAACCGGGGCGGCCGGAGCGTGCTCCACCCGCACCCGGGACCAGTCACACTCCAGCTCCTCGGCCACCAGCATGGGCAGCGTCGTCCAGATGCCCTGCCCCATCTCGGAGTGGGCGAGCAGCACGGTCACCGACTCGTCCGGGCTGATCCGGAGAAAGGCGTTGGGGGGCGGCCGTGGCTGCTTGGGCGGCCCGGCCAGGAGTGCCTGGGCCGGCCGCCGAATCGCAAATGCAATGACCAAGCTGGCCCCGGTAAGCGCCGAGGACTGGAGAAAGCGGCGTCGACTGAGGAGGTTCATCGTCATCCCCTCGCCAGCGTCGCGGCGGCCTTGTGGACCGCTTCCCGGATCCGTTGGTAGGTCCCGCAGCGGCAGATGTTCCCGGCCAGGGCTGCATCGATGTCAGCGTCGCTCGGATTGGGATTGGCCGAGAGCAACGCCACTGCGCTCATGATCTGTCCAGACTGACAGTAGCCGCACTGGACGACGTCGAGCTCCGCCCAGGCCCGCTGCACCGGGTGCGATCCATCCGGGGAGAGCCCTTCGATGGTGACGACCTTCCTCTGTCCAACCGCGGAGACCGGAGTGACGCAGGACCGGACGGGCTTTCCGTCCAGATGAACGGTACAGGCACCGCATTGCGCGGCCCCACACCCGAACTTGACACCGGTCACGCCGAGCAGATCGCGAAGGACCCACAAGAGCGGCATCTCCGGGGGAGACTCGACCTCGCGCTCCTTCCCATTCACGTCGAGTTTCATCGGCCTCTCCTTGTGGTGCGGTCGGAACCGCTATCTACGCTCCGACTCGTCGCAGACATGGGTGTCGGACTCATTCCTAGCCTCCACCTCGTCGGGGAGGGGTCTGGCCAGTCGCGTCCCAGCGGGCGCCGAACGGTCAGCGATCGATTCCGGTCCCGGCCGTTTCCTGTTACGGCTCCGGGTGATGATCCGCTTCGCCGAGACCCTCTGCACATGACCGTTGCCTTCGAACGACCCGGCGCGGAAGCGACTTCCGATTTGCAGCCAGTGGCCCAATCCGGCTCGCGAACTGCCATTGCTCTCCTGGCGCTTGCCGCCGGCGTCGTTTCCATTCCCTGGTCGGGCCACGTCGATGATGTCGACGCCCAGTTTTACCGGGTGGTGACCCGGCACATGCTCCAGGACGACACCTGGTTCCGCCTCCGCTTTCTCCCCAGGCTGTTCCCGATCTTTCGCGAGCACTCCCCATTCGGGTTCTGGCCCTGGGCCGCGGCGGACCGCCTGTTTGGCGAAGGGTCGCTCGGTCCGGTATCGGCCCTCTTCACCCTGGCGACACTGATGCTCGTCTTGCGCCTCGGCCGACGTCTCGGGGGCGAGGCCGTGGCTGTGCCCGCGGTGCTGGTGCTCATTGCCACCGACAGCTTCCTCCTCATCGGGGGCCGATCGCGGCTCGATCCCCTCCTCTTCCTGTTCACCACCGCCTCGCTGCTGCCCGTGCTCTCCGACACCCCGACGGCCCGGCACTGGGCGGTGGGGGCCACCTTCGCCGCGCTGGGGACGCTGGTGAAGGGGCCCTTCGGGCTCATCCCCTTCGCAGCCGGCACGGCGGCGGTGGCCCTCGAGCGACGGAGCTGGCAATGGCTCCTGGCCGGAGCAGGCTTGACCCTCGCCGCTGCACTCCCGCTGGGGGGCTTCCTCCTCTACCAGCGACTGGCCGGCGACCGGACCTGGTGGTCGCTCTATGTGGAGGCGCAGCTTCTGGCATCGGCGCTGGGAGAACGAACGCGCGGGAATCGCCCCCCCTGGTACCCCCTTGGCTCGCTGGCCGGTCGCTTCTGGCCAGGGTTACCCCTCGTCTTCGTCGGGCTCTGGCCGGTGCTCCGGCGTCGTGCCACTCCGGCTGAGACACGGTTGGCAGTGACCACGGTGCTGGTGCTGGTGGCGCTCATGTTGCCGCACCGCAAGGTGTGGAACCACGGTCTCATCGCCTACCCGCTGCTGGGGCTCCTGGCTGGGTTCGGCGTCGCCCCTTGGGTGAGGCGGATCGCGAGGCAGCGGCCAGAGCTCCGACCGTGGGGACTCCGCACCCTCGGAATCCTGGCCGCGGTTGCCTGGGCCTTCAGCTTGCTCGGCGCCGGGCGATGGTTTTTCCAGCCCTGCGTCGTCGCCAACGAGTTCGCCCCGGCGCTGGGCCGCCTTGCCCCTCACGACCGAGTGGCCGTGCTGGCTCAGCTCGAGCCTTGGGGCATGATTTCCATCGTGGCGACGGAAACACCGCTCGACCCGGAACCGGCGACCCAACCTGACTGGTCGGTGGTCACCGGGCCTCGCTCCATGCTGGTGCGCGACGACACACCGGTGGGCCCGCCGCCATCTCCCTGGCATGTGGAGGGCGTTGCCCGCGGTTGGACGCTCCTTCTCAGATGACCTCGGCAGCTTCAGAGGTCGAGGAAGCCGACCGAGCCATCGCTCGTGGCCTCTGGACCCCCCACGGCTATCGGCAACTCCCTAGGCCGGGCCCCCCGCCGCCGCTTCCGCGTCCCGGTCCTTGAAGAAGAGGTCCTTGAGGACGAGCTTGGTGACATCGCGGTTCAGCGCGGCGATGGAGGTGGTGAGGGGAATCTCCTTGGGGCAGACCTGCACGCAGTTCTGAGCCTTGCCGCAGTCCTGGATCCCACCCGGGCCCATCAGACCACGCAACCGCTCGGTGGCCTGCATCTTCCCGGTGGGGTGCATGTTGAAGAGTCGGGCCTGGCTGATGGGGGCTGCACCCATGAAGTCGTTGTCCACCGAAACCTGGGGGCAGGCTTCCAGACAGCTCCCGCACGTGATGCAGGTGGAGAGGACGTAGCGCTGCGCCTGCTCCGCCTGGCTCTGCCGCGGCCCGGGACCGAGGTTGTAGGTACCGTCCAGCTCGATCCAGGCCTTGACCCGCTTCAGCGACTCGAACATCCGGCTGCGGTCCACCGCCAGGTCGCGGACCATGGGGAACTTCCACATCGGTTCCAGGGTGATGGGCAACTCCAACTTGTCCACCAACGCCGAGCAGGCCATCCGAACCTTGCCGTTGACGTTCATGGCGCAGCTGCCGCACACCTCCTCGAGACAGGCCGCGTCCCAGGTCACCGGGGTGGTGGATTTGCCGGCAGCGTTCACCGGATTGCGCTGGATCTCCATCAGGCAGGAGATGACGTTGGCGCCCTTGCGGTAGGGAACCCGGAACTCCTCGAAGCCTCCCGGGACGCCGGCCCGCTCCTGTCTCCAGATGCGCAGGGGGATCCACTTTTCGGCGGTCTCGGCCCCGCGCTGCGTCGTCGTTCCGACCTGGGTAGGCTCCGGCATGGCGTTTGAGTTCCTCAGGCGTACCAGCGGGGCTCGGGGTCGAGCACCGGCGTGGGAATGTCCTCGTAGGTGATGTCCGGCCCGTTGGGGGTGTGCCGGGCCAGAGTCGTCTTGGCCCACTTCTGATGGCGCTCCTTCCACAGCCGCATCCACTCCGGATCCTGGCTGGGATCTTTGGTCTTGGGCTCGGGGAGCTGGAACTCCGGCTTGTAGTGGGCCCCGCGCGACTCGTCCCGGAGCAGCGCCCCCTTGGCCATCACCTCGCCCAGGGCAAACATGTTCCACAGCTGGTTGACGAAGCTGAGCGGCCGGTTGCTGCTGTTGCCGGTGTCGAGGACGTTGATCCGCTTCCAGCGCTCCTTCAGCTCAGCGATCTTCTCCAGCGTCTTCCGAAGCCGGTCGTTGCGGCGCACCACGGTGACGTTCTCGGTCATCAGCTCGCCCAGCTCGCGCGCCAGCTGGAAGGGGTTCTCCGTGCCCTGCATCTTCCGGATCTGGGCGAATCGCTCGTCCCACTGCTGGCGAGCCTCGTCGTAGACGCGGGAGCTGACCGCCTCGGTGCTCCGGGGAGCGTTGCGAGCGTAGCTGACCATGGCCGGGCCGCCGATCATCCCGGCGTAGATGCAGGAGAGGAGCGAGTTCGCGCCCAGCCGGTTGGCCCCGTGGTAGGCGTGATCGGCCTCCCCGGAAGCGTAGAGCCCGGGGATGTTGGTGGCCTGGTTCTTCGGGCTGCCGGCCAGCGGCTCCAGATTCGGCCCGGCCTCGAAGGTCACATAGAGCCCGCCCATCGAGTAGTGCATCCCGGGAAAGATGACCATCGGGTGGTAGCGCGGGTCGTCCCCCACGAATTTTTCGTAGATCTCCATGACGCCCTTGATCTTGGCGTCCAGGGTTGCCGCCGGGATGTGGGTGACGTCGAGGTAGACGCCGTCGCGCCCACCCACGCCCATCCCCAGCTCCCGGCAGACGTGGAAAATCTCCCGGGTCGCCATGTCGCGCGGAACGAGATTTCCGTACTTGGGGTACTTCTCCTCGAGGAAATACCAGCGCTCGGACTCAGGAATCCGCAGCGGGTCGCGAGGGTCGCCTTTGGTCTTGGGCACCCAGACCCGGCCGCCCTCTCCCCGCACCGACTCGCTCATCAGCCGGAGCTTGTCCTCCCCTGGAATCGAGGTCGGGTGGACCTGGATGAACTCGCCGTTGCCGTAGACCGCACCTTCCAGGTAGGCGCGCCCGGCTGCGGTTCCGGTGTTGATGATCGAGTTGGTGGATCGGCCGAAGACGATGCCCGGGCCCCCGGTGGCCAGCATCACCGCCTCGGCGGGGAGGACCCGGAGTTCCATCGTCCGGAGGTCCATGGCCACGCTCCCCACGGCGCGGCCGGACCCGTCCTTCACCAAGCCCAGCCACTCCCAGTACTCGTACTTGTCGACTTTGCCCTCCGCCTCGTAGCGGCGCACCTGCTCGTCGAGCGCGTAGAGCAGCTGCTGTCCGGTGGTGGCACCAGCAAAGGCCGTCCGGTGATGGAGCGTTCCTCCGAAGCGGCGGAAATCGAGCAGCCCCTCCGGAGTCCGATTGAAGGGCACGCCCATCCGGTCGAGCAGGTAGATGATGCCCGGCGCGGAGTAGCACATCCCCCGCACGCTGGTCTGCTCGGCCAGGAAGTCGCCGCCTCGCAGGGTGTCCTTGACGTGGATGTCGGGGTGATCGCCTTCGCCCTTGGTGTTGACCGCGCCGTTGATGCCGCCCTGGGCGCAAACGGAATGCGACCGCTTGACCGGGACGATGGAGAGCAAATCCACCTTGTGCCCGGCCTCGCAGAGCTTGATGACCGTCATCAGACCCGCCAGGCCGCCGCCAACCACCGTGAATCGAAGTTCAGCCATGGAGTCTTGCTCCCTCAGCCGACCGGGCCGAAGCGGATCTTCCAGAGGATGCTCAGGGTGCCGGCAGAGAGCGCCGCGAAGAGAAGCCAGCCCAGGAGCACGACCCGGCGCTGCGCCACCCGGCCCACGGCGATGCCCCAGGTCCAGCAGAAGCCCTTCAGCCCGTTGGTGAAGTGGTAGATGGTGAAGAGCGTCCCCAGAACGTAGAGGACCAGGATGTGGTCGCCGGCGAGCACGCTCTGCACCCCGAGCGATTCGGGATTTCCGAGGTGCCGGGCCACGTCTCGGTAGGTGACCAGGTCGAGCCCATCCGGCGCAGGCGGATTACCCCACGCCAGATGATTACCCATCAAGGTGACCCAGGTGCGCAAGGTCCCGACGTGGACCAATAGAAAGACCAGGGCCACGATCCCGCTCACCCGCTGCAACACGTACGACCAGTTGTTGGCGTAGGCGTAGCGCCCGACGTTGGGCCGGCCGGTCACAGCCACCCAGACGCCATAGAGCGCGTGGTACAGCAGCGGGAGCACGATGCCCACCAGCTCCAGCCCGTAGAAGAAGGGCCGGGGGAGCATCGAGTTCACATGGATGACCATCTCGTCGTAGGCGGCCGGGCCATTCAAGGCCGCCAGGTTTTCGAAGACGTGGTAGCAGAGGAAGAGGCCGACCGGGACGACGCCGGAGAGCGAGTGGAGCCGGCGCCAGAGGAAGGAGTGGTCCTGCTCAGCGCGGGCGACCGTCCCCAGGGTTGCGGTGGTGGCAGCTTCAGCCATCGTTTGGGTTCGACTCCATCTCCTCGAGTTTGACTACTCCCCCGGCCCGGCCCCGCCAACGGCCCTGATGGGAAGGAAATCAGGGGCCGTCATCGCCAATATCTCAGAGACTCGCCGGCGCGGGACGCCTTATCACGTCGATGCGCCGGCACACCGCTGGAGCGCTCGGCCAGCCCCTTCTGGCGCACTGCGCTCTTACGGCAGCGAACACAGTCGCTACAGGGCGAGGGACGGACCCCGCTGCCCCAGGCACGGTCCCACGGCTGGCCAGTGCGCCCCCGGGAGGCGGCGGCCGGCGGGGCCAGGTCGAGGGTGTCCCGCAAACCGGGCTAGAGCTTCACCTCGTCGACCGTCTTCTTGACCGACTGGAACGACTTCTGCAGCTCGGCCTTCTCGGCCGCTGACAGCTCCAGCTCGATCACCTTCTCCACTCCGCCGGCGCCGATGACCACCGGCACGCCCATGAAGAACCCGTTGATGCCGTACTGGCCTTCCAGCAGCGCTGCCGCCGGGAAGACCCGCTTGCGGTCGAAGACGTAGGCCTCGGCCATGGCGATGGCGGAGGCTGCCGGAGCGAAGTAGGCCGAACCGGTCTTGTAGAGGGCGACCAGCTCGCCCCCGCCCTTGCGGGTCCGGTCCACGATGGCCCCCAGCTTCTCCCGGGGGAGCAGCTGTGTCAGCGGCACCCCGCCCACCGTGGCCTGGCCGAGGAGGGGAACCATGTCGTCCCCGTGGCCGCCGAGCACCAACGCCTCGATGTCGCGCATCGACACGCCCAACGCTTCGGCGACGAAGAACTTGAAGCGGGCGGTGTCCAGCACCCCGGCCATCCCGATGACCTGGTGCTTGGCGAAGCCGGTGATTTTGTGGAGGGCGTAGACCATCGCATCCAGAGGGTTGGCCACGTTGATCACGAAAGCCTTGGGGGCCTGGACCTTCAAGTTGCCGGCCACGTCCTTCATGATCTTGAGGTTGACCTCCAGGAGGTCCTCCCGGCTCATCCCCGGCTTACGCGGCATCCCGGCAGTGATGATGACGACGTCACTGCCGGCGACGTCCTTCCAGTCGGTGGTCCCGGTGACCCGGCAGTCGTAGCCGTCCACCGCCGCCAGCTGATTGAGGTCCAGGGCCTTTCCCTTCACCAGCCCTTCGGCCGCCGGGATGTCGTGGAGCACCACGTCCCCGAGCTGCTTCTGCACTGCCAGGAGGGCCAGGTTTCCCCCGATTTGCCCACCGCCGACGAGACCGATCTTCTTCTTCCCTGTCATGGACCCCTCATGTGGTGGATGATCGCCTGGCCGAATTGGGAGCACTTCACTTCCTTGACCCCCACCTGCCCCTCCGCCCGCATCAGCCGGGCGAAGTCATAGGTGACCGTCCCGGCAGCGATAGCCTTCTCTATCCCCCGTAGAATCAGGTCCGCCGCCTCGTTCCACCCCAGGTGGCGGAGCATCATCTCCCCCGAGAGGATGATGCTCCCCGGATTGACCTTGTCCTGGTCGGCGTACTTGGGGGCGGTCCCGTGGGTGGCCTCGAACACCGCGTGGCCGGTGACGTAGTTGATGTTCCCGCCGGGGGCAATCCCAATCCCCCCCACCTGAGCAGCCAGGGCGTCGCTCAGGTAGTCCCCGTTCAGGTTGAGGGTGGCGATGACGTCGAACTCGTCCGCCCGGGTGAGGACCTGCTGGAGCGTGATGTCGGCGATGGCGTCCTTCACCAGGAGTCGCCCCGAGGCCAGGGCGGCCTTCTGCTCGGCGTTGGCTGCCTCTTCGCCCTTCTTGGCCTTGGTCTCCTCCCACTGCTCCCAGGTGTAGACCTGCGGGCCGAACTCCCGCTCCGCCAGGCCATAGCCCCAGCCGCGGAACGCTCCCTCGGTGAACTTCATGATGTTGCCCTTGTGCACCAGGGTGAGGCTCTTGCGCTTGTGCTCCAGGGCATAGCGGATAGCGGCCCGCACCAGCCGTTCGCTCCCCTGGCGAGAGACGGGCTTGATGCCGATGCCGCAGTCGTCCGGGAAGCGGATCTTCTTGTGCTCCTTGGGGAACTGCTCGGCGAAGGTGGTGAGAAACCTCTGGGCCGGCTCCGACCCGGCCTCGAACTCGATCCCGGCGTAGATGTCCTCGGTGTTCTCCCGGAAGATGACCACGTCCACCTTCTCCGGGGCCTTCACCGGGCTGGGGACCCCCCGGAAGTAGCGGACCGGACGGATGCAGACGTACAGGTCGAGGAGCTGCCGGAGCGCCACATTGAGGCTGCGGATCCCCCCTCCCACCGGGGTGGTCAGGGGCCCCTTGATGCCCACCAGGTAGGTACGGAAGGCCTCCACCGTCTCGTCCGGCAGCCAGTTCTTCGTGGCCTTGAACGCCTTCTCGCCGGCGAGCACCTCCATCCAGGCGATCTCTCGTTTGCCGCCGTAGGCCTGGGCTACCGCCGCATCGAATACCGCCTGGGCCGCCCGCCAGATGTCCCGACCGGTTCCGTCGCCCTCGATGAAGGGCAGGATCGGGCGGTCCGGCACGGAGAGTATCCCTGCGGACAACGTGATCTTCTGCCCTGTGGTGCCTGTGTCGGCCATGTGCTTCTCCGGAGTGTGAAATCCCTTGGAAGCCAGCGGGTATACGAGACGCGAGGACGCGGAACAAGGGACCACTCTTTTCTGTTGAAACGGCCTCCTGCCGGGTGAAATGACGACCACACCATGGCCAAAGACACGCTCAGCATCACCGACAACCGGACGGGGCGGACGTACGAGCTTCCCATCCAGGAGGGCTGCATCAAGACCTCAGACCTGCGGCAGATCCGCGTGGACGAGCACGACTTCGGCCTGATGGGCTACGACCCGGCCTTCCTCAACACCGCCAACTGCAGGAGTGCCATCACCTTCATCGATGGGGACAAGGGAATCCTCGAGTACCGGGGCTACCCCATCGAGCAGCTGGCGGAGAGGTCCAGCTACCTGGAGGTGGCCTATCTGCTGATGAACGGCGAGCTGCCCAGCCGGAAGCAGCTCGACGATTTCGTCTACACGGTCACTCACCACACCTACGTCCACGAGAACGTCAAGGCGTACATGGACGGGTTCCGCTACGACGCGCACCCGATGGCCATGCTGGCCTCCACCGTGGCAGCGCTTTCTGCATTCTATCCAGAGGCCAAGAAGATCCACGACGCCGAGGTCCGGCGCATCCAGGCCATCCGGATGGTGGCCAAGATGCCCACCATCGCTGCCTTCAGCTACCGCCACTCGCTGGGGCTACCCTACATCTACCCGAACAACGATCTGAGCTTCGTCGGCAACTTTCTGGCGATGATCAAGAAGATCGGCACCGACACCTACCAGGTGAATCCGGTGCTGGAGCATGCCCTGGACGTGCTCTTCATCCTCCACGCCGACCACGAGCAAAACTGCAGCACCACCTCCACTCGGGTGGTGGGCTCGAGTCAGGTGGATCCCTTCTCCGCGGTGGCGGCCGGCATCACCGCTCTCTACGGCCCGCTTCACGGTGGAGCAAACGAAGCGGTCCTGAAGATGCTCCGGCAGATCGGGCACATCCGCAACGTTCCCGAGTTCATCAAGCTGGTGAAGAGTGGCGCGGGCGAGACCCGGCTGATGGGATTCGGGCACCGGGTCTACAAGAGCTACGATCCGCGAGCCAAGGTCGTGAAACGGGTGGCCGACGAGGTCTTCGAAGTCACCGGGAAGAATCCGCTGCTGGACATCGCCCTGGAACTGGAACGAATCGCGCTGCAGGACGATTACTTCGTCAAGCGCAAGCTCTACCCCAATGTGGATTTCTATTCGGGCCTCATCTACGAGGCGATGGGCTTCCAGTCTGAATTCTTCCCCGTCCTCTTCGCCATTCCCCGAACCGTGGGCTGGGTCTCACAGTGGGAGGAGATGGTGCTCGACGCTGAACAGAAGATCGCTCGGCCGCGCCAGATCTACATCGGCGCCAAACGACGCGACTACGTTCCCTTCGACAAACGCTGATTTGTCATGACCATCGACTTCACCTGCCAGAAGTGCGAAGGCACCTTCGAAATCGACGCCCAGGATCTCGTCGACGGCAGCGAGAAGCTCGAATGCCCGCACTGCAACACCCGGGCGCCGGCCAACGTGGTCGACGACTTTGTCGCCGCCCTCACCGAGATGCGCGCCCAGGTGGCCGTCCTCAGCAAGCGGTTCTCCCTTTCCACCACCCTGGAAAGTGAAGACCTGGCCGAGCTGGACGCCGACGAAGACGACGACGACGACGAGGACGAGTCGGACGACGACGAGGACGACGACGACGAAGACCTCGACGAAGACGACGACGAGGAGGTCGAAGACGAAGACGACGAGCGCTGACCTGCTCTGCCGGAGGCAAGGCAGCAGAGCAGGCAGGCAGGGGTCGTGGGGCGTGCCTAGCCTCCCCGGGTGTCCTTCCGTGCAGTCCTGGTCGCCCTGACGTTGCTTCTGCCCGCAACCTGGGCCGGAGCCCCGTCCAAGCCGGGGAGCCTGGTGCGGATGGACGTCAAGGACGTGGTCCCGCTCAAGGAGCTGAAGCAGCACGCGGTGGTGCTGGTCGCCCGCGAGGACGGTTCGGTCCTTCCCCTGTTCGTGGACGAGACCGCCGCGGTGGCCATCGCCTTTCGGTTGATCGGCCAGCCCTCTCCCCATCCCCTGGCTCAGGACCTGCTCGACCGCATCGTCCCCAGCCTGGGGGCGCATCTCACCGAGGTCCGCATCGACGACGTCAAGGACCACATCTACACCAGCCACGTGGTGATCAAGCGCGCCAACCAGGAGGTCGTGCTTGAAGCGCGGCCCTCCGACGCGGTGGCCATGGCGCTCAGTGCCAAGGCCCCGGTCTTCGTTTCTCGGAGGGTCATGGCCGAAGCGGGCATCT
>JBKOYI010000142.1:0-8963 GCA_046725335.1 Myxococcota bacterium | reverse complement strand
CCCTAGACCGGAGAAAGGGGGGAGAGAGTCGGGCCGGGCGTGGGCGGGCGGGCTCGGGTGCCGGTGCCCCCGGGCAAGGGATGGGCTGGGCCAGGGGCGCCGGGGGGGCAGGAGCGGGGACGAGACGGGGACGCACCCGGGCGTTGGGGCGAAGACGCCGAAGTAGCGGGCCGCGAAGGGGAGCGGCTCCCTCGGCGTCGACGCGAACGAGCACGCTGTTGAGGCGGCCGCTGCTTTCGCCTGGGCGGAGCGTATGCGCGCTTTGAGCTTGGCGAGAATGTCGGCGTAGTCGGGCTGTCGTCGCGCGGGGCGACCCGCTTCACTGCGCCGAGGGATCACCCGTTGCCAGCGCAGGCACCGCGGCCGTGATCAGCGAGTCGATCGGAATCCCGTCACACTTGTAACTCCCATCGTTCGATATCGACCCTATGTTTCTCTCATGGCCGAGAGGAAGAGACGATGAACACAAAACACAGGACCGGGACACGTAAAGAATGGCTCGCAGCGCGGCTCGAGCTGCTCGAGGCGGAAAAGGAGCTCACGCGGCAGAGCGACGAGCTGGCGCGACGGCGCCAGGAGCTGCCGTGGGTTCGGATGATCGCCGGGACGGAGATCGGGGACCGGTCGGCGAAGATGTACGCGGCGAAGGCCGGCATCAGCCAGGAGAAGTTCATGGAGAGGTTTGGCAAGCCCCTCACCCCGCCGATGGTGGCGGAGGGGATACTCACCATCGCCCGTGGCGAGGGTCCCGCTGGTCCCGCCATCGCCATCACCGGCAACAGCGGCCTGGAGGCGATGGAGGCGATCCTCCGTTGAGCGTCCTGACATGAGAATCGGAGTCATCGGCGCTGGAAGCATGGGAGGGATACTTGCGCGCCACCTCGCCAAGCTCGGCCATCACCTCTCGATTGCGAACTCGAGAGAACCTGGAAGCCTGACCGCGTTGGCGGCCGAGATCGGCGCGGTGCCCGTTTCCGTTGTCGACGTCGCCAAAGCCGAAGAAATCGTCATCCTTGCGATCCCAACGAAGGCCGTCGCCGATCTTCCGCGGGGGCTGTTTGCGAACGTGCCGAGCGGCGTCGTCGTAATCGATACCGGCAACTACCATCCCGAGCTTCGCGATGGCCACATCGATGCGATCGACCGGGGCATGCCCGAGAGCCAGTGGGTTGTGCAGCAGATCGGGCATCCCGTGATCAAGGCGTTCAACAACATCTTCGCCAAGAGCCTTCTCGAGAAGGGCGTTCCGAGAGGAACGAGGGGGCGGATTGCTCTCTCGGTCGCCGGCGATTCGTCGGACGCCAAGGCAGCTGTGCTTCGCCTCGTCGACGATCTTGGCTTCGACCCTGTCGACGGCGGTGTTCTGGACGAGTCTTGGCGGCAGCAGCCCGGAACGCCGGCTTACTGCCGCGATCTTGAAGCCGATGCTCTCCGGCGCGCGCTCGCCGAAGCCGACCGGAGCCGGGTCGCCGAATACCGCGCCGAAGAGGAGGCTCGTATCAGGAGGTCGTTGTAACGACACGAAGGACCGAAACAATGACCAATTCGCTAGCCTACGAGTGGGCGGCGGGCTGGCAAAGGTGACCGGCCAGCACCGGACGCCGGGTTTCCGCAAGGTTGGCCGCGGGGCTACGCGGTCCGACAGCGCGGGCAGAGACCCTCGACCTGGACGCGCACGGCGCGGACCTCGAAGCCCTGCACGTCGTGGGCGGTGGGCCGGAAGGCATCCAGCCGCCGGTCATGCAGGTCGAGTACCTTCCGGCAGCGGATGCAGACCAGGTGGTGGTGAGGCCGGCCGGCGCCGGTTCCGGGGAGCGCCGCCTCGTAGCGTCCATGCTCGTGGAGACTGTTCACGTCGCTCACCGCACTGATGGCGCGGAGCGCCTCGAGGTTCTTGTACACCGTGGCCAGCGACAGGCGCGGGAGCCTTCCCCGAACCGCCCGGTGGATCTGCTCAGCGCTGGGATGCTCGCGCGATGCGGCGAGCACGGCGAAGATCGCCCGGCGCTGCTCGGTGACGAGGAGGCCGCGTGCCCGGCAGTGGGCGATGAAGGCCGCCTCGTCGGCCGAGGCGCGCGTGGGATCGGCAGCGCGCACCTTGCGAGCTCGCCTCATGGCACGCCTCCTCCGCCAGGTCGCCGGCCAGCGAGCGCCGGACGCCCGCAGAGAGAGGCGTGCGGTGGCGGTAGCTCGGGTGATCCACCTCCCGGTAATCGGCGGCGCCGAGGAGGACCGCTAGGCGATCTCGGCGAAGCCCTCCTGAAGAAGCTGGCCATGGACGTGCTCAAGGCGCTGTAGCGCGGCTGACCAGCGTCCCCCCAGGGACGCGGTTGTTCCTCCACGTCACCTGGGCCAGCCTCTGGGATCATGCAAGGTCGAAGCGATCAAGGTTCATCACCTTGCTCCACGCCGCCACGAAGTCCTGGACGAACTTCTCCTGCGCGTCCGAGCCTCCGTAGACCTCCGACAGCGCGCGGAGCACCGAGTGCGAACCGAAGACCAGGTCGGCCCGGGTGCCGGTCCACTTCACCTCACCCGTCTTGCGATCGCGCCCTTCGAACACGTCCTTGGCGTCCGACACCGGCTTCCATTCCGTGCCCATGTCGAGCAGGTTCACGAAGAAGTCGTTGGTCAGCGCTCCCGGCCGCTTGGTGAAAACGCCATGCTTGGACGGGCGGGCGTTGGTCTCCAGGACGCGCATTCCGCCCACCAGCACCGTCATCTCGGGCGCGGTGAGCCTCAGGAGCTGCGCCTTGTCGATCAGGAGCTCCTCGGTCGACACGGGCGCCCTGGCCTTCTGGTAGTTGCGGAAGCCGTCCGCGAACGGCTCGAGCACCTCGAAGGACACGACATCGGTCTGCTCCTGCGAGGCATCCGTCCGTCCAGGCGTGAAGGGCACCGTCACCTTGACCCCGGCGTTCTTCGCCGCCTGCTCGACGGCCGCGCAGCCGCCCAGCACGATCAGGTCGGCGAGAGAGACCTTCTTGCCCCCCTTCTGGGCGCCGTTGAACTCGGCCTGGATGCCCTCGAAGGTCTTCAGCACCTTCGCCAGCTCCTTGGGATGGTTGACCTCCCAGTCCTTCTGCGGCGCGAGACGGATGCGGGCACCGTTCGCACCGCCACGCTTGTCGGAGCCACGGAAGGTGGACGCCGACGCCCACGCCGTGGACACCAGCTGCGAGATCGACAGCCCCGAGGCCAGGATCTTGGTCTTGAGGGCGGCGATGTCCTTGTCATCGATCAGCTTGTGATCGACGGCCGGGACCGGGTCCTGCCAGATGAGCTCCTCTTTCGGAACCTCCGGGCCGAGGTAGCGGGCGCGTGGGCCCATGTCGCGGTGGGTGAGCTTGAACCACGCACGGGCGAACGCGTCGGCGAACTGATCCGGATGCTCCATGAAGCGCCGCGAGATCTTCTCGTAGGCCGGGTCGACCCGGAGCGAGAGGTCGGTGGTCAGCATCGACGGAGCGATGCGCTTTGACTTGTCGTGGGCATCCGGAACCGTGCCGGCACCCGCGCTCCCCTTCGGTTTCCACTGATTCGCGCCGGCGGGGCTCTTGGTCAGCTCCCATTCGTAGCCGAACAGGTGCTTGAAGTAGTCGCCGCTCCACTTCGTCGGCGTGGTGGTCCAGGTGACCTCGAGGCCGCTGGTGATCGCGTCACCCGCGTAGCCCGTGCGGAAGCGGTTCTTCCAGCCGATGCCCTGATCCTCGATGTCGCCACCCTCCGGAGCGACCCCCACATTGGATGTCGGTCCTGCGCCGTGGGTCTTGCCGAAGGTGTGGCCGCCGGCGATCAGCGCCACCGTCTCCTCGTCATTCATCGCCATGCGACGGAAGGTCTCGCGGATGTCAACAGCCGCCTTGACCGGATCCGGGTTGCCGTTCGGACCTTCCGGATTGACGTAGATCAGACCCATCTGCACGGCACCGAAGGGCCCCGCGAGGTCCCGCACTCCGGAATAGCGCTCGTCCCCCAGCCATTCCTTCTCGGCGCCCCAGTTGACGTCGTTGTCCGGCTCCCAGGTGTCCTCGCGACCGCCACCGAAGCCGAAGGTCTGGAAGCCCATCGTCTCCAGCGCGACGTTGCCGGCGAGGATCATCAGATCGGCCCAGGAGATCTTCCGGCCGTACTTCTGCTTTACCGGCCAGAGCAGACGACGCGCCTTGTCCAGGCTGACGTTGTCCGGCCAGCTGTTGAGCGGCGCGAAGCGCTGCTGGCCCCGGCCGCCGCCGCCACGGCCGTCGTGGATGCGGTACGTGCCCGCGCTGTGCCAGGCCATGCGAATCATCAAGGCCCCGTAGTGACCGAAGTCCGCCGGCCACCAGGGCTTCGAGTCGGTCATCAACGCCGCGAGATCCTTCTTCAGAGCCTGGTAGTCGAGGCTCTTGAACTCCTTCGCGTAGTTGAAGTCCTTGCCCATCGGGTCGGACCTGGAGGAATGCTGGTTCAGGAGATCCACCCGCAGCGCGTTCGGCCACCAGTGTTGGGTCGACGTCCCGCCGCCGGCGGTGTGGTTGAAAGGGCACTTCGTCTCGGTTGTCATGGCGCTCCTCGACGGGTTCGGTCCAAACCCACGCCCCGGGCTGTTGCCGCAGCATCCGGGTGGCTTCGGATGGGTTTGGGGAGTTGGAGAATTATTCTCCATCTCCGAGGCTGTCAACGGGCTTCCTCGCGGCGATGTTGATTCCGCTGCTCCGGTGGCGGGCCCTCGGCCGTCCGATGGTGGAGCGGCTCGCCGAGCACATCGCCGAGTTCCATGCCCGCGCCCACGGGTCCGGACATCTCGAAGTACGGGTCTCCGGAGGCCGTCGGCGCGCTGTGGGAGGAGCATTTCGCGCAGACGGCGCGCTTCGTCGAGGGGGCGGCGGGGGTGCTCGGCGCCTGCCGAGGCCCACGCCGGGATTGGAGATGCAGGTCACTTCTTCGTCGCGGCGAACGGCTCGTATCCGAACTTCTGCCCGCCCACGCTCGCCTCGTACATGAGCCCGCCCTTGGTGGCGGTGAAGATCGCCACGCCCTTCTCGTACTTGGCGTTGGCCGCCGCCCCGGCCGAGAGGGCCACCGCCGAGGCCTGCGCCGCCAGGGCGAAGTTCCCCTTCTTGAAGTCGCTCAGCGACGACGGCGTCTGGAAGAAGACAATCTCCGAGTACGTCTGGCCGCCGAGCTGGAACCCGACGCTGGCCTGGCCCATGGACGACTTCCCCACCGGCTGGCCGCCGACGAAGAGCACGCCGTCGCCACCGGCCCCGCCCACCACGACCGCTCCCTTGGCGATGGTGGGGAACACCGCATAGCCCGCGGCCGAGCTGAAGAACTTCTCGATCTTGGGGTCGGTCTTCTTGAAGGTCTGGACGGTGGCCCGCGCCTCAGAGATCAGCGCGCTGTCATCCGCCAGCGCGGCGGAACCAACGACGAGGGCCACGGCGATGAGCAGTTTTGATGGGCGCATGGCGGGGCACCATACGCCCGGCCGTTGTCGCTTGTCGCAGGCGATTTCGCGCCCGGCCAGGTGCAACGAAGGCGAAGGATGGCCGCGCCGGCGGATCCAGTCAGCCTGTAGGCGCCGGCTAGGAGCTGCGATCTCACCGTCCCGATCGCCATGCCGCCGGGATAAGCCAGTACAGCGTGCCGTTCAGGTCGGCGATGGTGAGTGCGACGAAGGGAGTGTTCCAGTTTCCCCCGCTCACGTCCCGGAATCCAAACGACACGCCGACCCGGTCCTGGAGAATGGTCACGTCGAACTCCACGCCAAAGTGCGACCCGCCGCCCCAGTCCAGTGACCACCGAGGCCCGGAGGCGATCCCCAACGGACCGAGATGCAGCGCGCCCCGCACCCCGAGCGTGCTGGAGACGACGTCCGGGCTGAACTGGAGGTCGATGACCTGAAGGGTCGACTCCACCGAGAACCATCGACCGAGCTGGAGGCGCGGCTCCAGCCAGCTCAGGGCGATGCTTCCTCCCACCACGTCCAGCGCCACCCGGTAGGGCACGAGGTGGGCGAGGGCGATGGGGACGTACGACCCGTCGGCCAGCGGGTGGAGGGGGATGGTCGAGGGATCGATTTGAAAGGACACGTCCCCCGTCCGCTCCGCGGCGCGGCTCACCGTCTCGCCGCCGCCGATTACCGCGTTCATCGCCTTGCGGGTGGAGGCCGACTCCGTGGACGACGACTCCGGAGAGGCCTGGGCGATCTCGACCGTCGCCGCCCGGTCGAGCGCACGCCGCAAGGTCTGCGACAGCCAGCGCCCTTGGCCGGCAAGCGCGGCCCGCATTGCCTTGGATTCGGGTCGGTAGCCGGCGACCCGCAGCCGCTCGAGGAACTGCTCGAAGGTCAGGTCCACGGGGCAGAGCGCTTCCTTGGCCGACACGGTGCACGGCACCGCCGGCTCGAGGAGCACGGCCAGGGCGGTGCCCATCGCTCCCCCGGCGCGGAGGTCGGGCGGCGCACCGAGCCAGCTCCACTCCGGGGTCGCTGCCAGGCGCTCCGCCTCGGCCGAGCTTCCCAGCGACGCCGCCAGCTCGCGGCGGGCGAGCGCCCGCACCACCGGTCCTGCCTTGGGCGAGGCGAGAATCTGGAGGTACTCGATGGACTTCCCCATCGCCCCGCCGAGGCAGCGCTGGGTCTGCTCGTTGGATTGGTCGGGCTCCCCACTGCCGTCCGCCTTCAGCACTGACAGCGGACGGGACGCGAGGTACGGATCCTGAGCGGCGCAGATCAGAACCGCCATCCCGTGCAGCCCTTCGTAGATGCCGGTGTAGTAGTCGAGCTCGCGGAGGGGACGGTCCATGAAACCAGCGAAGTGCTGCAGCTTTTCCCCCGCCAGGGGGGTGAAGCGCGTTGCGAGCAGCAGTCGCCTCTGGCCCCGCACGTCAGACTGGATCTCGCTTGCATCCTGGGAGAGCTGAAGCGCGGCATCGCTCAGGACGGCGATCCGGGGCCGCAGCTCGCCGAGCAACAAGACGCGGCGCGTGGCAGCGCGTGTCGCCTCCGGGAGGCTCGTCTCGGGCACCCCGGTGAGTGCCGCCCGAAGAGAAGAGAGCAGCCCGCTGGAAAAGAGCTGGGTGCTCGAACCAGATCCGAGCGTGGCCAGCGCCTGTGCAGCGGGCTCGGCAATGCCCGAAGGGGCTCCCCCCGCGGTCAGCTCCCGGAGCGCGTCGGCGAGAGAGGGACGGGAGACCTCGATGGCGTGAGCGGCGAGCGTCCGCACCGCGGACGCGGAGCGCAGACAGGCAGCGCGCATCCGCTGGAGCGCGCTCTCCGAACCCACCTGCTGCGCATAGGGGACCAGCTCGTCGGCGAGGAAGGCCAGCGCGCCGACTGCCACCGTCGACCTGAGCGGCAGGCCGGTGCCCCGTGCCGTCGACCCGAGACCCTCGATGAAGGACAACAGGTCCTCGGCGAGCCGAAGCACCTCGTCCGGGGAGAGCGGCGCGGTGCCCTGGGCACGGGCTCCGGCGTTGAGGGCGGCCGGGAGGTTTCCGCCCTTGCCCTGGATGGTGGCCGCGCAGGCCTCCAGCTCGGCGCCGCCGAGAGGACGGTGCCGCAGACAGCGGGCGATGAGGCGGCCCACCGGTCCGCGCTCCTGGCCCGCAGGCCTCCACGCCACGGCCGCCGGTTCGGCGCCCGCCGACGCCGGCCCGGCCTCCAGCTGGGAGACGATGGACCTGTAGGTGGCGAGCGCCGCTGCCGTTCGAAAGAGGAGCGCCCGGGTGGTGAGGTTCCAGTGCCGGGAGACGATGGCCTCGGCGAGCCGTTGCTCCCGCGCGGTGTTCACCAGGTCGTTGCCCATCTGCACCGCGTCGCTGAACCCCTGGACGGCTCTCTCCGGCGCAGGCGGAGGCTCCTCCCGCGGCCGTCGGATGTTGGGATCGACGAGCAGCACTGTGAGCGGGCGGAGCGTCCGGGGTGAGGAGAAGGCCTCGGCCTGCTCGATGGCCAGCCCCACCGGCGCGTTGTCCAGGAATCCGCCGTCGATGAAGTTGCTCCGGCAGAGCTTGAACTCCTGGCCACCACGGGCGGCGCTGTAGGCGGAACAGGTCAGACCCTCGAGTGGCTTCCCCGGCAAGGGCCCCGGGCACTGATCGGGGGTGACCTCACGCTGCCCATCCCCGCACGCCCGGCGGCACTCGCACACCGGTCGTGCTCCGAAGGCGACGGGGAAGGCCGCCGAGGCGAGCAGCGCCTGGATCGCCTGGCCGGGCGCGATGTACGGACCCGAAGCATCCGTGGCGTCCGCCAGGGTGGCCGTGTCGGCTGCCATCCCGGTGGACCGCAGGCCGGTGTCGCGGCGGAGCCTGGGAACCCCGGTCCGATCCACCTCGAAGATCAGCGGCACCACCGTCTGCTGTGACTTCACGCGGAGGCCGGAGACCGTGCGGAGCTGGGGCACGACGCGGGTCATGGTGAAGCCCACCGGCACACGGCATCCAGGCTTGAAGCGAAGCCCGGTCCCCGAGAAGACGCGGCTCTGGACGCTGTCCACGACGGGGGTGAAGGCAGACGCGGCGAACAGGCCGTCGGAGGGAGTGTAGAGGTGCGGGTCGCCAGGAAGGAGCTCGTCCAGCCCGATTGCAAGCCAGGCATCGCGGAGGAGGTTCCGATCCACGGAGAGGTTGTCCACCTCGTCGTCGGCCTCGCACCACAGCGCGGCGGCGAGGAGGGCGTTGACGCTGCCCGCCGAGGACCCGGAGAGCGCTTCGAGGCGGGGCAGGCGGCCGCGTTGCGAGTCCTCCTCGAGGCGGTTGGAGCGGATGAGGCGGATGAGTGTCCAGTTCACCGCCGCCTCGTACGTGCCGAGGCTCGCCGCGCCCTGGAGGGTGAGCGAGAACGGAGTGCTCTCGCCAGCGGCCGGAGGTGAGGCGGCGGCCGCGACGATGAGAGCAAGCAGCGCGGAAGCGCCCATTCTCCACCCCCTGGCGTTCGTCCGCCCGCCTGGGGACCCTAGCATCAGGTGCTCGGC
>JBKOYI010000054.1:0-6037 GCA_046725335.1 Myxococcota bacterium | reverse complement strand
ACTTCCAACTGACCGACCTCCAGACGGAGACCCAGCGGCTGACCCGCGAATTCGCCGCCCGAGAGCTGCTTCCCAACGCCCGGAAATGGGACGAGGAGCACCGGTTCCCCAAGGAGGCGGTGCAGAAGCTGGCCGAACTTTCACTGCTGGGAGTGGCTGTTCCGGAGGAATGGGGCGGGGCCGGTCTGGACAACGTGGCCTATGCCCTGGCCATCGAGGAATTGAGCCGGGGCGACGCCTCCACCGGAGTCATCGCCTCGGTCAACAACTCGCTGTATTGCGACCCGGTCCTGAAATTCGGGACCGACGCACAAAAGCGCGAGTTTCTCGTTCCCTTCGCCCGGGGCGAGAAGTTGGGTTGCTTCGGGCTGACCGAGCCAGAGGCGGGCTCCGACGCCGCCGCTCAGAAGACTACCGCCGTCCGCAAGGGCGACGGTTACGTCATCAACGGCAGCAAGAACTGGATCACCAACGGACCGGTGGCTGACGCCATCGTGCTCTTTGCGATGACCGACCGGACGGCGGGCCACAAGGGCATCTCCGCCTTTCTGGTCCCCACTGATACGCCCGGGTTCCAGCGTGCCGCAGCGGATCGAAAGATGGGCATCTCCGCGGCGGTGTCCTGCTCGATGTTCTTCGAGGACATGGTGGTTCCGGCCAGAAACCTGATCGGTCGAGAGGGCGACGGCTTCAAGGTCGCCATGGCAACGCTCGACGGTGGCCGCATCGGCATCGCCGCTCAGGCCATTGGCATCGCCCGGGCAGCCTTCGAGGAGGCGCTTCGCTACAGTCAGGAGCGGCAGACCTTCGGTAAACCCATCGCCGGGCACCAAGCCATCCAGTTCATGCTGGCCGACATGGCCACCGAGATGGACGCCGCTCGGCTCTTGACGCTGAAGGCGGCCCGGCTCAAGGACGCTGGAGTTCGGCACTCGGCCGAGAGCGCCATGGCCAAGCTCTACGCCAGCGAGATGGCCAGCCGGGTGGCCAACAAGGGCCTGCAGATCCACGGCGGTCAGGGCTACAGCAAGGAGTTCGACGCCGAACGCCACGTACGAGACGCCCGGATCACCGAGATCTACGAGGGCACCAGCGAAATCCAACGCATCGTCATCAGCGCAGCACTGCTCAAGGAGTGATCCGTGCTCGTTCCCTTGCTGGCGCTCACCCTCCTCGCTGCGCCTGATGCCGGAGTCGGCCCGGAGCCCGGATCGGGGTCGGACCCGGCGGTGGCTCCCACCACGCCCCGGCGGGGTTCGGCACCCGAGCAGCTTCCCTTCACCCCGGACACGATCAAGGAGCTCGTCCGGGCCAAGCAGCCGGACATCGAGCGCTGCTATGAGCAGACCTTGGCCGCCCAACCCCAGGCGGTGGCGGTGGAGGGCCGGCTGCAGACCCACTTCGTCATCACCCCCGCCGGCACGGTCACCGGGGCGCAGGTGGTGAAGAAGGGAACGACGATCAAGAACCCCGAGCTGCACCGCTGTGTGGTCACGGTGCTCTCCACCCTGATCTTTCCCAAGCCGCCGGATTCGAAGGACCACCCGGTGGACTATCCGTTCAACCTCAAGGCACGGCACTGATGCAGCTGGAGCTGACCGAGACCCAGGCGCTCATCCGGAACACCGCCCGGACGTTCGCCCGGGAACGGGTGGCTCCGGGGGCGCGGGAACGGGACCGGACCGAGACCTTCCCTCGGGACCTTCTGCTGGAGATGGCCGAGCTGGGGCTGCTGGGAATCAACGTGCCCGCGGACCTGGGGGGCGCCGAGGCCGGGGCCGTCTCCTACGCCCTGGCCATGATGGAGGTCGCCGAGGCCTGCGCCTCGACCGCGGTGGCCATGGCGGTCACCAACATGTGCGCCGAGCTGATCACCGCCTTCGGCACCGAGGCTCAAAAGCGTCGCCACGTCACCCGCCTCACCTCGGGCGAGGCAGTGGTGGGGGCTTTCGCCCTCTCCGAACCACAGGCCGGAAGCGATGCCTCGGCCCTGGAGACTCGGGCCGAGCGACGGGGAAGCGGGTGGGTGCTCAACGGGACGAAGCAGTGGACCACTTCCGGAGCCTTTGCCGGGGTGCTGGTGGTCTGGGCCCGCACCGGGGGTCCCGGGCCAGGGGGGCTCTCGGCCTTCATCGTCGAGGGCGGCACCCCGGGGCTGGAGATCGGGCGGGCGGAGGACAAGATGGGGCTCCGGGCCTCCAACACGGTGAGCCTGATCTTCGAGAACTGTCGGCTCCCTGGTGAGGCCTTGCTGGGCCGGGAAGGGGAGGGGTTCAAACTGGCCATGGCCGCCCTCGACGGGGGCCGGATTGGCATCGCCTCCCAGGCCTGCGGGGTGGCCCGGGCGGCCCTGGGGGCGAGCCTGCGCTACACCCGGGAGCGGCACGCCTTCGGGCAGCCCATCGCCGACTTTCAGGCGGTGCGTTTCATGCTGGCCAACATCTCGACGGAGCTGAACGCGGCCGAGCTGATGACCCTGCGCGCCGCCGGCCTCAAGGAATCCGGGCGTCCGTTCAGCTGCGAGGCCTCCATGGCGAAGCTCTTCGCCGCCGAGATGGCCAACCGGGCCGCCGACAAGGCGGTGCAGCTGCATGGAGGCTACGGCTACATCGACGAGTTCCCGGTGGAGCGGTACCTCCGGGACGCCCGGGTCCAGACCATCTACGAGGGGACGAGCGAGATCCAGCGCCTCGTCATCGCGCGCGAGCTGCTGAAGACCGTCTGAGCGGTGCGCGCTGGAGAAGAGGGGCCATGTCCGACACGCCCGAGCCCAACGCCCGAGACTACTTGGCACAAGAGCGGACCTTGCTGGCCTGGATCCGGACCGGGGTGGGGTTGGTGGGCTTCGGCTTCGTCGTCAGCGCTTGCGGATGCTGCCGCTGCCGTGGGTGACCGAGCTGACTGCACTGGCATCCCCCGACCAGCGAATGTCCCCCGAGCCATTCACCGCCAGCTGCACCGCCCCGCCAGTGACCTGCACCTCGACATCGCCCGAGCCGTTGACCGCCGCCCAGACGTTCTTCGCCTTGAAGTTGGCGGCCCGGAGGTTCCCCGATCCGTCGATGACCACCTTCAGCGCCGTCGCGCTGCCCTCGGAGAGGGTCACGTCTCCCGAGCCCTCGACCCCGACCGACAACCCACCCGACGTTCCGGCATAGGTCACGTCTCCCGAGCCGGAGACCGTCAGACCCACGTCCCCGGACTGGTTGAAACCGGCAACGTCGGCATTCCCGCTTCCCTGGATCTGGACGCCGCGAAGCTCGGGCATGGAGATCTGGGCCACGTGCTTGCCGTGGAGGCCGACGTTCGGCTCGCTGAGGGAGATGCGGAGGGTGTCGCCCTGAACTTCGGTGCGGATCAGGGAGGCAACACTGCTTTCGGTGTTCAGGGTGAGGGCGAACTTCCCCGGGCGAACGACGATGTCGATGGGGGCGGCGAGCTTGATCCGGGTGAAGCCGGAGACGTTGCGAGACTCGCTGACCCGCTGCCCGCTGCCGCGCTCGGCCAGGGCGGGGAGGGCGAGCAGCAGCAGCGGGAGAAGAAGGGGGAAACGTCGCATGTCAGACCCTACGGCTGGATCCCGGGCCCATTTCAGCGCTGAACCGCGGCCCGGACCTGGGCGGCCAGGGTCTCCAGGAGTCGGTCCAGAACCGGAAGCGCGGCCTCCAGCCGGGGGAGCCCCTCGGCGAGGAGCGCCTCGGGGTTTCGCCCGCTCCGGCGCAGCTCGGGCCCGGTCTCTTCCACCCAGCTCCGGAAGTCCCCGGGCCCCAGCTCGGCATGGAACTGGAAGCCCCAGGAGCGGCCGATCCGGAAGCCCTGGGCGGGGTAGGGGTCTGCGGTGAAGAGGTGCGTGCCGGGAATTGGCTCGAAGACATCTCCGTGCCAGTGCACGACGTCGAATGTCTCTGGGACCCGGCGGACGACGTCTTCGTTCAGTGCGGCTGAAACTCTGCGCACCGGGGCCACTCCGATGACTTTCCCCTGGTCGCCTCGACGGACCGTCGCCCCAGCGGCCGCCGCCAGCAGCTGGGCCCCGAGGCACAGCCCGATGGAGGGCCGCCCACTGACGAGTCGGGCGCGGAGAAGGTCCACCTCGGTCGCCAGGAACGGGTATCGGTCCGCTTGGTACACCCCCATCGGCCCGCCCAGGACGACCAGCAACGGCGCGCGGGCGTCCTCCGGACGAGGGTCCTGGAGCCGCTCGGTGCACCGGAAGCCCACCCCCTCGAGAGCTGGTCGGAGCCGGGACAACCCCTCATGCGGGGCATGGAGGAGGGCAACGGCGTCGAGTGGTTCGGACATGGTGAGCATCCTGGAGCGAGGCGGTGGCCCTGGCTGACTTGACCTCTCCTCCGACATCCCCTTAGGTTGCGCGCGCCTCGCGCCGGCTTAGGTTTGCTGGCTCCCCGAGCAGCGGCGCCCCCGTGTCACACCCCACATGAGGGACTCGTCCGCCGTCCGCTCCCCGACCAGGGGGGGCGGGCAACCTCCAACCATGGGGTAGCAGTGAAGTACCGATAGGACTTTCCAACTCTATGCAGCAGAACCTCAACCCACAGCTCGACGGCGGCGACGAGGACTTCGCCTCCCTCTTCGAGGCCTCCCTCAGGGAGCGCGGCGGCGAAGGCATCCTCAAGGAAGGCGACCTGGTCAAGGGAACGGTCGTCCAGGTCACCAAGGACTACGCGGTCGTCGACATCGGCTACAAGTCCGAAGGCCAAATCCCCATCTCCGAGTTCACCAATCCCCGCGGCGAGGTCACCGTCAAGGACGGGGACCCCGTGGAAGTGCTTCTCGAGAGCCGTGAAAACGACACCGGCATGGTCGTCCTCTCCAAGGAGAAGGCCGACAAGATGCGCATCTGGGACGAAATCTCCGCCGCCTGCGAGCGGGACGAGATCGTCAAGGGCGTCATCGTGGGCCGGGTGAAGGGCGGTCTCAGCGTCGACATCGGCGTCAAGGCATTCCTGCCTGGCAGCCAGGTCGACATCCGTCCGGTGCGAAATCTCGACCAGTACATCTCGAAGGAATTCGAGTTCAAGGTCATCAAGTTCAACAAGAAGCGCGGCAACATCGTCCTCTCCCGCCGCGTTCTCCTCGAGAGGCAGCGCGAGGAGCTGAAGAAGGAAACCCTCAAGAACCTGAAGGAGGGCGCGGTCCTCAAGGGCGTGGTCAAGAACCTCACCGACTACGGGGCCTTCATCGACCTGGGCGGCATCGACGGGCTGCTGCACATCACCGACATGTCCTGGGGCCGCATCGGCCATCCCTCGGAGATGTTCAACGTGGGCGACGAGGTCCGGGTGGTGGTGCTCAAGTTCGACGCCGCCCAGGAGCGCGTCTCGCTCGGCCTGAAGCAGATCCAGGAGGACCCCTGGCACCGGGCCGACGAGAAGTACCCGGTCGGAACTCGCGTCCGTGGCAAGGTGGTCAGCATCACCGACTACGGGGCCTTCATCGAGATCGAGCAAGGCGTGGAGGGACTGGTCCACGTCTCGGAGATGTCCTGGACCAAGCGCCTCAAGCACCCCAGCAAGGTGCTGGAGGTCGGCCAGGAGGTCGAGGCGGTGGTGCTGGACATCGATCCCAAGGCCAAGCGCATCGCCCTGGGGATGAAGCAGATCGAGGCCAATCCCTGGACCCTGCTGGAGGACAAGTACCCCATCGGCTCGGTCATCAAGGGCCAGGTTCGCAACGTCACCGACTTCGGCATCTTCGTCGGCGTCGAGGAGGGGGTGGACGGCCTGGTGCACGTCTCGGACATCAGCTGGACCCAGCGGATCAAGCACCCCGGGGAGATGTTCAAGAAGGGGGACGAGGTGGAGGCGGTGGTTCTCAACATCGACGTGGAGAACGAGCGCTTCAGCCTGGGCATCAAGCAACTCACGCCCGATCCCTGGGACACCCTCAGCGAGCGAGTGCCAGTGGGGAGCAAGGTCACCGGGAAGGTGACCAAGGTGACCGACTTCGGAGCCTTCGTGGAGATCGAGCCCGGCATCGAGGGGCTGGTCCACGTCTCCGAGCTGAAGGACGAGCG
>JBKOYI010000052.1:0-23979 GCA_046725335.1 Myxococcota bacterium | reverse complement strand
CGGGCTTGCCAGAGCACGAACTCCAGCTCCCCGGGGGTGACCATCGGTGCGAAGCCAAAGACACGCCCCAGCCCGGCCATCGCTCCGGCCGCCCCCCGGAGAAACCACTCCGGGGCCACCCTGGGCACCGGTGCACCGGGCACGAGGCTGGCCACCCGCTCGGCCAGTTCGCGCAAGCCGAGGTAACCGTCGGTGACGAGGTAGCGGCCCCCCGTCTTTCCCCGCTCGGCCGCGGCGAGGTGCGCATCGGCGACACCGTCGACATAGGCGAGGGACATCCCACCGGGGGGAAGCAGCGGCATCTGACCTTTGACCAGCTTGACCATCGCAGCATTGACGCCACTCACGACCGGCGCCGGGCCGTAGACCGCAACTGGATTGATCACCACCACCTCCACACCGCGATCGAGGGCGTGCTGCACCTCGCGCTCCGCGTCCACCTTGGAGCGCTGGTAGGCCGTGGGCCTGGGGACCGGATCGAGCTCGCCCTCTACGACCACCCCACCGCGCGGGGCGGGGAAGACATCCATGGTGGAGGTGTAGATCACCCGCTTGACCCGGGCTGCGGCGGCGGCGGCCAGGACGTTGGCCGTGCCCTGGCGGTTGACCCGGTCGAATACGCCCTCGTCGCGTTGCCACCCCTCGGGAAGACCGGCGCAGTGGAAGAGCCACTCCACGCCGACCAGGGTGGGCCCCAGACTCTCCGGACGGGTGACGTCGCCGAGGACCCGGTGGACGCGGGCGGGGAGCAGGGGCTGGGCTCGGACCTCGTCCCGGACGAGCGCTCGAACGGTATGCCCCCGGTCCGCCAGCCGGTGAGCGACCGAATGTCCGATGAGACCGGTTGCTCCCGTCACCAACACATTCATGGCCACCCCTCCATCTGCTGGGGGCAATCATGCGCCGTCTGATGGCGGAGACCAGTCTGGTTTGTCAAACGGATCGCGCCGCAATGACGGCAGAGATCAAGGAGCGCCCGTGGGAGCTTGGCTCGGGTCAAGTGACCGGAGGCGCGACGCCGAGATCGGCCGGCAGGGCAAGCGAGGCTTGATCAACCAGGCTGGTTTCCGCCATGAGGCTGCCGAAGGCCAGACTTCTCAGATGACCGGCAGCCCGCGGTCGGTGCGGACCGGGAACGCGCCGTCGATCGCCCTCAGCTCGCCCTCGGTCAATCTGAGATTGGCGGCCGCGGCGTTCTCCCGCACCCGGTCGGCTCGAGCCGATTTGGGAATGGCAAACCGATGGCGATCGCGCACCAGAAACGCCAGCGCCACCTGGTGGGGGGTCACCCCATGGGCCCGAGCGATCTCCCCCAGGACCTTTCCGCCTCTCGACTGGGGCGAGGGAAACTCGCCCGAACCGAAGGGGCTGTAACCCACCACCGCCACTTCCTGCCGGATGCACCAGGGGACCACCCGAGCCTCGATGTCGCGTGCCCGCAGATGGTGGAGGACCTGGTTACAGGCCATCCGCCTGGGCCCGGCGATCCGGAGCGCCTCTTCCAGGTCCGGGACATCGAAGTTGCTTACCCCCCAGCTGCGGATCTTGCCGGCCTTCACCAGTTGCTCGAAGGCCTCGATGGTGTCCTCCAGCGGATGGTTTCCGGGCCAGTGCAGCAGATAGCAGTCGAGATGGTCCGTCCCGAGCCGGGAGAGGCTCCGCTCGCAGGCCCGAACCGTCCCCTCCCGGCTGGCGTTGGAGGGGAGGACCTTGCTCACCAGAAAAATCTCTCGTCGGCGGCCAGTGATGGCCCGGCCCACAAGCTGCTCCACGCTCCCACTCCCGTAGAGCTCGGCCGTGTCCATGTGGGTCAGGCCGGCGTCGAGCCCCGCCTGCAGAGCGGCCAGCGCCGAGGCAGCATCATCGTGCTCCATCTTCCAGGTGCCCTGCCCCAGCACGGGGACGGGCGTCCCGGTCCAGCCCCAGGGTCGCTTTTCCATCTGGCTGCTCCTCGTGCCCCGAGCAGGGAAGCTGACGACCAGACTGTCGGATCGCAACGGCGTTTCGACGGCGTTCCGCTAACCTAGCGCCCGCATGAGCACGCCCGTCCCCGAGGAGGTCCGCAAGGCACTCGCGGCCCAAGACCCCTATGCGCTGGCGCACGCCGCCGGCAAGGAACACCTGGATGCGCTCAAGAGCGCCGAGGACCTGATCGACGCCGACCGTCGCCGGCTTCAGTCCACCAACCGTTTCAGCGTGGCGGCGCAAGTTCTGGTGGGATGGGTGGCGATTCTCGGATTCCTGGTCAACGCCTACCAGAGCTGGAGCAACAAGCAGCAGCAGGAGCGCACTGCCCAGGTCGACCAGGAGCGCTGGAGCAAGGAATTCGAACGGGCCCGCCAGGCCGACAAGTACCGGGCCTTCTTCGAGACGACGGTGCTGGCCACCGACAGCGCCAACGCCGACAAGCGGCTGGTGGGTTATGCGCTGCTCCAGGAATTCGTGAGCGACAATGAGTACACCAACAAGGCCCAACTGATGCTGGAGGAGTCCCTGGCCCAGGAGTTGCGGAGCAATACCAACCAGGGCATCGACGAGGCCCACCGCAACGCCGTGCTGGCCATCGTCACCGCGCTCTCGGAGACCAAGGACTGTCACGCCCTGGAGCGGGCGGCGCGAAGCATCGATCGGGTGGCCACTCGGCACGGCCGCTATGGCGACGTGGTGGAGACCGGAGAGGTGTTTCGGGTCTACGTCCGCCGCCTGCTGGGGCAGGCCGCGGAAGTGTGCTCGACGATGGCAGACTTCCGGGCCGTCCGACGCTCGCTGCGAGATACCCTGATCAAGATTCCCGAGATTGGCGGCCTGAAGAGCCCCGTCTCGCAGGAAGCGGCCAACACCCGGATCGCCGAGATCCTGCGGGACAAGTGCCTCGAGGACGTGACGGTCAGCGGGGCGACGGACTGCCCGGAGATCTTCGCCCACTACTCAGCGCTCTGCGATCAGCCGGAGGTTCCTCCCAAGGAGCTGGCAGTCGCCAAGCCGGCGGGCGGCAAGGGAGCAGCCGACGCGGGCCACACCCAACCCGCGAAAACCGACGCCGCACGGGATGCCGAGGCGGTCAAGGCACGGCTGGCCCTGAACCGCCAAAACGAAGCGCCGGGCTGCGCCATCATGAAGGAGGTTTCGGCGCGGTTTCCCCCTCCTGCTGCCGGACCCACCGGCAGCAGCAAGTGATGAGCGCGGGGATGGATCGGCTGGACCGGCCTCCGCCGCTCGGCATCGACTGAGGGCTCGACCGTCGTGCCGGTGCCGCCTCAATTCGAGCTGTTCGGTCCCACCCCGGGGATCGCTGCCGAGCCCGAACCCACCGCCGAGTCACCAGCGCCGGCGCCGATCCCCGAGGGCCTTCGAGCACTGGGAAATCTCCTGCCGCTCGAGATCCGGCTGGGAACGAGCTCCTGGTCGTTTCCTGGCTGGACGGGGTTGGTCTATGCCCGCGATGCCACGGCGGACACGCTCGCCCGCGAGGGGCTGCCGGCCTACGCCCGCCACCCGCTCTTCCGCATGGTGGGGGTGGACCGGACCTTCTACGGACCGGTTTCAGCAGAGATCTTCCGCCGATGGGCCGAAGCTGTCCCGGAAGACTTCCGGTTTCTGGTCAAAGCGCACGAGGCTCTCAGCCTCTCCCGCTTTCCCCAGCACGAGCGCTACGGGGCACGCCGCGGGGAAGCGAATCCGCTCTTCCTCGATCCGAACCACGCCCGCGAAGCCGTGGTGCAGCCATTTCTCGAGGGTCTCGGTGACAAGGCCGGCCCGCTGCTCTTCCAGTTCCCGCCGCAGGACGTCCAGGCGCTGGGCGGCCCCTCGGCTTTCGCCGATCGCTTGCACGGCTTCCTGGCCACGCTTCCGGCCGGGCCGCTCTACGCGGTGGAGCTCCGGAATCGCGAGCTGTACACCGCCGACGTGGCCGAGGTTCTGGAGGACGTGGGGGCAGTCCCGGTGCTCTCCGCCTGGGGGCAGATGCCGACCTTGCCGGAACAGGCCCGACGGCTGGGAGCCCGGTCGGCCGCGGCGCTGGTGGTGCGCTGGATGCTTCCGCCCGACCTCGGTTACCAGGAAGCCCGCGAGCTGTACGCCCCGTTCGACCGGCTCCTGCACGAAGACCCGGCCACCCGCGACGACATTGCCACGCTCGCGGTCGAAGCGCTGGAGAACCGACGGCCGGTGTACGTCACCATCAACAACAAGGCCGAGGGCAGCGCGCCGGTGAGCGTGGAACGGCTGGCAGCAGCGATCGCCGAGCGGCTCAAGGGGCGCGGAGGCCGAAGATGACCCAGGCGGACATGGTCATCACCTGTTCCCCCGTCCCGTCCACCAGGCTGTAGCCGAACTTGACCGAGCCGCGGTCCGGCTTGCTCTGCGACCGGCGAGCCTCCAGGACCGTGACCGTGAGGGTGAGTGGATCATCGGGACGGACCGGCTTCAACCAGCGAAGCTCGTCGATGCCCGGTGAGCCCATGCTGGTGCTGTGCCCCAGTAGCCCATCGACCACCAGCCGCATGCACAGGCTCGCCGTCTGCCAGCCGCTGGCGACCAGGCCCCCGAAGTGCGAGCGTCGCGCCGCCTGCTCGTCGAGGTGGAAGGGCTGCGGATCCCATTCACGGGCGAAGCGGACGATCTCCTCGCGGGTCAGTGCTCGGGGAGGAAGGGTGATGCTCCGGCCCGGGGTGAGGTCTTCGAAGGCCATTTTCGGCCGGGGTGTTTCCGACATCGGTCGTTCCTCTTTCCAAAATCGCGCCCTGCTCGTCTAGCCTGCCCGGGAGCGCCGCGCTCGTCCCGGCGGAGGAAATGCCCCCATGCCACGCCCGCATCGACTCATGCTCGGCATCATCGGAGGAACCGGGCTTGGCGAAGCGCTGAGCACCTTCGGGACGGGCGAGCCACACCGGGTCGACACTCCCTTCGGCCCGCCCTCGGCCCCCATCATCGTCACCGAGATCGAGGGGCTCCCAGTCGCCCTTCTGCCCCGGCACGGCCATGGGCATGTCCACAATCCGAGCCGGGTCCCTTACCGGGCCAACATCTTTGCCCTCAAAGCCCTGGGGGTCACCCACGTCCTGGCCAGCGCGGCGGTCGGATCGCTCCAGGAGGAGATCCGCCCAGGGGACCTGGTCATCCCCGACCAGCTCATCGACCGGACCTACCGCCGCGAGTCGACCTTCTTCGACGACCTGGCGGTCCACGTGGAGTTTGCCCAGCCGTTTTGCCCGACCCTGCGGTCCCTGCTCCTGGCGGCAAACACCGAGGTGCGGGTCCACGACCGGGGCACCTTCGTTTGCATGGAAGGGCCCCAGTTTTCGACCCGGGCAGAGAGCGAGCTGCATCGCTCCTGGGGGGCGCACCTCATCGGGATGACGGTCCTTCCCGAGGCCAAGCTGGCCCGCGAAGCCGAGCTCTGCTACGCGGCGGTCACCTTTCCCACCGACTACGACTGCTGGCGCCCCCATCCGGACGACCTCGACCAGCATGCCCTGCTCCGGGAAATTCTCGGCAACCTCCAGGCAGGAACGGCCTCGGCGCTGGCCCTCATCCAGGCCACGCTTCCGGCGGTGAAAGCCCTGGCCGGAACTCCCTGCTCCTGTCAGGAAGCACTGTCTCTGGCGATCATCACCCGCGGGACGCACGTCCACGAGGAGACTCGAAAGCGACTGGCACCGCTCCTGGGCAGGGTCCTGGAAGGCCGCTGACCCGTCACTCGTGCCGGAGGGCCTCCACCGGATCCAGCTGGGCTGCTCGGGCGGCCGGCCAGATCCCGAAGATCAACCCCACCAGGGCCGCGAAGCCGATGCCCCCGACGATGGTCAGCGGCTGCACCGCCGCGGCGAGCGGTGTGGCCAGGGAAACGACTTTGGCCAAACCCAGGCCCAGGAGCGTTCCCAGCGTGCCCCCCACCGCGGAGACGCCGGCGGCCTCGAGCAGGAACTGGACCACGATGGTGCGCCGGCGCGCCCCCAGGGCTCGGCGGACACCGATCTCCCGAGTTCGCTCGCGGACCGAGACCAGCATGACGTTCATGATCCCGATCCCGCCAACCAGCAGGGTGATCAGCCCCACCCCCAGGGCGACGCCGTAGAGCGCCCCGGTCAGCTCGGCATAGGTGTTGGCCAGCTGCTCCGGACGGTTGATGGTGAAGTCGCTCTCCTTGTCGGGAGCGATGCTGCGAGCCCGGCGGAGGAGCACCTCCACCTGGTCTTGGGCCTTGAGGACGTCCTCTCCGGGCGTGACCGCCACCCCGATGTCGACGGGTCGCTTTCTCCCGAAGACGGAGAGGAACGTCTTCAGCGGGACGTAGACAGAGAGGTCCTGGTTGTTGCCGAGGATCTTCCCCTTCCGGTTGAGTGTCCCGATGACCTTGAAGGGCCGGTTGCCCACCCGGATGTTCTGGCCGAGCGGGTTGGAGGTGGGGAACAGCCCGTCGGCGGTGTCGGCGCCCAGCACGACGACCTGGCTGAGGTTGTCGTTGTCGGCGTCGTTCAGGAAGCGCCCACTCAGCAACTCCCAGCCGGCCACCGCCGGAAACTCCGGGGTCGTCCCCTGCAGCTTGACGTTGGCCAGGGCCAGGGTCGCGAAGGTGACCTCGTCATTTTTCCCGGTGAGCGCCGCCACCGCCGACACCAGAGGGGACTCACGGATCACCTCGGCCAGATGGGGAGAGAGGTCCCGACGGTTCCGGTAGCGGAAGAAGTCGCCCCGGATGACCCAGGGGAACTTGGAGACGTACATCGAGTTGGCCCCAAGACTGGCGAGCTGGTTGGCGAAGGAGGTGTTCAGCCCCTGGATGATTCCCACGATGGCCAGCAGGGTGCAGACGCCGATTCCGATGCCGACCGTGGTGAGCAGGGTGCGGAGCCGGTTGGCCCGCAGGGAGAACACGGCGATCTTCCCGCCCTCCACCACGTCGACGCGCAGGCCCATGTCGGGGAGTGCCCTCCTGGCAAGGGAACAGAGGAGGGCCCCGGCCATTGCTGCGGATACGTTCCGGTCGCGGCGCGATTGCCCCTGCTCCCTGCAACGCCGCGGCCGCCCCGTCACTCCAGGGGGTCAGAGGATGGGGCCTGGGCACCCAGCATTCGCTCGCGGGTGGTGGCCCGGTTCTCCTCCAGCTCTTCCAGGGTTCGCGGCCAGTCTTGCTTGAGCAGGCGCGACAGTGAGCGATCGGCCAGGAGCTTTCCCCCGGTCTGACAGGTGGGGCAGTAGTTGGTCTCGTTCTCGGCGTGGACGATGCGCTGGACCGGCGAGCCGCAGTCCGGACAGGGTTTCCGGTAGCGGCCGTGCACCGCCATCCCCTCGCGGAAGGCGGTGACCTTCTCCGGAAAGCCCTGGCCTGCCCCGGCGCGGAGCCGGTCAGTCCATTTCCTGAGGACGGTGCGGGTGGCTTCGTGGAGGCGGCGAACCTCGTCGTCCGTCAAACGCTGCGAGAGAGCGACAGGCGACAGGCGGGCGGCGTGGAGAATCTCGTCGGAGTAGGCGTTGCCGATGGCGCTGAAGAGCCGTGGATCGGTGAGCGCCCGCTTGAGGGTGTGATTTTCCCGTCGAAGGGCCCGGGTGAACTCCTCCAGGGATGCCTCCATCGGCTCGATCCCACCCCGGTCGAGTGACTGCAGTGCTTCTTCTCCCCGCAGAAGATGGAGCTGACTGCGCTTTCGGGGGCTGGCCTCGGTGAGGGTGAGGGTTCCACCAGGAAAATCGAAGGCCGCCAGACCCACCCGTCCGGGGATCGGCGCTCCGTGCGGCTTCCAGTGAAGGCGACCGGCAATCATGAGGTGCAAGACCAGGAAGAGGTCGTCTTCCAGCACGAAGACCAGCCGCTTGCCGAGCCGTCGCAGCGCGGTCACCCGTTTGCCGAAAGCGACCTTGAGCGGCGGATCCGCAGTGCGCACCAGGGCCGGGCCCCGCACTCGCACGCCTTCCAGCGGTTGCTCGAGAACGCGCGGGGCGAGAGCTTCGAGGTAGACGGTGACGTCCGGATATTCGGGCATCGCGCTTTACGAAACCTTCCGCTCCCCGGAAATGAAGAAGCTGGGCAGAGCCTCGCCGAGAAATTCCTTCAAAGCCCGCGCCGCCGCGTTGAGGTAGGTCTCGCCGCGATGGAGCAGTGCGACTTGACGGCGGACTCCGCCCTGCCCCACCTCCACCACCTCGAACCCACGGCCGATCCGCTGTCGCGTCATCAGGGAGGGCAAGAGGGCGATGCCCAGTCCCCGCTCGACCATCCGCCGCATCGACTCCGGATTGTCCGTCTCCAGGACGACGTGCAGCGGCTCGCCGGCCGCCTCCGCCGCGGCCTCCAGGGCCCGCGTTCCGGCGACGTTGGGGATGACGATCAGCGGCTCGCCAACCACCTCTCGGAGCGCCACCGGCCGCCGGGCCTGGGCCAACGGATGGCCGCGCGGAACGGCCAGGACGAAGTCCTCGGTCCAGAGCTTCTGCTGCACCAGGTCTACCCGGCGCACCGGGAGGTTGAGCACCGCCAGGTCCAGCTCCCCCTTGGCCACCCGGTCCTCGAGGCCTTCCGAGATCTGCTCCACCAGCCGCAGCCGCACTTCGGGGTAGCGCGCATGAAACCGGGGCAACAGCTCGGGTAGCAGATAGGCCCCCACCGTGGGCAGCGTGCCCAGGGCGACGAGCCCACTGGCCTTGGTGGTCAGCGTCTCCAATTCACCGGCGCCCCGCCGGAGTGCATCGAGCGCCCGCTGGGCGTGGACCAGGTAGCGCTCACCGGCATCGGTCAGCACCACCCCCCGGGGAGTCCGGACCAGCAGGCGCGTTCCCAGTTCCCGCTCCAGGGATTGCACCTGCCGGCTCAGGCCCGATTGCGACATCCCCAGCCGCTTCGCGGCGGTGACGAAGCGTTTCTCCTGCGCCAGGGTGAGAAAGGCCTGCAGCTGTTCCGTGGTCATGCGCCCGCGCCCTTTCAACTCCGCAAGGAAGGTATGCGGCTCATGCAGTGTTCGCATGCCAATTCGGCAATTAAATCGCTTCTCGCATGGACAGCGCGACCCCCGCTCTTGCAACCCCCTGGCAAGCCGCAGCCCCAGGACGAGAGCGCCGGCGAGCAACCGCCGCGGTGTTGCTGGGCCTGGTGGTCAGTGCCTTCGAGACGACGGTGGTCACCACCGCCATGCCCACCCTCACCGCCGAGTTGAACGGGCGGACCTACTACGCCTGGGTCTTCACTGGATTCCTGCTGGCCTCCACGCTGGGAGTTCTGCTCAGTGGACGGTTGGCGGACCAGCTCGGCAGGAAGACCACCTTCCTCGCTGGAATGGGCTTGTTCCTGCTGGGCTCGGTGCTTTGCGGCTTCTCCACCTCGGTGCCCATGCTGGTCCTCTTCCGGGTGCTCCAGGGGCTGGGGGCCGGCGCCGTGCAACCCACCACGCTGACCATCAGCTCGGACCTGTACACCCTGAAAGAGCGAGCCAGCATTCAGAGTGTCTTCACCGTCGCCTGGGGTCTGGCCTCCGTCATCGGCCCTGTGATGGGCGGCGTGCTGGTGGAGCACCTGGGGTGGCGCTCGGTCTTCTGGGTCAACGTCCCGGTGGGGTTGCTGGCCATGACCCTGTTGCGCGGCGCCTACCGGGATCCTCCCCTGCGGCGCTCGAGGACGCTGGACGCTCGGGGCGCGGTGCTCGGAGCGACGGCCATGGCCCTGATCCTGCTGGCGCTGGAGCCACATGCCCTGCCGGGCGCCATCAACGCCGTTCCCGCGCTGGGGGCGGCGCTCGCCCTGGGGCTGTTCCTCCGGCAGCAGCGGCGAACCGACCAGCCGCTGCTCGCCTCTGCGGCGCTGGCCGATCGCACGGTGCAGGCGGGGCTCCTGGGTGGCCTCGTCTCCGGAGGAATTCTCTACACCCTGAGCGCCTACGTGCCCCTGTGGATGATGTCCCATGCCGGGCAGTCCGCGCTGGGCGCCGGCATGGCCCTGGTGCCCCTGCTCGGCGGTTGGGCGGTGGGGTCGACCTTTGGAGTGAAGCTGCTGTTGCGGGGCGGCCTGCGAGCTTCGGCTGGTGTGGGGTTCGCCGTCGCCGGCATCGGTGCCGGGCTCTTCGGTCTGGCCCTGACCCATGGCTGGGCGGGGGCTTGGCTCCATGCCTCGCTGGGGGTGCTGGGCATCGGGCTTGGGCCCGCCGCGAGCACCTGCATCATTGCCCCCCAGGTCCGGGTCCCTTGGTCGCAGCGGGGTGCAGTCACCAGCTCGGTCTACGCCTGTCGCATGCTGGGGGGGAGCCTGGCCATCGCCCTGGTCAACGTCCTCCCCGGAGTGGGCTGGGAGCTCCTCCTGGTGGCAGCCATCGCGGTCGGCGGAGCGGTGCTGGTCCGGCAATTCGCTCCCCGGGTGGTCCTGGCCGAGGTTGGCGTCGCGGCCGCGGCGGTGGCGGAATGAGCCAGAGCGCCGTTGTGCCCCCGGGCCAGCAAGGCTAGGCCCAGGGGCAGCATGGGCGCTCCGCTCGTTCTCGAACAGGCCACCATCCTCTGTTACCGCCTCTACGACGTCGCGGACGAGATCGATCTGTCCGTGGCTGCATCGCTGCTGGCCCGGGATGCGCGACGGCTCCGCCTGAGCCGGTCCGGTGCCGAGTACCTGCTGCTTCCCAACCCACCGTTGATCGTGGCGCTGGGCCAGCGGTCTCTAAGGCTTCCGTCCGGACTGGTGGACGTCGAAGCCCGGGCCCGCGTCTTCGATCACGGAGCGGCCTCCATCGTCCTCCGCGTGCCGGTGGCCCCCGGCACCGCGCTGGAGGCCCTCACCCCGCTGGCCGATTCGCTCTACGACAGCCCTGCGGTCGAGGCGCTGTGCCTCGAGCTGGTGGAGGGTCTTCGTCGGGCCGTCGCCCCGGCCATGGAAGGGGCGCATCTGTGGGAGCAGGTCGAGAGCTACAGCGTGATCTTCGTGCAACGAATGCGCGGGGCGCCCAGCGCCGCGGAGATCCTCGAGACCGCCGACCTGGCGCGGCTACTCCTGGGTGAAACGCAAGAACGTCAGCTGAGCAATGCCGAGCGGCAGGACGTCACCCACCGCCATTTCAGCTACGGGCTCCAGGATCTGGTGGTCGTGGACTGGAACGCCGCCTTCGTCTACGAGCCGTCGGGCTCCCCCGACATTCCGGACGTCCTGGAGATCGCCAATGCCCAGCTCCTCGAGCTGCGCTACTACGATGATCTGCTCGACCAGAACCTGGCCAGCGTGAACGACACGCTGAAGCGTGAGCGGGGGAAGGTCGGGGCCCTCTTCCGGAGCCCCTACCCTGGCCTGGCCCGTCGGGTCCAGCTGACCTTGCTGGAGATGTCCGAGCTCATCGAACGGGTCGAGAACTCACTGAAGATCATCGGCGACGTCTACCTGGCCAAGGTCTACGAGGCCGCGGTGGAACAGCTTCGCATCAACGTCTGGAAGGCCTCGGTGACTCGGAAGCAGGGGATGCTGGGCGATTTTTATGGCTGGCTCAAGGGCGAGGTGGACACTGCCCGGTCCTTCGCCCTCGAGGTGATGGTGGTGGGGCTGATCCTGGTGGAACTCTTGGTGGCCGCGGTGTCGCTGGTCAACCACTGAGTCCTGCCGATGCCCGCCTCAGGGGCCGGCGTCCGGAGAGTCGCAGGCCACCGACACCCCCGCGTCGCCCGGCGGGCACTGCATGCACAGCGCTCCCGGCGTCCAGTGCTCCGAGGCATCCTGGGCGGGGAAGAGCGGGGGCATCGCCTGCAGACCTCCCCGCACGGTATCGCGGCTGAAGGTGGGCGAGCCCGGCCAGTCGACCGCCACCAGTGTGTCCGAGACCCCGGTGGCCCACGACTGATCCGTCGCGCTCCGGTCAGCACATTCAAGATCGCGAACCTCGAAGACCTGCCCATCGGCGAAGCGGATGTTGGTGGCCCGATCCAACCGGTCGAGGTGGAACCAGCCGTCGAACCCGGCGGGCCGCTTCTGGCCGAACAAGTTGCAGCCCACCACCAGCCCGAGCGCCCCCACCAGGACGGCCGGAACAAGGCCGCCTCTCATGCTTGAGTGACCTCGCCACCGGCGGGGGCCGGAGCGCCCGCCTGCCGTTCCTCTCGGTTCTTTTCTCGCCACAGGAGCCAGGCCGGGAGAGCCAGCATCGCCGAGCTGAGGCAGCACACCTCACCCAGAACCGCGATCATCCCCAGCGAGCGCACCGCCTGGTTCACGGAGAAGAACAGGGCCAGGTAGCCGAGACTGGTGGTCAGGCTGCAGAGAACCACCGCACCCCCGGTAAAGCGGATGGCTGGCAACACTCCGCCCCCGTTGAGCACCCGCTGCATGAGATTGACCGCGTAGTCGACGCCGATGCCGAAGGTGATGGGCAGGGCCACGAAATTGAAGAAGTTGATCTTCAGCCGGAAGACCGCCAGCAAGAGCATCAACCACAGCAGGCCGATGCCCAGCGAGCCCACCACCTCCAACGAGGCGCGGCCCCGTCCGAAAGCCAGGAAGACCGAGAGGATGGTCAAGGCCAGCGACACGACCGCCGCCTTGGGGATGTCGCGGAGCACCGAATCGAGGATGTCGGCGAAGATCACCGCTCGGCCCGAGCCGCGAATGACGTCCCCGTTGGGCAACCGGGTCTCCCGGAAGCCGTCCGCAAATCGCAGCAGATAATGCAAGTCGTTGTCGCTCTTGCCTTCGGTGGGAGTGATGAACACCAGCCGCCCACGCGTGCCGTCGACCTCCGAGAAGGGGCGGGCCAGGTCGGCCGGGAGGTCGGCCAGTCCGTACGGCTTCAGGTCCGGCGGAGGAAGGAGCGGCTGGATCTTCTTCCAGTCGGCGTCGGAGATCGCTCCCTGCCGGCGCGCCTTGAGGATCTTCGCTCGGATCCGCTCCAGCAGAGGAATCTTCGCCGCCTGGTCCAGAGCCACGAAATCTTGAAGGGTGTGCACCGACTGGAACGGCTTGAGGTCAGGCGGGACAGAGTCGCGGCGGGCCTCCAGGGCCTTGACCAGATCCGGCACTTCGTCCGGCGAATTGGCCAGGATGACCATGCCGCTCTCGGTGTTGTTGCCGAGCACGTTCGCGGCCAGGGTGGCGACCCGGTACAGCTCGGTGCCGCCGCCGAGATCGTTCTGCATGTGCCGCATGTCGTAGTCGATGGGATCGGCGCGCATCCACAGTGCGAAGCCCACCGCTCCGGCGGCGGCGAGCGCCAGCGAGACCACCGCCACCGCGCGAGGCGCATGGCTCAGCAGGAAGAGAAAGGGACGTTCGTACTGGCTGGTCCGAGCACGCCAGCGCTGAAACCAGGTGTCTTTGCCCGAGCTGTTCTTGTGGATGGGCCAGCGCCGGTCCTGGAGGATGAGCACCGCCGGAGTGAACAGATAGGTGGCCAGCCAGCACAGCAGCATCCCGAAGGTGCCGATGAAGGCGAAGTGCTTGAAACCCCGGAACTGGGTGACCGCCAGGCTCCCGTAAGAGGCCGCGGCGGCCAGGGCTGCGGTGAGCGTGCCCACCCAGGTGGCCAGATGCGACTGGGTGATGGCGGTCGCCAGATCGGAGCCACGGCGGCGCTCCTCCAGGAAGCGGGCCATGAAGAGGATTCCAAAGTTGATCCCGTTCCCGGCGACGATGCTCACCAGGAAGCCGGTGAGGATGTTGAGGTGCCCCACCGCCAGCCGGGTCAGCCCGAAGGTCCAGGTGAGGCCGGCCACCATGGTGGCAAACATCGGCAGGAGCACCCGCGTGCGCCGGTAGAAGAGGAAGATGGCCGCCAGCACCAGCGTCACTCCGACCAGGCCGACCTCCACCAGGTCCGAGAGGATGTGGCTGTACTCGAACAGCCCAGTCACCAGATCGCCGGCGTACCCGATGTGCACTCCCAGGGCCTCTGCCTTGGGGAGGACCGAGGCCACCGTGGCCCGGACCCGATCCAGGGTCTCCCGGGAGCGCTCGAGATCCCCACTGGCCGCCGTGGAGCGGACCAGGATCACCAGAACCCGGCCATCCTTCGACTGGAAGTAGCCGTCTGGATAGCGCTCCTGCGCTTCCTCCAGGGTGCTGGCCTTGCCCCCGAGGAACTTCTCTTTGAGCTCGTCGTAGGTCGGTAGCTTGGGAGCTTGGTCCTCGTCCTCCAGCCCCAGGTCCAGCGCCTTGCCGATGGCCTTCTTGCGCTGGACATCCAGCTCGCGGTCGAGCTTCTGCAGATCCTCGACGCTGGCGAAGAGCGCCGAGCGCGGCAGCAGGAAGGCCCGGGCGGCCTGGACCCCGTCCTCGGCCCCCACCACCCAGGGGGGCCCGATCTTCCGGAGCGGCTCCAGCAGTGAATCCCCCATCTTCCGGAGGGTGTCCCGGTCCCCGCCCTCGAGGACGATGAAGATGCTCGAGCTGCCGGCGGTCCGCTCGCTCAGTCGCTTTAGCTCGATGACCGAGGGGTAATCCTCGGGAAGGAGCTGGGCGAAGCGAGTCCGCAGCTCCAACCCCTTGGCCAGCCAGGCACCCCCCGCGGTGAGGAACAGCCCCAGGAGCAGCACCTGCCAGGGGGCGCGCAGCTGCCACGCTGCCACCCGGAGAAGGAGCCTCTCGATGAAGCTGACCTGAGGCAACCCCGCCGCCCTCCTGCTGTGACTCGCCGTCCCCGGGCCCCCCGGCAACGGGCTCGGGTCGGCCGCGCGGCACGGCCGGAGGCGAAAGAATCATGGGCACATAACCCGCCCCGGGCAGCCCGTCCACCGCATGACCCACCCCCCTTCGGGTGGCGGAGCACGGGGTTCTCAGCCGAGTCGGTAGGTGCGGGCCGGCTGGCCCAGCTCGGCCAGCTCCGGTGTCCCGACCGATGGAGCGGTCAGGACGCGGCGCAGCTTCTTCTTTTGCAGAAGTTCGCTCTCGTGCACCCGTTTGATGCCGTCGCCGAGGGACTTCTCGATGTCACGGATCCCGGTCACCAGCCGGGTGAAGCCTACCACCTCCACCGAGGCTGCCTGATCACTGCCCCACATGGCCCGATCGAGCGTGATGTGTCGTTCGACGTGGGTGGCTCCCAGCGCCACCGCTGCCCAGGTGGGCACCAGCCCGGTCTCGTGCCCGGAATAGCCGATGGGGAGGTGAGGCCAGCGGGCCTTGAGGGTGTGGATGAGGCGGAGGTTCAGTTGATGCTCAGGGCAGGGATAGGTCGACTCGGAGTGGGCCAGGAGCAGCTTGTCAGTGCCGCAGGCGGCCACCCCGGCCTCGATCTCCTCCCAGGTGGACATTCCGGTGGAGAGGATGAGCGGCCGTCCGGTGAGTTTCATTTTCCGGAGCAGGTCGTGGTCGGTCAGCGAGGCGGAGGCCGCCTTGTAACAAGGGGGATCGAACCGCTCCATGAACTCCACCGCCTCCTCGTCCCAGCAGCTGGCGAACCAGAGGATGCCCCGGTCGCGACAGTGCTCATCGATGGCGGCGTACTCCTCCTCGCCGAACTCCAGCCGATGGCGGTACTCGATGTAGCTCATCTGTCCCCAGGGCGTTTCGCGGGGGATGTTCCACTGCTCGCGGGGGACGCACAGCTCCGGGGTGCGCTTCTGGAATTTGACCGCGTCCGCCCCGGACAGCACTGCGCCGTCGATCAGCCGGCGGGCCAGGGCCAGGGAGCCGTTGTGGTTGATGCCGATCTCGGCGACGACGAAGACGGGATGCCCGTCCCCGACGAACTGATCGCCGATTCGGACCGTCGCCTGGTTCATGTGCTGCGGCTCCTTCTGGATGGGGTCGCAATCTCCCGGTGGTCCAGGATCCACTCGGCGAAGTCTCGGAACGCCCCATGTCCGCCGGGCACGGCGCACACGTGATGGACAGTCCCCAGAATGGGCGGGAGCGCATCAGCCGGCGCGGCAGTCAGCCCGTGAGGTCCAATTTCGGTCAGCACGGCCAGGTCGTTCACGTCATCCCCGATGAAGGCCAGCTGGGCCAGAGTGAGTCCGTGTTCGGCACACAGGGCGCGCACGGTGCTCAGCTTGTCCTTCACGCCCAGCAGCACATGGCGCAACCCCAACTTCTCGCCGCGCCGCACGACGGAAGGGGACAATTCGCCGGTCACGATTCCGGTTTCCACTCCCGCTTGACGGAGCCGCTGCACCCCCATGCCGTCGCGGATGCTGAAACGTTTCAGCTCTTCTCCCCGCTCGGAGTAATAGACCCCGGTGTCGGTGAGCACGCCGTCGCTGTCGGTGAGCACCAACTTGATTTGCCGGGCTCTCCGGGCCACTTCCGCCGGAGCCAGCAACGGCGGCCGCAAGCGGGCGCTCCGGGCGCTGGACCGAGGCTTCACCACGCGGTCCACCCCCCGTCGACGACCAGCGCCGCTCCGGTCATGTAAGCCGAAGCATCGCTGGCCAGAAACACGATGGCCCCTCGATAGTCCTCGGGTCGGGCCATCCGCCCCAGGGGCGTGCGGCGCGAGTAGGCCTCGACGAACCAGGGTTCCTGTCCCGCTTCCACCCCGCCCGGGCAGAGCGCGTTCACCCGGACCCCGGCCTTTCCCCAATAGGCGGCCAGAAAGCGGGTGAAGGCCAGCACCGCGCCCTTGGTCGTCGGATAGGCCGCGGTTTTCCAGAATGCCTGCCTTCCGTCCGGCATCTGGTACAGCGATTGATCCGGACCGACCAGTCCGTAGGTGGAGGCGACGTTGATGATGCTCCCCCGCCCCGCTCGGGCCATTTCCGTTCCCAGCACCTGGGCGCAAAGAAACGTGCCGGTGACGTTGACCTCGAGCGAGTGGCGAAACGAAGCCACCGGGTAGGCTTCGAAGCGCGACTGTTCGACAGCCTTCGCCGGATCCTCGAACTTGTCGTTGATGGCCGCGTTGTTGACCAGCACGTCGATCCGGCCGGTGGCGGCCAGCACCGCCCCTCGCAGCCTCTGCACCGACGGTTCGGAGGTGATGTCCGCACCGACGCCCAGTGCGTCCGGTCCAAATTCGGGGGCCACTCGGGCGCAGGCCGCACCGTCCAGATCGGTGAGCACCACCCGCGCTCCAGCGTCGGCGAGGGCCCGGCAGTGTTGGCGCCCCAACAAACCCAGGGCCCCGGTCACCACCGCCACCCGATGCTCCAGCGGGCGCTCAGCCATGGCGCCTCCTCGGCCAATTCGGGGATCGGACAGTGCTCAGCATGAGTCTGCGGTCCTTCTTGTGCAGAGTCCGGCGCGGCCACGCCACACGTTCGCCACCGAACTTTCTGCGAAGAAGGGTGAGGACCCAGCCGGACGGCTCTCCCATTGGGGCGTTTCGTCAGATGGCCGTGGTCGTCACCGCATTCGGAGGCTTGGCATCTCGCCGGCTTCTTAGTGCAAACAAGATGACCCACCCTGTGACGATCCAGAAAATCTCTTTGGCCCTCCTGAGGAGCACGAAGGCCGCGGCGCGGTTGGTGGCGTCCGGGATTCCGAAGCCTTGCAGGAAGAGCATGTACCCCGCGTCCTGGACCCCGAGCCCGGCGGGGATGAAGAACACAAGATGGCGAGCCAGAGCGACGACAGGCTCGAAGGCCAGGACAGCGCTGTAGGGCAGCCGAACTCCGAGCAGCAGCAACAAGAACCAGGTCTCGGCCGCGTCCACGAACCATCCGAGCAGCGTCCAGGCCGCCCCGACCACCAGGCCGCGCGAATGCGACCGAAGAACGAGGCGTACGTGCTGGTCAGTATCGAGAAAAGCTCGCTCGCGGGCGACCACCCACCGCCGGATGGCGGCGGAGGGAATTCCTCGCAGCGCCGACCAAACCCGCTGGGCCACGCTTCCGGAGAGGAGTGTGGCCGTCATTCCCGCGGAGACCAGACAGAGCAGGGCTCCCACTCCGGCCAGGGCCGGCTGGATCCACGGCTTCTGTCCCAGCTCACGCGAGAAAAGGGCCAGCCAGGGTCCAGCCACCGCCGCGCCAGCCAGCAAATACAGGCCCTGAGTTCCCACCTGAAGCGCCTTCTTGACGGCGAGGCTGGCGGTGCTCTCCGGGATGCCCACCCCGAAGCGGCGGGAAAGAAACCAGGGCTTGAGTCCCTCGGCGATGAGGGCCCCTCCAGGGAAGCTGAGCAGCACGGCTTCGGTGGAGAGCCGAATTCCAAGGAGCCGCCAGGTGGAGACGCGTGCCTCGAGGCCTTTGAGAATCGCGCTCCAGGCGGCGGTGTCGATCACCACTGCCACCGCGTAGGGAACGACGGCCAGCAGCGCCAGCGGTCCGAGCCGGGCCAGCAACTCGGCGACGCTGCTCAGGTCGGCCATCCACAGCACGCGGGCGAAGAGCGCCGCCGAAAGGCTCACCGCCAGGATGCGGCCAAGATGGACCCACCAGGGACGGGGCCCGGAGCTCAAGGGCGGAGGTTCCGAGGGGCTGGCCCCGGGGAGAGGACCCGTGCCCAGGGCAGGCTCGGTGGGCAGTCGGCTGGAGTCTTTGGGCGGGCTCATTCGGCCCACCGGTTGACCCGGGCCCGCAATCCATTGACGCCCGCCTGGGCGCAGAAGGTCTCGAACGGCTCGCGGGGGACTCCGCGGTACTCCAGGGCCGTCAGCGAGTCATCGATGGGCGCATCGGTCCGAAGCGTGGCCAGGGTTCGGTAGAGCAAGGCCTCCTCGAAATGGCTGAAGAACGTCTGGGCCAGAAGGTCGCGGCTGCGCAACCGCTCCGGCCACAGGCGTGGATCGCGCGGAACCTGCTCCAGCTTGCCAAAGCGGGCGAGCAGCAGTGCTGCCCCCTTTTCCCCGAAACCAGCCAGGCCGGGGTAGCCGTCGGCATCGTCACCGACCAGGGCCAGCCAGTCGGGGATGCTTTCTGGACCGACTCCGCGGAGCGCCCGGAGCGCCGGCTCGTCGATGACCCGTTGGCGCATCCGGTCCACCTGGACCACCTGTGCCCCTTTGAGGCACTGCCCCAGGTCCTTGTCCGGGGTGAGGATGCGCACTTGCTCGACCTGGGTCAGGAAACGGCTTGCCCCCGCGGCCAGCGCGTCGTCCGCCTCGAACTCGCGCATCGACCATACGGTCAGGCCCAGCGCCCGGGTCGCCAGCTCGGCCACGTCGAACTGCGGCAGCAGCTCTTCCGGGACGCCTTCGTCGGTCTTGTACCCGGCAAACAGCTCGTTCCGGAATGAGCGGATGGGATTGTCGAAGGCGACTGCCAGGTGGGTCGGGCGTTCAGCGGGGTCGGAGAGCAGACCCAACATCGAGGAGACCAGTCCCACGGTGGCCTTGAGGGGAGTCCCGTCGGCGGCGGCGTAGTTCGGGCGTTTCGAGAAATGGGCCCGGAACAACTCATAGGTGCCATCGACCAGGTGCAGGCGCATGCGAGCGGAGGGAACCTAACCGGCTTCCAGCAGCCAGGCGCCGCACAGCGGTCGGAGCCTCTTGCCTCGGGACCTGGCGGGAGCGCGGATTTCCACCGTCACCGCATCGCGCATGATGCTCGGGGGACCAACCCGGGGCCGAGAACGGCTTCCTGGGCTCCGCCTGGGGGTTGGCGGCTCAGCTCTGAGGCACGGCCCGGAGCGGCTGGCGGAGCAGTGGCTCGAGCACCATGAGCTGGGCGTCGCGCACCGGCTCCCCCGGAGGCGGCGAGCGCCGCAGGTAGCTCCCATCCGGCATTAGATCCTGGGCCCGGCTGTTGTCCACCAGCGACGGTTCGATCACCTCCCGATGGATCCGCGCCCGCAGCGCCGGGTCCTCCACCGGGAACATCAGCTCCACTCGCCGGTACAGGTTTCGAGGCATCCAGTCCGCCGAGGCCAGGTACAGCTCGGCGTCCTCCCCCGAGCCGAAGACGAAGACACGGCAATGCTCCAGAAAGCGGCCAACGATGCTGAAGACGCGGATGTTCTCGCTGATCCCGGGGAGCCCCGGCCGGAGGCAGCAGATGCCTCGGACACACAGGTCGATCTTCACCCCAGCCTGGCTGGCCTTGTAGAGCGCGTCGATCACCAGGAGGTCGACCACCGAGTTCAGCTTGGCGTAGATCCGGGCCGGCTTTCCGGCCAGGGCAGCCTCGGTCTGGGCAGCGATTTTTTTCAGAATCGTCTCGGCCAGGGTCACCGGGGCCACCGCCAGCTTCCGGTAGTGGGACACCTTGGCGAATCCGGACAGTGCGTTGAACACCTCGGAGACATCCTCGCCCAGCCCCTGATCGGCAGAGAACATCCCCAGGTCGGTGTAAAGCCGGGAGGTGATGACGTTGTAGTTCCCGGTGGAGAGATGGACGTACCGCCGGATCTGCCCGTCTTCGCTGCGCACCACCAGGATGACCTTGGCGTGGGTCTTGAGCCCCACCGAGCCGTAGAAGACGTGCACCCCGGCCCGCTCCAGCTGGCGCGCCCAGACGATGTTGTTCTGCTCGTCGAAGCGGGCCTTCAGCTCGATGGCCACCGCGACCTGCTTGCCGTTCTCGGCCGCGGCGATCAGACACTTGATGATCTCCGAGTTGGAACCGGTGCGGTAGAGGGTCATCTTGATCGCCAGGACGTGAGGGTCCTCGGCGGCACGACGCAGGAACTGAAGCACCGGCTGGAAGGAGTCGTAGGGGTGATGAAGCAGGACGTCCCCTTGCTTGATGATGGCGAAGGGGTCAGCCGCCTCTGCCATTTCGCGATTCAGGTTCTGGATGAACGGGGTGTCATGCAGATCCGCTCGGGGGAACAGGGCGATGGACATGAGCGAGGTGGCTCCCAGGAGCCCCGGCACCTCGTAGAGATCCTCCTGCTCGATCTCCAGCTTTCCCAGCAGGAATTCCCGGATGCGCTGCGGACTGTCGGGATGCACCTCCAGCCGCACCACCGCACCGAACTTTCGCCGGCGGATTTCCCGGTCGATCGTCACCAGCAGGTCATGGGCCTCCTCCTCCATGATCTCCAGGTCCATGTCCCGGGTGATCCGGAAGGGATGAACCCCCAGGATCTGCATTCCCGGAAAGAGCTCGTCGAGGTTGGCGGCGATCAGCGCCTCCAGGGGCAGGAATTCCCCCGGCCGACATTCGTCGGAGATTCTCTCCAGAGGAACGAAGCGCGGCAGGATCTCCGGCACCTTCACCCGGGCAAACCGCCGCTCACCGGTGTCGGGATCGGCCGCTTCCACTGCCAGCGAGAGCGAGAGATTGGAGATGAACGGAAAGGGATGACCGGGATCCACGGCCAAGGGGGTCAGCACCGGGAAGACCGCTTCGCGGAAGTAGGCCTTGGCGCGAGCCTGGGTGCCCTTGCCCAGTGACTTCCAGTCGCGAATGCGGATGCCATGCTCGGCCAGGGCCGGCATCAGCTGGCGGTCGAGAAGGTCGGCTGCTGACTTGACCAGCTTGCGCACCAACTCGCCGATGCGAGCCAGCTGTTGCCGGGGGGTCAGTCCATCCGGGCTCCGCTCGGCCTCGCCCTGCTCCAGCTGCTCATGCAACCCGGCGACCCGGATCATGAAGAATTCGTCGAGGTTGGAGAAGGTGATGGCCAGGAACTTGAGCCGCTCCAGCAAGGGCCAGTGCGGATCCTCCGCCTCCTCCAACACGCGCCGGTTGAAGGCCAACCAGGAGAGCTCGCGGTTCAGATAGAGCGAGGGCTCCTTTTCGGGGCGGATGGAAAGCGGTTCGGGGCGGGTCATCCCAGTTTCCTTTTCCCACCTCGACGCGGAATTTCCACAGTGACATTCCCGCGAGGAACGAACCACCAACCGCGGACCCCGAAGAGCTGCCTGACTCCGGGGTTGGCGCGCCGCGTCATCCCCCTCGAGAGGGGCCTCCCGGTCCCACCACTCCCACTCTGCGCAGACGCCCGGTGAAAGCCGTCATTGTAGAGGGGATGCGCTGCGCTGAAAGCTGGCGCCCCTCCGCCAGCTGACGCATAGACCCCGAGGGCGGACCAGGTTTACGGAGGAGCCCATGGCGCACGCGGCGACACGAGAAAAGGCAGGCACCCTGGTCGAGGGAGGGAAGTTCCGCATCGAGTTCGACTCCATGGGCTCCGTGCGCGTCCCTGCCGACCGATTGTGGGGCGCGCAGACCCAGCGCTCGCTGGAGCACTTCTCCATCGGCGATGACCGGATGCCCAAGGCGGTCTACCGGGCCTACGGCATCGTCAAGAAGGCAGCGGCTCGGGTGAATGCCGAGCTGGGGCGACTTCCCCGGGACAAGGCCGAGCTCATCGACCGGGCCGCCGACGAGGTGATCGTCGGGAAGCTGGATCCCGAATTCCCCCTCTTCGTCTGGCAGACGGGGTCCGGGACCCAGTCCAACATGAATGCCAACGAGGTCATCGCCAACCGCGCCATCCAGCTGGCCGGCGGGACGCCGGGAACGCAGTCCCCCATCCATCCCAACGACCACGTCAACATGTCGCAATCGTCGAACGACACCTTCCCGGCGGCGATGCACGTGGCCACCGTGCTGGAGCTGGCCAACCACCTCATTCCCAGCATCGAGGCGCTGATCCGAACCCTGTGGACCAAGGCCCGGGCTTGGGTGGACGTGGTGAAGATCGGACGCACCCATTTGCAGGACGCGACGCCGTTGACCGTCGGTCAGGAGTGGTCCGGCTACGCCACCCAGATGGAGGACGCGCTGGCCGAGGTTCGACGAGCGATGGAGCGCCTGTACCCACTCGCCACCGGGGGCACGGCGGTGGGAACCGGGATCACCGCTCCGGCGGACTTTGGTGAGCGGATCGCCAAGGAAATCGCCCGGCTCACCGGCCACCCCTTCGTGAATGCACGAAACAAGTTCGCCGCCATTGGTTCCCTCGACCCGATGGTCTCGACGAGCGCGGCGCTGCGCGGGCTGGCTGTCCCACTCATCAAGATCGCCAACGACATCCGCTGGCTGGGCTGCGGCCCACGGGCCGGGCTGCATGAGCTGGTGCTGCCGGCCAACGAACCGGGCTCGTCGATCATGCCCGGGAAGGTCAACCCGACTCAGGAAGAGGCGGTGGTGATGGTGGGCATCCAGGTCATTGGCAACGACACCGCCGTGGCCTTTGCGGGTTCGCAAGGGAATTTCGAGCTGAACGCCATGCGGCCCATCATCATCAAGAACGTGCTCCACTCCTCCACCATTCTCGCCGACGTCTGCGACCGCTGGCGGGAACACAGCCTGGAGCACATCAACCTGGATCGGTCGCGCATCGATCGGTACGTCGGCGAGTCACTCATGCTGGTCACCGCCCTCAGCCCGGTCATCGGCTACGACAAGGCCGCGGAAATCGCCCACCGCGCCCACGAGACCGGGACGACCCTGCGGGAAGCGGCCTTGGCCACCGGCTACGTCACCCCCGAGCAATTCGATCGCGTCGTGGTTCCTGGCGCGATGGTCGGCAATCCGCGCAAGGACGCGGGGCTCGAGTAGCCGCTCTCACCGATCCAGGATGGCTGCGCCGACCTTGGCGATGTCCTCGTCCTCTTGAGGCGTATTCCCGCTGACCCCGATCGCCCCGATCACCTGGCCGCGGTGGACCAGGGGAATTCCGCCCTGGAGCGGAGCGGCGCCCGGCAGACCGAGGGCCGCCACCCGTCCGTTGCGGACCTGATCCTCGAAGACCTTGCTGGGCCGCCTGAAGATGGCCGCGGTCCGGGCCTTGGCGATTCCTACCTCCACGCTGGCCACCTGGGTGTCGTCCAGGCGGTGGAGGACCAGCAGATGGCCTGCATCGTCCACTACGACCACCACCACGGTGGCCCCGCGGCGCTTCGCTTCGGCCTCGGCGGCTTCGGCGACTGCCTTGGCGACGCGGAGGGTGAGCACGTCCTTGGTTGGGAATGGCTCGGGGACTGCCAGTGGAGCAGCCAGCACCATGAGCAGGGGAAGGATGGACGGATTCATTCCCTGCAGTGAAGCGAGCAGCCTGGGGCGTTACGTCTCGGGCGGCACCCAGCCCCATTCGATCGGTTGGGGGACGCCCCCGGGTCGAACGGATTTCAGGTTTCCGCAATCAGGGTTTGGGTGGGACGACGACCACACCGTCCTTCATGACGAAGGAGACGCGCTCGGTGGCGGTGATGTCGCGGAGGGGATCCTCCTTCATCCCCACCAGGTCGGCTCGGGCAC
>JBKOYI010000075.1:0-21587 GCA_046725335.1 Myxococcota bacterium | reverse complement strand
GACCCACGCTTTCGAGCCCTCCATCGAAGCAAGGCTGAGGCGCCATGGACCTCGTGACGGGGGGGACGGGTTTTGTTGGGGCGCACGTGGTGCGGGCGCTGCTGGGGCGGGGGCGCGCGGTGCGGTGCCTGGTGCGGCGGGGGAGCCGCCGGGATAACCTCGAAGGGCTGGATGTCGAGATCGCCTTCGGAGACGTCCGGGACCCGGTCTCGCTCGCGCGAGCCCTGGGCGGTGTCGCTACCCTGTATCACTGCGCCGCGGACTACAGGCTGTGGGCCGAGGACCCGGGGGAGCTCAACTCAATCAACGTGGCCGGCACGCAGAACGTGCTCGCCGCCGCGGCGGAGGCCGGTGTGGCGAAGGTCGTCTACACGAGCTCGGTCGGAGCGCTCGGCCTGAATGCCGATGGCTCGCCTGCCAACGAGACGACGCCGGTGACGCGCGAGAAGATCGTCGGGCGCTACAAGAAGAGCAAGTACGACGCCGAGCGCGCGGCAGAGGCCTGGGCCGAGCGGGGGTTGCCGGTCGTGATCGTCAACCCTTCGACTCCGGTGGGCGAGCTCGACGTCAAGCCCACGCCAACCGGACAGATGATCGTGGACTTCGTCAACGGCCGGCTGCCGGCGTACGTGGACACGGGATTGAACGTCGTGGACGTCCGGGACGTGGCCCAGGGTCATCTGCTCGCGGCCGAGCGGGGGAGAATCGGCGAGAAGTACATCCTCGGCAACCGCAACATGACCCTGAAGGAAATCCTCGACACGCTTTCCCGGGTGACCGGTCTGCCGGCTCCGACGCTGCGCCTGCCGCACGCGGTGCCTCTGGCGGTGGCGGCCGCCTCGACTCTCCTGGCCAACCTGACGGGCCGCCCGCCCCGCGTGTCGCTCGAGAGCGTGCGCATGTCCATGCACACGATGTTCTTCGACGCCGGCAAGGCGGTGTCACAGCTCGGGCTTCCGCAATCGCCGGTCGAGGAGGCCCTCCTCCGGGCCGTCAACTGGTTCCGCGAGAAGGGCTATGTCACCGCTCGCTAGCGGCGCGCCGGTCGCGGTGCTGACAGCGCTGCCGGAGGAGCTCGCTCCGATTCTGCGGCGGGCGCACGGTATCGACGGGAAGGGCCCGCGTGGTGTCCGGCGCGGGTCGCTCGGGGGAGTTCCGGCCGTCTTCGCCGCGACAGGCGATGGTCCCCTGCAGTCCAGCCGGGCGGCCGCCGCGATCTGCAGCGAGTTCAAGCCGATGGCGCTCTACGGCATTGGCATTGCCGGGGCGCTTTCGCCTGCGCTCTCGGCCTTCGACATCGTCGTGGCCCGGCGCGTGCGCGACGGCCGGTCGGAGGCGCCGGTGCCCGACGCCGAGCTCCTGTCGCGCACGCGAGCCGCGGGCGCCCTCGCCGCCGTCCTGCTGCTGACGGTCGACCGCCCGGTTTGCGATCCGCGCCAGAAGGCCGCGCTCCTGGCGACGCTTGCCGGTGAGGAGCCGGTTGCGGTCGACATGGAGTCCGCGGCGTGGGCGCGTGCTGCGGCCGCGTCAAAGGTGCCCTATGCGGTCATCCGCGCGATCTCGGACACGGCGGGCGAAGAGCTGCCCGGGTACCTGGCGCGTTGCGTCGGCCGGAATGGCGGTATCCACCGAGGTGCTGTTGCCGTCCGGGCCCTCGCGCACCCGACCTCGATAGCGAAGCTTCTCGAAATGCGCCGGCGCCTCGCGCACGGCGCCGAGAAGCTGGCCGCCTTTCTCGAGCGCCTCCTGGCGGAGAGCGCATGAAGGACCTCAGGGACCTGCTTCAGAAACCAGGTCACCGATGTCCCGCCCGGCGGCGCCACCTTCTCCGGGAAGGTGGTGGCGCTCTCCATCCCGGACTACCGCTACTCGCTGGTCTCCAGGGTGGACTTCAACGCGGTGAAGCGCGGCGGCTCCCTGGCCTCGCTCAACCAGCAGCTGGACTTCGTGCTCACGGTGGCGGACGTGCGGGGTCGCTGAGGTCGAGCTTCTTCCGCTCCGCCCAGGGCGTCAGCCAGTACACCATCCCGTTCAGGTCGGAGACGTTCAGGGCCACGAACACGTCGTGGAAGCCGGAGAGCCGCCGGTACCCGAGCGACAGCCCGAGACGGTCCTGGAGGATGGAGACGCCGACCTCGCCGCCCCAGTCGGTCCCGCCGTTCCAGTGCACCGCGAAGCGCGGGCCGGCGTTGAGGCTGAACCCGGGGAGGTGCAGCGCCGGGCGCAGCCCGAAGGTTGTGCTGGTCCGGTTCCCGAACTCGATGTCCACCAGCTGGAGCGTAGAGAGGACGGAGACGCTCGGGCCGAGCCGGAGGGCGGGCTCGATCCAGGAGAGCGCCAGGCCGCCGCGGGCGACGTCGAGCGCCGCCCGGTAGGGGAGCGCATGGGCCGCCCAGATCGCCCACCTCGGCCCCTCGGCAAGGGCGATGGAGGGAATGGTCGAGGGATCGAGCGTGAACCGGACCGAGGAGCCGTTCACGTCCGCCCGCGTCCACACCTCGCCGGCCGAGAGGGCGAAGAGGATGGTCTGGCGCTGTCCGCCCCCCGACGAGCTGGTGGAGGTGAGCTCGATGGTCACCGCGCGGTCGAGCCCCCGCTGGATGGTCTCCCGCCAGAACTGCTTGCGGTCCTCCAGGGCCAGCCGCATCGCCCGGGACTCCGGCCGGTAGCCGGCCCGGGCGAGCGCGGTGAGGAAATCGTCGAAGGCAAGGTCCGAGATGCACAGCGCCTCCCGGTCACGCTCGGTGCAGGGCGACTTCGGCGAAAGCAGCACCTGACCGACGATTCCGAGCGAGCCGAGCGCACGCAGATCCCGCGGCGGCCCGAGCCAGCGCCACTCGGGACGGGCCAGCTCCCTCTCCGTCTCGGCGCTGCTCCCGAGCCAGGCGGCCAGCTCGGCCCCGGCGAGCAGCTGGACCAGGGCGGAGGCCTTCTCCGACCGGGTCACCCCGAGGACCTCGGCCACCTGACCCATGGCCGCGCCGACGCACCGCTGGGTCTCGAGCTGGTGCAGGTCCAGCTCCCAGCTGCTCGGCATTCGCACGGGTGCGGGCCGGTGCGTCTCGGCCGGGTCCTGCTCGCGACAGAGGAACACCCCGGCGGAGTGGAGGCCGTCGTAGACGCCGGCGTAGTAGTCGAACTCCCGGAGCGGCCGGTCGAGGAACCCGGCGAACGCCCCGAGCTGGGCACCGCCCAGCGGGCTGAAGCGGGTGTTCAGGGCGAGGCTCCGCTCGGGTGCGTTGTTGGAGAGGACCGTCCGCGCGTCCTCGGCCACCTGGTGCGTGTCGGCGGCGAGTGACTGGAGCCGGGGGCGGAGCTGCACCAGTCGGTCCAGCCTCCCCCAGGCGCGGAGCAGCCCGGCGTCCGCCTGTGATGCGGGCACGGCCTCGAGGAGGGACAGGAGCGGCAGCAGCCGGGCGATGCCGAAGAGCGTGCCCGGCGTGTCAGCCCGCCTCTCCTCCACGGCCCGGCGCGCCTGGGCGGGCACGACGCCGGGACCGGTGCGCGCAGCGAGCACGGAGAGCGCCTCCTCCAACTGGGCACCCGCGACCTGGGCAGCGGATGGCCCGAGGGCCTCCAGCACGGTGAGGTAACGGAGCAGCTGCCCGCGCAGCTCGACCAGTCGCGATTCGGGCAGGTCCCCGTGGCTCAGCCGGTCGATCTGCTCGGCCAGGTAGATCTCGAAGACCGAGACGATCTCGAGGTCGTCGGCGAGCCGTCGCCCCATCTCGATCCGCGCGCGGGTGCTGGCGGCCGGGTCGAGCATCTTCCGGACCGCGGCCTGCCGGGTGGGATTGCCCGGGGTGAAGCTCCGGGTCGTGAGGGTGACCAGCTCGACCAGCTCCGCCTCCGACAGCGGCTCGCCGGCGCGCGCGCGCAGCGTCGGGTCGTCCTCGAGGGGATCCGTCACCGTCTCTCCGCGGAGGAAGCCCGCGCACTGGCGGCTGAGCGCGTCGGAGACGGGATCGAGGGGGCGGGGGCCGAGCCGGACCAGGCAGCTCTGGAGGATCCGCGCCACCCGGGCCCGCTCCGGCGGGGTGCCGTGGAGAGCCGGAGGAGGCGAGGCGCTCCGGGCCGGGCCCTCGAGATCGAGCAGCTCGCCCAGGAGCTGCCCGTATTCGCGGAGCTGACCGGCCCCCCTCAGGAGCAGCCTCCGCGTGGTGCGGTTCCAGCCGCCCGCCTGCGCCGCGCGCGCGAGCTCCCGGTTCCGGGCGGTGTGGATGAGGTCGCCTGCGAAGGTCAGGATCGCCCCGCCGCCGCGGAGGCTGCGGTCCACCTGCTCGCGCGTCTCGAAGGGCTGGAACCGCCGGATGTCCGGATCGACGAAGATGGCGGTGAGCGGCTTCAGCACCGAGGGCCGCCAGAACGCCTCCGACTGCTCCAGGGCGAGGCCCACCGGGGCGTTGTCGAAGACGCCGCCGTCCACGAACCGGCGCATGCAGATCTTCAGGGCGCGCCCACCCATCGCCGCCGACTGGGCCTGGCAGGACAGCCCGGTGAGCGGCGTCGCCTGGGGACCCGGGCAGGTCCCGTCGGTGGATTCCGGGTCCGACCCGCAGTCGGCCGCGCACTCGCAGAGGATCCGGGGTCGGAAGGCGAGCGGAAAGGCCGCCGAGGCGAGCAGGGACTGCAGCACCACCTCGGGATGCACCCCGACCCGGCCCATCTCCGCCGAGTCCGCGAGGGCGAGCTGGCTGTCGGTGGCATCGACCGCGCCGGGCAGCGGCTGCCGGCTGAAGCGCACCTGGCCGCTCCCGTCGACCTCGACGAGCAGCGGAAGCACCGCTCGCTGCGCGCTGACCCGGAGCCCCCCGACGACCTGCTCCAGCGGCGTCACGCGGGTGACGGTGAGCCCCACCGGCAGCCGGCACCCGGGCCGGAAGCTCATCCCCCCCCGGGTGAGCGCCCGTCGTACCTCCTCCACCACCGGTTCGAGGGCGGCCGAGGCGAGGACCGAATCCTCGGGATGGTAGGCACGGGGGTCTTGCGGGAGCAGCTCGTCCAATCCGACCCTCAGCCAGGCACTCCGGAGGAGGTTGTCGTCGATGCCGGACTGGCCGGCGGATGCGTCGCTCTCGCAGTAGAGCGCCGCGGCGAGCATCGCGTTGATGCTCCCCGCCGAGGCCCCGGTGACCGCGACCAGCCGTAACCGGCGCCGGAGCAGCAGCTCGCTCACGCGGGGATCCGGGCGGAACAGCCGGACGAGGGTCCAGTTGAGCCCCGCCTCGTAGGAGCCCAGGCTCACGCCACCTCGGAGCGTGAGCGCGTAGCCGTCGTCCAGCCGGGTCTCCACGTCCGCAGCAGGCGCCGCGGTCGTGAGCAGGGCGAGTGCGGCGGCCAGGAGCATGCGACGGAGGGTAGTCCCTCTCGTGCTTACCGAGGTCCGCTTTCGAACGGGTCCGGAAGTCACCCGACACGGGTGACTCCCCCCCACGCCTGTGGGTGGGCCCATGCCGTGCCGTCCGCGGTCTTTCCGCACCTTCTGCTCCCCGGGAGCCGGCGGAACCCCTGTATCAAAACGTCCGGTCGAGCAACTCACCAGGGCGACGGGCGAGGTGCCCCGGGAAGGGTTGTCGACCATGGGACGTGGGTGGCTGCTGGTTCTGGCGCTCGCCGCCGGGTGCGCGACGACGCCTCCGGTCGCCTCGACCTTCACCTACGCCCCGCGGACCGGTACCCGGTACGTGCGCACGGTCAAGGTGGTGACCGAGACGAGCCTCGTGGGAACGCCCTACCGCGAGCGGGGTGAGCAGGAGTTCGTCTGGAACGTGGCGTTCGCGAAGCAGGGCGACCGGTTCCTGGTGACGCACCAGCTCCAGCGGGTGGCGCTGCGGATCAACGACGTCCAGGTGCTCGACGGTGAGCGCCGGCCGGGCGACCCGGTGTCCGTCGATCTCCTGGTGAGCTCGGAGCCACGCGTCCTCGAGGTGCGGGGGACGGAGCGCGCCGCCGAGGTGCTGTCCGCGATGTTCACCCCCCCGGAGGCGGAGGTCTCGTCCAAGATGATTGGCCCCGAGCAGGTCCGGCAGATCGCCGTCGCGCTGTTCGAGATGACGGTGCGCGACGTCGCAGGACGCCCGAGCGCGCCGGGCTCGACCTGGGTCGCCGCCGATCCCGACCCGACTGTCACCCGGAAGACGCTGACGGTCGACCGCTTCGAGCCCTGCGACACGGCCCGGTGCGCCCGGATCAGCGCGCAGTACGAGGTGAACAAGGAGGAGGCGGCGCGGCAGGCGATGCGTTCGGCGGAGACGCTGCTCATCCGGAACGGGGTGAACCCCGCCGAGGCCGAGCTGGTCGACGCGACGCTCGAGTTCACCGATGACCTGCTGCTCGAGCCGGGAACCCTGGTGGATCACACGGCCAGCTTCAGCCGGACCGCGCGGGTCACCCTCGCGAGGCCCGGCGGAGGGCGCGTGCGGCTCGAGTTCCGCACCACGCTCGAGCAGTCCTCGGCATTCCCCTGACCGCTCGCCCGCTGCCCGGCCGGGGCCGGTCGGACAGGCACACGTCTCCATGCCGCGCCCGGGCACGAGCGGCGGGCTCGAGCGTCCAGGTGGTTGTCGAAGCCTGACCACAGTGCAGTCCTCGACGCCGCCCATGCCGCCGGCGCCCAACGCCGCCGTGCCGCCGGCCGACGTCACCGCCTTCCAGGCCTGGGTCTCGGCGGGGATGCCTGCCGGCAGCACCGCGACGTCGACCAGGGCGGCGCCCGGTGCCGCGAGGCCCCCCCCGGCATGACCGGGGGCCGCTGCAGTCCGGTAAGAAGAACCCTGTGATCTTCCGTGCCGCCCCGCTCAGGGTCGTGGCCCTCGGCCTCGCCGGGGCGGGGTTGCTCGCGGCCAGCACGGCGAGAGCCGAAACCCTCGACACGTACCGGGGCTGGATCGGCGAGATGAAGGAAGCCGAGCGCGGGCCGTTCTCCTCCATCAGGTGGTTCTGCAAGGACGGCCGCATCCTGGCCCCCCACGACCACGGCTGCGCCGAGAAGGGAGAGGGGTGGCAGCACGGCGAATGGAGCGACCGCACGAAGCGACTGCGGTCGGCGGGCTACCGCGTCGCGACGTTCCTCGCCGGGCTCGACGCAACCAAGGCGCTCGCCGCCCCGGACTTCCCCGACGTCTACGCCCAGTTCCTGATCGAGCGATTTCTCGTGGTCGCCGACGGGGGCTGGATCCTGCGCAGGGCGCAGTTCTACCGGGGCGCGATCCAGGAGGAGGACGAGCGGGAAGGGGCGCGCAACCTCCTGATCGCCATGGCGGCCAGGGACGAGTGGAACGGTCGCCGCTTCCTCGCGCTTCGTACCGGGGTACGGCTTCTGCCGCACGGCCTCGACTCGGCCTCGGCGCAGAAGGTGCGCAACATGGCCGCGGCGGTGGCCGACCGCGATCCGGCGTTCCAGTCGCTGCGGATCAAGATCCACAACGCGATCGACGTCTCCGACGCGGCAAGCGTGCGTGCCTACTCCACGAGGACCCGGGACGCCGCGCTCAAGCAGCAGGCCCAGGCGCTCGCGTTGGAGATCGAGCGGCTTTACGCGCCCCGCCCGCTGGGCGACCTGCTCGAGACCGACGCCAGAGCCCTTCCGGCCGCGCCCTGGCTGCAGAAGCTGCTGCGCGAGGCTCGCGACGACTACGCGGTGCGGGGCGACGCAAGGTACCGGTACGCCGTCACCGCGAGACTCCTGGCCGCCCTTCGCGACGCCCTGCCGAAGGTGCAGTCGCCGGCGGCGCGGCTGCGCCTGCTCGATCTCTCGCTCGCCGTCGAGGCGGAGAACTTCCGCACGGCCTCCGACGCGCGAAGCGACAGTGCGAGGGTCGCCCGAGGTTCGGTGATGGCGATGCTCGGCGCCGCGGGGGACGCTGCCTACGGTACCGGGTTGATCAACGCAAGGGAGCGCGCCGAGCTCCGCAGGTCCTTCGCGGCGCTGTCGGTCGAAGAGATGCGGCTCGCCGACTACCTGCGCGAGCTGCGCTACCTCGCCCTCCTCCCCAGCTGGGGCACGGGGTCCCTGAGGCTCGAGTTCGGCGAGGCGATGGACAGACTCGGGGAGATCGAGCCGCTCGCCGGCCTCTTCGTCCAGGATCAACTCCGGGGTGGTCCGTTGCTCTTCTACTCGCAGGTGCTCGACGCGCTGCTGCGAGACGCGAACCGGCTCGCCGGCGCCCAGCACAAGCTCTTCGATCGAGACATCGGCGCTGGCTTCGCCGCGCTGAACCCCGGCCTGGCCCGGGGCGTCCTGCGCGCCGCGCCCGACCTGAAGCGCCTCGAGGACTTCCGGCCCGACGGGATCTACGTGCTGCCCGAGACGGTCGCCGACCTGCCACCGCTCGCGGGAATCCTGACCGCCGGCCCCGGCAACCCTCTCTCGCACGTCCAGCTGCTCGCCCGCAACCTCGGAATCCCGAACGTCGCGGTCGACCTCTCGCTCGTGCCCGAGCTGCGCGCCAACGAGGGCAGGAGGATTGTGCTGGCCGTCAGCCCCGGCGGCACCGTCGAGATCAGCGAGGACGGACCCCGGTGGGACGGCGTGTTCGGCAAGGAGACCAGCGCGGAGACCAGGGTGACGTTCGAGCCCGATCTCGCGAAGCTCGACCTCTCGAAGAAGGACTTCGTCATTCTGAGGGATCTGCGCGCGCGCGATTCCGGCCGTGTGGTGGGACCCAAGGCGGCCAGGCTCGCCGAGCTCGAGGCGCTCTTCCCCGGCAGGGTCGCGCCCGGCCTCGCCATCCCGTTCGGCCTCTACCGCGCCGTGGTGCTCGACCGGCCCTACCGAAGCACCGGCAGGACCGTCCACGAGTGGATGGTCGGGAGCTTCCGCAAGCTGGAGGCAATGCCCGCCGGGTCGCCGGAGGCCAGTGCCTTCGGGGAGAAGCTTCGCGCCGAGATCTACTCGATCATCCGCGAAACCGATCCGGGTCCCGAGTTCCGGAGCCAGTTGCGAGCGGCGATGGCCCGGGAGTTCGGTCCGAGCTTCGACGGCGGCGTCTTCGTCCGCTCCGACACCAACGTCGAGGACCTGCCCGGCTTCACCGGTGCCGGCCTCAACCTGACGCTGTTCAACGTCGTCGGCTTCGACAACATCGTGAAGGGGATCTCGGAGGTCTGGGCCTCCCCGTACACGCCGCGGGCCTGGGCCTGGCGGCAGGCGCACATGAAGGGGCCCGAGCACGTGTACCCCGCCGTGCTGCTCCTTCGCACCATCCCGTCGGAGATCTCCGGGGTGATGATCACCCAGGACGTCGACACCGGTGATCCCGACGTGCTCTCCGTCGCCGTCAACGAAGGCCTCGGCGGTGCGGTGGATGGCCAGGCGGCGGAGTCGGTGCGGATCGACCGGAAGACCGGCAACGCGCGCCTCATGGCCACCGCCACCGCGCCGCGGCGCATGGCCCCCCGGTCGAGCGGCGGCATCGCGAAGCTGCCGACCTCCGGGGCCGAGACGCTGCTGCGACCAGGCGAGATGAAGCAGCTCATCACCTTCGCCGAAGAGGTTGCCGCGAAGTTCCCGCAGATCGGCGAGGACGGGAAGCCCGTGGCCGCAGACGTCGAGTTCGCGTTCGTCGAGGGCAAGCTGTGGCTGCTGCAGATCCGCCCCTTCAACGAGAGCCGCGCGGCGCGCAGCGCGAGCTATCTCATCGAGATGGACAGGGTGCTCGCGAGGAATCTGGACCGGAGGGTCGACATGCGCGAGGCGATGCAATGATCCGGAGCTGGCATCCGGCTCCAACCCTCGCGTCCTGCGCCCTGGCGATTGGCGCTGCGGTGCCGGGCGCCTCGCTCGGCTATCCGCTCGACGGCTATCCGGAGACCGGCATCCGGCGCCTGGAGGGCATCCAGCTCGCTCAGCAGGGGGTCGTCAAGGACGTCAAGCAGCCCCCGGGCGCGCTGCTGCCCACGAAGGAGGTCGACCTGCGTCTTGCCGGCCAGACGTTCGACCTGCCGGAGCCCGATCCCGAGCTCACCCGGCTGGTCGCCGCCACGCTCACGGGCGGCCTGGAGGCATATGGCTTCGCGTTGCTCGACCTCACCGACCCGGCGAAGCCGCGCTATGCCGAGCACCGGGGCGACCACAAGCAGAACGTTGGGAGCGTCGGCAAGCTCCTCGTCGCGCTCGCTCTGTTCCAGGCGCTCGCCGACCTCCATCCGAACGACCTCGAAGCGCGCAAGCGCACGCTCAAGGAGACGTTCGTCATCGCCGACGGCTTCTCGCAGCACGACAGCCACACGGTTCGTCTCTTCGATCCGCAGACGAAGAAGCTGATCCGCCGGCCCGTGCAGATCGGCGACCGCGGGAGGCTCTACGAATGGCTGGACTGGATGCTGTCGCCGAGCTCGAATTCCGCCGCCGGGATGGTGATGCGCGAGGCGATGCTGCTGCGCCGGTACGGCGCTGCCTATCCGCCCCCGGAGGGCGAGATCGAGCGTTTCTTCGACGAGACGCCGAAACCGGAACTCACCGCTCTCTTCGAGACCACCTTCTACGAGCCGCTTACCCGGAACGGCCTCGACGTCGATTCCTTTCGACAGGGAAGCTTCTTCACCGCCACCGGCAAGCGCAAGGTGCCCGACGCCGGCACGAGCTACGGCACCGCGCGTGAGCTGATGCGATACCTGCTGCGACTGGAGCAAGGCCGGATCGTCGATGAGTGGGCCAGCCGCGAGATCAAGCGGCTGATCTACGTGACGGAGCGTCGCATCCGGTACGCCTCCTCGCCCGCGCTCGCCGACGCGGCCGTGTACTTCAAATCAGGCTCGCTCTTCGAGTGCGCCCCGGAACCGGGGTTCACCTGCAGGCCCTACGCCGGCAACGTGAAGAACTACATGAACTCGACCGCGATCATCGAGTCTCCGGCGACCGGACGGAAGCTGTTTTACATGACGACGCTGGTCACGAACGTCCTCCGGAAGAATTCCGCGGCCGAGCACCAGGCGGTGGCAACGCGTTTCCACCGCCTGATGGAGAAGCTGCACGACCGGCGGTGAGGGCCGGCCGACGAGCGCCACCCGCGGTCAGCGGCCGGCGAGCTCCATCCGTGACGGGCCGACCACGAGGTGATGCAGGGCCCGACCGAGCTGCACCAGCCATTCGCCTCCCCGGGCATGGTCGGCGATGCCGACGAGGATGTAGCGACGCGACCCGTACTCGACCAGCGCACTGTCGGCGTGGTGGTCCTTCCAGGTGCCGGACTTGCGGAAGATCCGGATCTCCGGGATGCCTTCGAGCGCCTTCACGAAATTGTGGTGAATGCCCGGATTCGACAGGATCTCCTTCATCAGGGCGTTGAGCGGTGGGGTCAGGAGCGCGCCCTGGGCGAGCAGGTAGTAGAGCCGGGCGACCTGGAAGGCCGTCGCGGCGTGCGAGAGGTGGCGGATCGGGTCGGGCTTGTAGGCCGCCTCCTTCCCGTAGGTTTTTCCGACCCAGAGGCCGCCCTCTCCGCCCGCGTCGTAGAGCCGGAATCGCGGCGACTGGAGGATGTCGAGGAGGCGCTCCTCGCCCACCCATTCGAGAACGCGCGTGGCGTCCTCGTTGCTCGAGTATCGGATCATGCGGGTCATCGCCTGCAGGCGCGTCCCGTCGAGCGGCAGCCGGCCCGTCTCGGCCTCGACCAGGGCGCCGAGGAGGATGGCGATCTTGGGCAGGCTCGCCGCATACATCATCTCGTCGCCGTTCAGCGTCGCGAGGCGGGGCACGTTGCGTTCGGTGACGTCGACGACCGCGAGTGAAAGTCGGCCGGCCCGCACCTCTCCCGCCAGCCCGAGCTCGCGCACGACGCCCTCGAGCCCGCGCTGAAGCTCGGCATCGCGCGCCTCACGCAGATCGGGCAGCCCGTTCGTCTCGGCACGGGCGCTCGTGGAGAGGACGAGTGCCAGCAGGAGAAGGAGGGCTGTCGACAGCACGCGCAAGACTCGCATTGACCGGTTGCTCCGAAGGCGAAAAACTCAGCACCGTAGTGGCTACGCGCGCGGACATCAATCGCGAGGGCCGCTCCAGGATGTCCTCGGAGAGTTCCCAGGAGGTCCGGCGATTCACGCAGTTCGGCGTCCCCGCGCCTGTGCCGCTGGCACAGGCACCTGTCTGCCCGGTGGCACCCGAGCCCGTCCGTCCCCGGCAGCCCCGCCGCCCCATCCCCTGGGCCGAGCTCCTCAAGCGGACGTTCCAGTCCGACGTCCTTACCTGCCCGCGCTGCGGAGCCACCCCCGTCGCGTCGTCGCCCCGAGAACGCCTTCAGAGCGCCTCCGGAGGCACGCTCCCCGCCACGCCCCCGCCATGAAGAACGGGCTCCCTGCGCCGGCTCCCTCTCGAAACCCCGGGTTGTTCTTCCTTGGATTCCTCCTTGCCGTCCTGTGCGGTGACTGCCTCGTGCCCCGCCGACCTCAGCAGGGCGCCGAGCGCGGCGAGCATCGAGGCGTCGTCGTCAACGACCAGCAGCCGGGCCATGCGGATTCTCGAGGAGCCCTCTGCCCCTGGGTGGTGTCCCCGGTCCACTACGCCCGGTACCATCGGAACTCGAGCTCCGGGAGGTCGTTTCAGGCCGCGAGTCGCCGATCGTCCCGAAGTGCCAGCCGGAGGGTCGCCCGGGCGCGGGATAGCCGGACCCTCTGGGTCAGATCGGTGATCTTCAGGGTCCGACAGGCTTCGGCGGAGCTCGCGCCTTCCAGGTCACGCATGACCACCACCGATCGCTGGCCCGCCGGCAGCGCCCGGAGCGCGCTATCGAACGTCGTGACCGCCTCGCGGTGCAGCAGGAGCCACTCCGGGGTGAGGGTCTCCACCGCCATCTCCGGGTCTTCGTGACGCTGGCTCCCGTCGGTTCCGGAGCCGACCCCGGGGGGGACGAGGACCGAGAACGGGATCGAGCGGCTCTCGCGGCGCCGCCGACTCTTCGCCGTGTTGACCACGATCCGGACCAGCCACGTGAACAGGCTGGAGCGACCGTCGAAACGGTCGGCCGACTGGAAGGCAGCGAGCCAGCTGTCCTGGACGGCGTCCTGGGCGAGCGCCTCGTCGCGGAGGACGCCGAACGCCTGGTGCATCAGCGCAGAGTGGTACCGGCGCACCACGGTGGTTCGGGCGCGCTGGTCACCACTGCGCAGCCGCTGGATGAGTTCGACTTCTTCCGGATGGGGTGATGGCCTCCGAGCCAAGGTCTTCGATCTCCGTCCAGGTTCGGGGAGCCTGCTTGCAACCGACGCGCCGTCGCCCAAGTCGTTGAGATCACACGGGACAGACGCACGGTCAGCCAGAACTCGACCAGGTCCGACACCCGATGACGACCTCGCCGACACACGGTGTCGAAGGGCGATCCGCCGCCCGTCAGCGGAAACACGGGCAATCGCGGGAGTCTGGTGAGGCACGCACCGGATCCCTGGAAGAACGCTCGCCCAGTGCAGCCAGGGCCCCTCGCGTGTCCTCGAGCGTGACGCCGGTGTACTCGACCCAGCCCTCGCTGACGAACTCGTTGCCGCCGTCCGCGGAGCCTATCCACGCCATCGCCGGGATCGTCTGGAGCACCTTGCGGAGCTCCTGCTCGCTGCGACGAAGCTCCTGCTGGACCTGTTCTCGCTCCGTGATGTCGTTGTTGGTCTCGAGGTGACCGACCGGGGTGCCCGCCTCGTCCCGCTGCAGGACCACCGGCTGTCCACGAGGACCTGCGTCCCGTCCTTCCGGGTGTGCCGGAGCTCGCCTTCCCAGCGGCCGGTGGCGAGGAGCTGAGCCTCGATCTGCTCCCAGGGGACCGGAAGACGGTGCTCAGGAGCTGCTGGGCGTTCGCACTCGGCCAGACCCCGTTGCTTGGCCTGGGCCAGCTGAGGGGTGAACACGGTGGGCGTACCGAGGAGGAAGAGAACGGCAAGGACCACCAGTCCCCCGGCGTCGAACTTGAAGGACATCAGAGGCTGGTCGCCGTAGACCACCTTGGTGGCGACCACGCCCGCCATCAGCGCGCCCTGGGCGAACAGGACCGGTCCGAAGGCGTCCCACGTGGAAGTAACAGCGACGGGAGTCGTGCCCGATTGATACCGGCGGTACTCGTAACCCTCGATGACAAACCGAGCCAGGGCTGGGGTAGTGGGCGTGTCGCTTCGGCCCGTGAGGGGCGGGGCGACGGTGCCAAGAGGCGCTGGGCGGAGGTGGTCACTGCTGCCGAGGGTAGAGCAGTCCCGAACCTGGTGTCAGGCGGGGCTGAGCTCGCAAGAGGTGCAGATCTTCCTGCCCACCCCCGCCACCGCCCCTGCTCGGTAACGGATCCGGTGATCGCTGCGACAGATTCGTGAAGGGTTCAGGCCGAGGCCTCCACCCCCCGAGGTTGCGCTCCATCCGGGACGAGGTCGGCGCGAAAGCGCTTCGGCAGGGACCGAGGGAAAGGAAGCTGCACATGCTCTTCTGGATTGAGTTTGCGATGGTGCTCACCGCCATCCTCCTCGGCATTCGCCGGGGTGGGATCGCGCTCGGGCTGATAGGCGGCCTTGGAGTCGCGCTGCTGGTCTTTCTCTTCCGCACCCCGCCCTCCGAGCCACCGATCGCGGTCATGCTGATCATCCTCGCGGTGGTCACCGCCTCCGCCACGCTGCAGGTCGCCGGCGGCCTCGACTATCTCGTCCAGCTCACCGAGAGGCTGCTGCGCGCGCACCCGAACCGCGTCACGCTCATCGCGCCGCTGTGCACCTTCTTCCTCACCGTCTGCGTGGGCACCGGGCACGCGGTGTACGCCCTCTTTCCTGTCATCGCCGACGTCGCGCTGAAGACGCGGATCCGCCCGGAGAGGCCCATGGCGGTCTCCAGCGTCGCCGCGCAAATGGGCATCACCGCCAGCCCGGTCGCCGCGGCGGTGACCACCTTCCTCGGCTACTCGGTCAGGATGGGCGCGGCCATCACGATCTTCGACATCGTCAAGATCACGCTGCCGGCCGGGATCGTCGGCGTGATCGCGGCCGCGACCTGGAGCTTGAAGCGCGGCGTGGAGCTCGAGAAGGACCCCGAGTTCCAGCGGCGCATGGCAGACCCGGCGCTGCGGGCCCAGCTCGAGACGCCGGTGACGACCCTCGACAAGAAGCTGCCGGCGACAGCGAAACTCTCGGTGGCGCTCTTCTTCGGCGGTGTGCTGTTCATCGTCGGACTCGCGCTCCGCGACACGTTCGCGAACGCGGGCTACCACCTCCCGCAGCTCCTTCCGCTGGTCGGCGGAAAGCCGGTTCCGATGACCACGGTGGTGCAGATGGTGATGCTCGCCTTCGGCGCGTTCATCCTCTTCGCCACGAAGGTGAAGGCAGCGGATGTGGCGAACGCGACCGTCTTCAAAGCAGGGATGATCGCGGTGGTCTCGATCTTCGGCATTGCCTGGATGAGCGACACCTTCGTCACCTCGAACCAGGCGCTGCTGATCGGCAAGATCAAGGCAATGGTGCAGGTGGCACCCTGGACCTTCGCCATCGCTATGTTCTGTGTCTCGGCATTCGTGAAGAGCCAGGCGGCGACGTTGACGGTGATGATCCCGTTCGGGATCGTACTCGGTCTACCCGCCACTCTGATGCTGGGGCTGATCCCGGCGAGCTACGCGTACTTCTTCTTCTGCTTCTATCCGAGCGATCTCGCCGCCATCAACATGGACCGGACCGGGACCACCCACATCGGCAAGTACCTGCTGAACCACAGCTTCATGGTTCCGGGGTTGATCGGCGTATCGGTGTCGACCACGGTCGCGTACCTTCTCGCCCGGTTCGCCTTCCACTTCTAGCGGGCGGAGCAGGTGCTCGCGGTGCCGGCGAACCAGCAGACCCCGACGGGTACAGGCGGGAGGGGATCGAAAGTGCCGGCGGCCGTCCGCGGGTCTGTCTTGAAAGAGGGGCGAAACAATTTGCGGGAGCGCGACGACTCCTTTCCGATGACCTTTCCCGTTGCCTCCCTCTGCTTCTCCCTCTCACTCCTCATCGCCCCGCTCGCGCTTGCCCAGCAGCCCGTGTCGCCTTCGCCCTCCCAGGAGGCCTTGGCTGCCTGCGCCGGTCGCGAGTCCGGGGCGTCCTGTCCCTTGCAGCACCAGGGCCGGACCGTCACCGGAAGCTGCCGGCAGGTGCCCGGCGGGACCGTCGCTTGCGCCCCCGAACCACCCCCGCGCCCGGGGCCTCCCCCCGAGGCGCTCGAGGCCTGCAAGGGTCAGCAGGATGGTGCGGCGTGCGGCATCGCCGGCCCTCGAGGGGAGCCGCTCGCCGGTGTCTGCCGGAGCGGTCCGCCCGGTGAACCGGCGGCCTGTATGCCCAAGGGCCGGCCGCAGCTTCCCGCTACCGGCGGCAGCGGTCGGTGATCCCCGACCACGGCTGGGGAAGGGAGAGGGCTGCAGCGACCACCCGGCACGGTACGAGCTTTCCTCTCGGCGCCACCGTCTTCCCCGATGGGGTCAACTTCAGCGTCTTCTCGCGCCAGGCCACCCGGATCGAGCTCCTCCTGTTCGATGGCGTCGACCAGGCGCAGCCCAGCCGCGTGATCGAGCTCGATCCTCGCGACCACCGCACCTACCACTACTGGCACGTCTTCGTTCCGGGGCTCCTTCCCGGACAGCCGTACGCCTATCGAGCCTTCGGCCCCTAAGCACCCGAGCATGGCCTCCGCTTCGATCCGAGCAAGACCCTGCTCGACCCGTACGGGCGTGCGGTCGTCGTCCCCGAGGCGTATTCCCGTCCCCTCGCAGGGCGATACGGGGCACCCGATGCGATGGCCATGAAGAGCGCGGTGGTGGACACGAGCGCCTACGACTGGGAGGGCGACGCGCCGCTGCATCGGAGTCTTGCCTCGACCGTGATCTACGAGATGCACGTTGCCGGCTTCACCCGCCATCCCAGCTCGGGAGTCGCCGCCGAGCGGCAAGGGACCTATGCCGGGATGATCGAGAAGATCCCGTACCTCCGCGAGCTCGGCATCACCGCGGTGGAGCTGCTTCCACCGGTCTTCCAGTTCGATCGCCAGGACTGCCCTGCGGGGCTGGGGTTGCTCCGGTCTCGTGGGCGCTGGGTGCGGCGAATCCGTGGCATCGCCCGGCGTTTATCACCAACCAGTTGGTTAATAGCAATGGGTCTCTGACCGGAGCCCTCCCGCACCGCCCTGGGCTGCGGCGCGTGGGCACCCAGGGAAGAAGACGGCCGCGGCCGCGCCCGTCCAATGGCGCAATTTGTGGACGAGCCTATGGTGACCCGGACCCGCTCAGGCGCCGGCGATCAGCTGCCGGGTGTGCCTGGCGATCATCAGTTCCTCGTCGGTGGGGATCACATAGGCCGGAACGCGGCTGGTGGCGGTGGTGATCCGCGGGCCACCCCCGGCGTTGGCCGCGCGGTCGAGGGTGAGGCCGAGCCAGCCGGCGGCCTGGACCACGCTCTGGCGGATGGGGACCGCGTGCTCGCCGATCCCTCCGCTGAAGACCAGCGCATCCAGCCCGCCGAGCGCAGCGGCCAGCGAGCCGAGCTCGCGGCCGATGCGGTACACGAACAGGTCGACCGCGAGCTTCGCCCGTGGCGCCTCGCTGGAGAGCAGTGACCGCATGTCGCTAGAGACGCCCGAGACCCCGAGCAGGCCGGACTGCTGGTAGATGAGCTTCTCGATGCCCCGGGCGTCCATCTTCAGCTGGTCCATCAGATAGAGCACCACGCCGGGGTCGATGGACCCGCACCGGGTCCCCATGGGAAGACCGTCGACCGCGGTGAAGCCCATGGTGCTGGCCACGCTGCGGCCGGCCTGCATGGCGCACATGCTCGCGCCGTTTCCGAGGTGCGCGACCACCACCCGTCCCGCAGCCGCCCGGGGGTCGATCGCCGGCAGCGCGCCGGCGATGTACTCGTAGGAGAGGCCGTGGAAGCCGTAGCGGCGCACGCCGCGATCGGTGATCTCCTTCGGCAAGGCGAAGGCCTGGGCCAGCTCCGGCTGGGCACGGTGGAACGCGGTGTCGAAGCACGCCACCTGCGGCAGAGTGGGGATCTCCTCGAGGGCGAACCTGATCGGCGCCAGGTTGTGCGGCTGGTGGAGCGGCGCGAGCGGGATGAGCGTCTCCAGCTTTCTCACCACCTCCGCGCTCAGCCGGATGGGTTCGGAGAACTCCACGCCGCCGTGGACCACCCGGTGGCCGACGGCGATCAGCTCGTGCGCGCCCCTGGTGCTGCGGAGGAAGTCGACGAGATGAGCGATGGCCCCCCGGTGACCGACGGACTCCCCCTTCTTCCAGCGGTGCTCGGAGACGATCGTCCCGTCCGTGTCCTTCGCGATGAAGGCCGGCTCGGTGTACAGCCCCTCGGCCTGCCCCCGGAGCCAGGGCTCCAGCTCGGCCCCCCGGGACAGGAAGAGGGTGAACTTGAGGCTCGAGGAGCCGGCGTTGATGACCAGGATCGCGTCGGCCATGGTCTCAGCTCACCACGCGCCGGGTGCTGGTCCGCCGCGCTTCGGCCATCAGGGTCGCCACGGCGCAGGAGGCGAGTCGAGCGATGACGGTGTCGGCACGGCTGGTGAGGATGATGGGCACCTTCGCCCCGAGGACGATGCCCGCCGCGTCCGCGCCGGCGAGGAAGGTGAGGCTCTTGGCGAGCATGTTGCCGGCCTCGAGGTCGGGAACCACCAGCACGTTGGCTCGTCCGGCCACCGGTGAGTCGATGTGCTTGATCTTCGCCGCCTCGGGGCTGATGGCGTTGTCCAGGGCCAGCGGTCCGTCGAGGAGCGCCCCGGTGATCTGCCGCCGATCGGCCATCTTGCAGAGCGCTGCGGCCTCGATGGTCGAAGGGACGTCCGGGTTGACCGTCTCCATCGCGGAGAGGATCGCCACCCGGATCTCGGAGGCCCCCAGGTCCCGGACGAGGTCGATGGCGTTCTGGACGATGTCCACCTTCTCCTTGAGGGTGGGGGCGATGTTCACCGCGGCGTCGGTGATGATCAGCGGCTCAGGGCGGCCGGGCACGTCCATAAGGAAGCAGTGGCTGATGCGCCGTGCGGTGCGGAGGCCGGTCTCGTGTTTCACCACCTCGCCCATCAGCTCGTCGGTGTGGAGGCTGCCCTTCATCAGCGCCTCCGCCTCGGCTTTGCGGACCAGCTCCACCGCTTTGGCCGCCGAGTCTTGGCTGTAGGCGGCGTCGACCAGGCGGAACTTCGAGATGTCCAGCCGGCACTTCGCCGCCACCTCGCGAATCCGTGAGGTGGGGCCGACCAGGATGGGATCGATGAGGCCCACCCGCGCGGCATCGACCGCGGCCCGGATCGAGGACTCGTCGCAGGGGTGAGCGACGGCGGTCGGGGTGGGCGGGATCGACTTGCAGCGGGCGATCAGCTGGTCGTACTTCTCGTGTCTCGATTCCATGTGATGCCTCCTCACCAGGCCCGAAGCCGTCGCCGATCGACCACGGCGAACCGGGCGAGGAGGCGGTCACTGTCGTACCCCACTCCCACCCCCACCAGGTCCTGGACACCCCCGTAGCGGACGTCGCCGCCGGCGAGCGCGAGCAGCTTGCGCTCGCGGGTCGCCACAAACCCGTCCAGGTGTGTCCAGATCTCTTGTTTCCCCCAGCCTCTCTTCTCGCCGAGCGGACCAAAGAGGTCGGGCGGCATGCAGACCAGCCGGAAGCTCCAGGGATCCAGGCCGAGCGACTTCACCAGCTCGGGTCCTTTCGTCTGGATGATGCGCTCGATGCTCAGCCGGTTGAGTCCCCACCGCCGCCTGAGGCCCAGGGCCTCGGCCAGACCGTTCTTCCCCACCTCCGTCATTGCCGGTCCCTCCTCGAACGTCTCCACCAGCACGTCCTCTTCGACCAGCGGGGGAAGGAAACGGGCGCCGCCCGAGGTCAGAACCGGACGGGTGACCAGCATCACGATCCGGTCGCGCAGGGCGTCCGGCGTGTCCTTGGGGAGCATGGCTGTGACCCGGGCCTCGACGAGGTTTGCATCCGTCTCGAAGAAGATCGGCCGCCAGAGGTACGGAAACAAGGAGCGGAAGCTGGCCCGGACGTTGTCGAAGTGCTCGGGCTCGAGTCCCAAGGCGCGCGCCTTCTGTAGTGTCTCGGGAGTGAAGCCAAAGGCGAGTGGCGCGGGCTCGACGTCGAGGGCGGACTCGATGGGGGTAGGCCCGGCGGATCCGGCTCCGGCGGCCTGGATGCTGGCGGCGAGCCTCTCCAGCTCGTCGAGCTTCCCCGAAGCGAGGGCCTCGCGGGCCCGCTGCTCCATCCCTCCCCGCCCCTCGGAGACGACGGGCTCGCTGAGGCGCACCGTCTTCAGAGCCTGCTGCCGATCTTCGTAGAGGCGCTTCCATTCCGGATCGATGCGCGCTGCCTGGCCGAGCAAGCCGAGAGCGACGTCGCGCAGCGGCCTTAGCTCGCGCTCCTCCCGCCGGTGGTACCAGCAGAATCCCGGGGAGAAGGGGTCCACGTAGATCACATTGTCCTCGTAAAGGCTCTCGCTGATCTTCCTCAACGAGCCGCGGTCCTCCAGCAGGCGCTGCTCGGCCCTGAGGGCCGCGGCGAGCTTCCGGACCTGTTCCCAGTTCCTGTCGTCCATTGCCCGCTGGATCTCGCCGGGGATGGAATGGAGCCCGTCCTCTGCCAGCTTCAACGCCCGGCAGTCGCCGGCGGAGAGCTCGGACGCGGCGAGCTGGCGAGCCCGGAACCGGTAGAGATCGGCATAGGCGGTGTCGAGCGGAACGAGCTGCAAGACCAGCTCGGCCCGGTCCACCGATGTCGGGGAGGAGGAAAGAGATTTGTCGTAAGCCATGTCTCGCACCTCGCTGTACAGCAACATACTCGCCTTCGGTCGTCCGTGCCTGGGAGCAGCAAGGCTTCCCGGGCGATTGAAAAGCGAAGGTGAATCTCATCTGGTGACATTGCCGGCTCCTGCTGAATGGGTCGTCCTCTCGTCGCTCGTCGACCCTCTCGGGGGCATGTTTTCAGCTACGTCGGAAGGGCCGTTGACGGTGGCCGCCTGCGGCGAAGGTTCGTCGGTCACTGTCAGGCCATACGCAGGGTAAGCCGGCGAATGCTCCGCCGACGTCGCGGGAGCGGGGTGCTCCTTCTTCCAGGGGACGATCTTCAGGTCGCGGACGAACACCGTGTACATGAGGGGCACGAGCACCAGGGTGATGACCGTGGCGATGCTCAGGCCGCCGATCTGGGCGTAGCAGAGCGGTTCCCAGAGCGGTCCGCCGTGCATCGCCAGGGGAATCAGCCCGAGCACGGTGGCGCCCACGGTGATCATCACCGGGCGGAGCCGGACGATGCCGGCCTCGATGAGCGCGTCCTCCAGATCGCGGCCGTGATGGTGCGCCTCCTCGATGAAGTCGAAGAGGACGATGACGTGGCTGACGATGACTCCGACGAGGCTGGCCACCCCCAGGAAGGCCATGAATCCGAAGGGCTGGTGCATGATGGCCAGCATCGCCAGCGCGCCGCACATGCCGTAGGGGATGGCCCCGAACACCAGCAGGGGCTTCACCGCGCTGTCGAACTGGAAGACCAGCGCGAAGTAGATCATGGCCATGGAGAGGATCATGACCAGCGACATCTCCGCGAAGCCCTTGACCTGCTCGTCGTACTCGCCGCCAATCTCGATGCGGTAGCCGGGGGGAAGCGCGGCG
>JBKOYI010000013.1:0-18077 GCA_046725335.1 Myxococcota bacterium | reverse complement strand
AGCTCCACCCGCGTCTTGAGGATGAAGGAGATGTTCCCGAAGGTCTGAAAGAGCCGCAGGCCGTGGTAGCCGGGGTTGGGCTCGGTGAATTCCGGGAACTTCCCGTTGTCCCAGGGGAAGTTTCCCCCGTCGACGATGAGCCCACCAATGCTCGTCCCGTGGCCACCGATGTACTTCGTGGCCGAGTGGACGACGATGTTGGCCCCATGCTCCAGGGGCCGCAGCAGCGCCGGCGTGGTGGAGGTGCTGTCGACCACGAAGGGAATCCCCGCCTCGCGGGCAATGCGGCCCAGTTCCTGAAGATGGATGACGTCCAGCCGCGGATTGCCCAGCGTCTCGGCGAAGAGGGCCCTCGTCTTGGGCCCGATGGCCGCCCGGATGGCCTCGAAGTCGGAGGCCTCGACGAACCGCGCCCGGATGCCCAGCCGCGGGAAGGTCACCTTGAAGAGGTTGTAGGTGCCTCCGTACAGACTGGAGGTGGAAACCAGCTCGTCGCCCGACTTGAGCAAGGTGAGGAGCGTCAAGGTCTCCGCCGCCTGGCCCGAAGCCACCGCCAGCCCCGCCACGCCACCCTCCAGCGCGGCGATGCGCTGCTCGAGGACGTCGTTGGTGGGGTTCATGATGCGGGAGTAGATGTTGCCGAATTCCCGCAGGCCGAAGAGCGCAGCGGCATGGTCTGCGTCCCGGAAGCGGTAGCTCGTCGTGTTGTAGATGGGCACCGCCCGCGCACCCGTGGCCGGGTCGGAGGCGTATCCGGCGTGCAGGGCCAACGTTTCGGGCTTGTAGTTCGGCTTCACTTCCTGGCTCACGTGCAACTCCTAGAGACTGCGGCGATCCGGCCCGGACGGGAGCCGGTCGACGGCTTCGAATCCGAAGGAGTGTCGGGAGGGGCTGAACTGACGCAGCTGGCTTCGGACCGGGAGCCTTCGCTCAGTCCCGAGCGTGGACGACATCACTGAGGAACTACCGGGAAGGATAAGCCGTGATTCTAGGGGCGGAGCCAGGCGGTCAAGCCGATGGGAGACCCCTTCTCAACCCGACGTGCGCGCAAACGTCGCGATCCAGTTCACTTCCCAGGTCTTGCCGCCGTCGTCCGAAAAGGCCTGCTCGAATTTGAATGAATTTGGCGCGATGTCAGAGAATATGAATCTGACAGAGATTTCTCGACCATTGAAAAGTTCGCGGTCGAAAAATTCTCCGCGGCCGTCCGTGAACCTGCCGATCATGGCTTGGCCCAGTGTGCCGTCGCGGCTGTTGGCGAAACTGATGCTCCATAGGCGCGTTTGCGGGTTGTACAAGCGCAGGGTCAGACCTTCGATGTGACCCCCCGGTCCCTCCACCTCCAGCTCGCCCAGATTCGCACGGCCATCCCACACCTTACGAACGACGGAAGTCCCCTCATATGCGGTCCAGGTCGTGGACCCACTCAAGGGATGTAAGAGCCGGGACAGGTGAGCTTTCCAGGCACCGAATTCGAAGTCGAAATCGTGCTGTCCATCCCGTTCAGTGGAAGCCTGCTGAAGGATTGTTTTCGACGCGTTTGTGCTGGTCTGTGCGACCCCCTGGTGGGGTTGGCATGCGGCAACCAGAATGGCCAGGGCGAAGGGCGGCAGGAGCTCGCGTCGCATCATGAGGCTCCCTTGTTCGCATCGACTGGTATGGGCGCCAAGGCCAGTTTGCGCTTGATGCGCCAGACCGGTTCCGTACCTGGTACGGACCGATCCACAAGGCCTTCGCGGCACTGCCGGCCGACGGCGCCAGGGCACTGGAACGTGATCTGACAGACCTGCTGAACCGCTGGAATCGGGTTGGTGCAGAGTCACTGATGGTACCGAGCCAGTACCTCGAGGTGGTCATCACCCGGCACTGAACCAGACCCTGGCCGGCCATCGGGCCGGCGGGCCCTGTGACTGACTTTGCCATCTCCGCTGCGATTTCCGACCGGTTGCCTGCACTGGGCATCGGCATGAAAAATGACGACGTCCTCGGGGACGCCCTTCACCACGCCCGAGCCTGGATGAGGTCGCTCGAAGACTGCCCCGTTCGGCCCACCGCCTCCCTCGAGACGCTGCGGGCCGCGCTGGACCGTCCCCTCTCCGAGCGCGGAGAGGACCCTCGTTCGATCCTGGCGTCGCTGGCTCGCGATGGTGCTCCCGGGCTGATGGCCACCCGTGGACCGCGTTTCTTCGGCTTCGTGATCGGCGGGAGTTACCCGGTCGCCCTGGCGGCCGATTGGCTCACCTCGACCTGGGACCAGAACGCCGCACTCCACGTCCTTTCCCCAACCGTGGCGGTCCTGGAGGAGACGGCCGGGCGCTGGATGTGCGAGCTGCTGGGGCTGGCAACGGCTTCCGGGGTGGGGTTCGTCACCGGCTGCCAGATGGCTAATTTCACCGGCCTCGCCTGTGCTCGCAGTGCGCTTCTGAACCGAGCCGGGTGGGACGTCGCGAAGAATGGTCTCTACGGCGCGCCGGAGCTCCACGTCGTGGTGGGCGAGGAGGCACATGTCACGGTGGTGCGGGCACTCCGCTTCCTGGGCCTCGGGCAGGCCAGGGTGAAGCAAGTGCGGGCGGACGGACAGGGGCGGATGGACCCGGGCGCTCTCGAGGCCGTGCTCGCCCACTGTCATGGGCCGACGCTGGTGTGTCTTCAGGCGGGCAACATCAACAGCGGCGCGATCGATCCGATGGAACCACTCATTTCCGCGGCACACGCCCGCGGGGCCTGGGTGCACGTGGACGGCGCCTTCGGCCTGTGGGCGGCGGCGAGCCCTCGAACGCGGCCGCTCATCCGCGGTGTCGAGGGGGCGGACAGCTGGGCGCTCGATGCGCACAAGTGGCTCAATGTCCCCTACGACTCCGGTGTGGTCATCGTGCGCGATCGGGACGTCCTGCGCGCGACGATGGGGACCGAGGCCAGCTATCTGGTTCGGTCGAACGGGCTGCGAGACGGTGTCGATTACGGCCCGGAGTTCAGCCGGCGCGGGCGGGGAGTCCCGGTCTACGCGGTGCTCCGCGCTCTCGGGCACTCGGGAGTGGAACAGTTGGTGGATCGCTGCTGCGCACTGGCTCGCCGGTTTGCGGAGGGGCTCGACCGGGCTCCTGGCGTCGAGGTGATCAACGACGTCGTCCTGAACCAGGTGCTGGTCCGCTTCCAACCTCCGGGTGGAGGAGATGCCGACGCGTTCACCCAGGCGGTCGTCGAGCGGGTCCAGGAGGATGGCACCTGCTGGCTCGGGGGCAGCCTGTGGAAGGGGCGACAGGTCATGCGCATCAGCGTCTCCGGCTGGAACACCTCCGAGGACGACGTCGATCGCTCGGTCGAGGTCATCCTCCGCTGCGCTGCTCGACCCTGACCTTCCAACTGCGCGAGTGGTGGCCGCCCCACCGCCAAGGGGGATCGTCCCTAGCGGCCGGCCCGCCGGATGCTGGACAGGCGTCCGGGGACTGGTCTCGGCGAGGATGCGTTAGAAGGCGATGCCATGACTGTTCGACGCGTTGTCACCGGCGTTGGTCCCGACGGAAAGAGCACGGTTGTCAGCGAGGCCGCAGTGTCGCCGCTCACGGCTCAGGCACTACCTGGCTACGCCTGGCATCGCATCTGGAGTCTCGACAGCATCGGTCCCGTTCCCGGCGATGGCGCAGAGCAGGCTGCGCCCGACCATTTCCCACCTCCGTTCGGAGTTCGGTTCAATCTCTTCACGGTGCCTCCCGCTGGCACCAAACCGGCCGTGGGCCTGGATCCGCGGGCTGCTCAACAACAGCTCGACGAGCTGTTCCCCGGGCGGTCCAAACACATGGAGCAAGATCAGGCCGGGCTGCATACGACCGCGAGCATCGACTTCGTCTACATCGTGTCCGGCGAGATCTGGCTCGAGCTCGACGGATCGAACGAGATTCACCTGCGCGCCGGAGATACCGTCATTCAAAACGGTGTTCGCCATGCATGGCGGAACCATTCCGACCGTCCCTGCACGATGGTGATCTGCCTCGTGGGCGCGCCTCGCCGGACCGTCACCTGAAGCCAACATGGCTTTGATCGGAACCCGCGTTCCATAGCCGGGCTGATGGCCGAAAATGTCCGATCATCGTCCTTGCGCCAGCCGGCGGAGCAGCGCACTCTCTGCCCATGCTCCGGCGCGTCGTCATCGTCGCCTATGACCGGTGCCAGGCGCTCGACGTCGTCGGGCCGCTGGAGGTCTTCGCCGGGGCCAGCGAAGCACAGGCTCGCCGGGGCGCACGGGATCCCGGGTACGCGCCACTCGTGGTCGGGGTGTCTCCGACCGTCCGGGCTCAGAGCGGGCTGGAGATCGCGACCCAGGCGACGCTCGCCGGGGTGGGAACCGCCAGCGCGCCATCGATCGACACACTGATCGTCGCGGGGGGGCGGGGAGCGCGGGCCGCTGCGCGCGATTCGTCCTTCGTGCACCTCGTCGGACGAACCGCCAAGCGCTCGAGACGAGTCGCGTCGGTCTGCACCGGAGCGTTCGTGCTCGCCGCGGCAGGGCTGCTCGAACGCCGCCGTGCCACCACGCACTGGGCGTACTGCGACTCGCTCGCCCAGATGCACCCGGGTGTCCGTGTGGAGAAGGACCCCATCTACGTACGGGATGGCAAGGTCTGGACTTCGGCGGGCGTCTCGGCCGGCATCGACCTGGCGCTGGCCATGGTCGAGGAGGACCTCGGCCGCGAGCTGGCGATGCTCATCGCCCGGTGGCTGGTCGTCTTTGTCCGCCGAGCCGGTGGTCAGTCCCAGTTCAGCACGCAACTGCAGGCGCAGGCGGCAGAGCGGGTCCCAATCCGAGAACTGCAGACGCTCATCCTCGAACATCCCGAGGCAGCGCTCGACGTGCCTGCACTCGCCAAACACGCGGCGATGAGCGTGCGACATTTCGGCCGCGTCTTTCGCGCCGAGGTTGGCCTGTCCCCAGCGGCGTACGTTGAAGGGGTGCGCGTCGAGACTGCGCGCCGCCTGCTCGAGACCAGCGTGCGTTCGGTCGACGATGTGGCCGCCGCATCCGGGTTCGGCACGCCCGCGAGCCTGCGCCGGGCCTTCGCCCGCAGGGTCGGGTTGAGCCCCCGGGAGTACCGCGCCCGCTTCGGGGCGATGAGCAGAGGAGCAGAGTCATGAAGATTGTCTTTTTCGTCTTCGAGGGGTTCGACGCACTGGACGTGGTCGGACCCTACGAAGCGCTGATCCGGGTGCCGGGGGTGCAGGCCACCTTCGCAGCGCCGGCGCGCGGCATCGTCCGGACTGAGAACGGGGCGCTTGGCCTCACCACTGACACGGCGATCGACGAGGTCACCAAGTGCGACCTGCTTCTCGTCCCTGGCGGCTTCGTCACTCGCAGGCTCGAACGTGATCAACGTGTGCTGGCCTGGCTTCAGGCGATCGATCGCACGACAAGGATCACCGCTTCGGTATGTACCGGGGCGATGCTCCTCGCCGCTGCCGGTCTGCTGCGCGGTCGGCGGGCCAATACCCACTGGGCTTCTCGCAATCGGCTCCTCGAGTACGGGGCGGTACCGGTCGCAGAGCGGGTCGTGCGCGACGGCAAGTACGCCACCGCGGCCGGCGTCTCGGCGGGGATCGATCTGGGGCTGACGCTCGCTGCAGAGCTGGCGGGGCGTCGGGTTGCCGAGGCGATCCAGCTTGGGCTCGAGTATGACCCCTCCCCTCCGCTCGATGCGGGCGACGCTGGGCGCGTTCCTGCTCCGCTGCGGATGGCCGTCCTCGCCTACCTGCGGATGCGGGAGATGCACTACTCGGTGTGATCGTGCCTGTCGTCACCCTGGAGGTCGACGGTGCTCGGACAACGACTTGGAAGAGCGCACGTTGGCCAAGGGACTGCCCGGGTACACCGAGTACGCCGCGTGCGTGCGCTTTCGCCTGATCCCCTACGTCTGGTGAAGGTCCGCCTGAACTGGCCTAGGTAAATTCTGTTAACCGGACCTTGCCAACCCATTGAGTTGGCGTCGAAAGAATGCCGTCGAGGATGCGGTGCGATCTGCACCGCAATCGGTGTCCACCTGTCTCGTTCGGTATGAAGTCCCGAGGGTCGAGAAAGAGATGTTCAAATGCCGACGGAGCTAGACCACTGTCCAACGGATGAAGAGCTGGTGCAGCAGGCCCGTTCCGGAAATCGCCCTGCTTTCGCACGCTTCGCGACGCGCTGGTGGGGTTCTATCTACCGGGTCGCCTGGAACATGCTGGGGAGCGCATCGAAAGCAGCGGAGGCTACCCAGCAGACTCTGCTTCGCGTCGTTCGCTTTCCCGGCTCGCGCGTCTGCGACGCCTCCTTCAGCGCCACGATGTATGGGGTGGCGATGGAGGTGGCTCTCCGGGGGGACCCTCCCGCGGAGCAATCCTCGCCCGAATCACTCGAGCTCCTTCTGCCCCGGTTCGATGCACGAGGCTGCCTGGTGTCGCCCGTCGCGGACTGGACGGATCTGGCGGATGAGCTTTCCCGGCGCCCCGACTTGCCGGAAATGATCCGGGAGATGCTCCAACGCCTCGATAGCTTGGACCGCGCCGCGTTCCTCCTGCGCGAGATCGAGCAGTTTCCGGTCGCTGAAACGGCTGCGATCCTGCGGATCTCGGAAGACGAGGTGCGCTCGCGCACTCACCGCGCCATCCTGCTCTTGAACGGCCTGTTCGGGCGGATACTTCACAGACTGCCGGGCACCCATTCCGATGACCGGCGGTACCGTTCCTCCCGAGAGCAGGAAACGAGCTGATCGACCCCCGGCGCGACGAGCTTCGGCCGTCCAAGAGTGTGCGCCCCTCCCTGACGACAACCGCAGGGGCGCGGAGGAAGTGACCATGAGCGTGAGAGACCCGAACGTCGTCAACCCGAAGAAGCAGAAGCGGGTCGCCATCGTCGTCGCCAACCCGGCGATCGCCACGACCACGAACTGGCCGGTGGGCTTTTGGTGGAGCGAGCTCTCGCATCCCTACTACTTCCTCGCGGAAGCCGGGTATGCGGTGGAGATCTTCAGCCCGCAAGGCGGCAAATGTGAGGCGGACGCGCTGAGCGACCCTCGCGATCCGAGCGGTTACTCCTCGACCGATCTGATCACCATGGGTTTCATCGCTACGCCCAGGCTCGCCGCACTCGTCGACAAGACCAGGCCGACCAGCGAGCTCGAGGTGAAGGCCTTCGACGCCATCGTTGTCGCAGGCGGCCAGGCCCCGATGTTCACCTTCGAGACCGCGCATGACCTGATCAAGAAGTTCGTCGAGTTCTACGAGGTGGGGAAGATCGCCGCCGCGCTCTGCCACGGCGTGGCCCTCCTCCGCTATGCCAAGCTTTCGAACGGACAGTTTCTCGCCAAAGGCAAGACGGTCACGGGCTTCGCCAATGTCGAGGAGGACTTTGCCGACAACGCAGTCTGGGAAGCGAAGCTCCTCTCGCGTGACAAGCACATCATGCCCTGGCGGATCGAGGACGAGCTGAAGAGGATCGGCGCGAACTACATCCGGGCTGGCCTGTGGCGCGGGTTTGCAGTCCGTGACGGCAATCTCATCACCGGTCAGCAGAATTTCTCAGGAGAAGAGACGGCCCGGCTGCTCATCGAGACGCTGGGACGCTGAGGACGCGGCTAGCCAACGCCAGATCGCGGCCGTCGGGCGATCTCGACCTGCCCGACCGTTCCCTCGTCCAGCAGGTGAACCTCCTGGAAGCCTTCCTGGTGCAGGTTGTCGATCGAGCCACTCAGTTGCAGGAGCTGACTTCGAATGACGTGTCCAGCGATCGGGCGCTCCGCCCGGGCGGCGCATCGTTCGCGGCAGACCCGTTCGGAGACGTTGAACACGATGGCCACCGCCGGGACGCGGTACTGCCGGGCCAGCGCCAGCAAGGGAGCACGGGCGTCGAACTGCACGTTGGTGGCATCGATCACGGTCAGCCGAACGAGCGCGAGCCGGCGGCTGGCCACGAAGTGCAACACCTCGAACGCCTGAGCACTGGCGGACTGGTCGTTCTCGTCGTCGCACACCCAGCCGCGAAAGACGTCGGAGGACAGGACTTCGGTCGGGCGAAAATGCCGTCGGGCGAAGTGCGATTTACCCGCTCCAGCGGGCCCGACCAGCACCACCAGGGACGGCTCCGGGATCGACAGCGGGCCCACGTTCCTACGGCTCGCGTGAATGGATCGGCCCGTTCCGTGACCGAAGGCTCTGACCGTCTGTCGCGCTGAAGGTGGCCTGGATCTCCGCCAGGATGGCCAGAGCGATCTCCTCCGGCTCCTCGGCTCCCAGATGCAGGCCAACCGGGCTGAAGAGCCGTTGCCGGTGCGCGTCTGTCAGGGCGAACCCCTCCTGAACCAGGGTCTGCAGCAGCCGATCGGTTCGGGCTCGCGGGCCCAGGACGCCGACGTAGCTACAATCCGACTCGAGCGCGAAGCGCAGGTAGCCCGTGTCGTGAGAGAGATTGTGGGTCATCACCACGGCCGCAGCGTCCCGCTCGAGCGTCAGCTTTCCGGGGAGGCCCTTGGGAGTGGCAGTGAGCCGGACGTCGGCCTCGCGGAAGAGCTCCCCCGGGACCCCGGCCGGACTGTCGGAGACCACGGTGACGTGGAACCCCAGGGAGGCCGCCAGCCGCACGACCGGGACCGCATCCTGGCCGGTCCCGAACACCACCAGCGAGCGGGGTGGCCGGATCAGCTCGAGGAGCACCTCCGTCGTCTCACCGCCCACCTCGAACTGCTGGCTCCGCGTCCGCCCTGCAGACAGGGCCTGCTCGGCCGCAGCCCCCATCGCGCGCTGCAACGGACCCGGTGCCACATCGGTGCGAACGCCCCGCTCGTCGAGCAGAAGGCGCTGCCCCACCCGAGCGGCCGCTCCTCCCGCGCGAAAGACGGTTCCCAGCACCCCCGGACGGCCGACGGCGATGCGGTCGGCGATGAAATCGAGAGGGTGCGTCTCGCCCCCCGCCGTCAAGCGCTCCAGGAGCACGTCCACCCGCCCGTTACACCCCAGCCCGAAGGTCCAGGTCTCCTCGTCATCCGCCGAGGTCGAGTCGTAGGTCACCACCAGGGGGCCTTCGCGCGTCCGCCACCAGGCCTTGCTCAACACGTCCCGTTCCAGGCACCCGCCGCTGATGCCCCCCGCCACCCAGCGCTCGGCAGAGAGGAGGAGACGGGCGCCCGGGCGCCGATACGTTGAGCCATTGGTGGCCACCACCGTCGCCAGAACGACTGGCTCCTGCCGGGACCGCAGCTCCGACCAGGCCCCCACGATGTTTCGGAGCTCCTTCATTCCATCCCTTTGCTACTCGGCGACCCCCTTCTCCTTCAAGATTTTCCAGACCTTCTCCGGCGTGATCGGGATGTCGATGTGGCGGACGCCCAGATGTGCCAGCGCATCCACCACCGCGTTGGCGATGGCCGGGGGTGCCCCCACCGTGGCCGACTCCCCCACCCCCTTGGCCCCGAAGGGATGGTGCGGGGAGGGGGTGACCGTCTTGTCGGTCTCCCAGCTGGGAGTCTCCATGGCAGTGGGCACCAGGTAGTCCATGAAACTGCCGCCCTGGACGTTGCCGTTCTCGTCGTAGCTGATCTCCTCCAGCAGCGCCGGAGCCATGCCCATGGTGAGCCCGCCGTGGATCTGCCCGTCGACGATCATCGGGTTGATGATGTTCCCGCAGTCGTCCACCGCCAGGAAGCGACGGATCTTCACCATCCCCGTACCGCGATCGATGTCCACCACGCAGATGTAGCTGCCGAAGGGGAAAGTGAGGTTGGGCGGATCGTAATAGTCCACCGCCTCCAGGCCAGCCTCCATTCCGGGCGGGTGATTGGTGTAGGCGGCGAAGGCAATCTCCTGGATGGTCTTCGATCGCTGCGGCGAGCCCTTCACCGAGAACTTGCCGGTTTCCCAGACCAGGTCGTCCTCCGAGACCTCCAGGAGATGGGCGGCGATCTTCTTGGCCTTCTCCCGCACCTTCCGGGCCGCCATCGCTCCGGCCGCGCCGGCGGTAGGCGTGGAGCGGCTGGCATAGGTGCCCAGCCCGTAGGGCGCCGTGTCGGTGTCCCCCTCCTCGACCTGGACCGCCGAGGCCGGAATGCCCAGCTCTTCGGCGATGATCTGGGCATAGGTCGTCTCGTGGCCCTGACCTTGCGACTTGGTCCCGAAGCGGGCGATGGCCTTCCCGGTCGGGTGTACCCGGAGCTCGCAGGAATCGAACATCTTGATGCCCAGGATGTCGAACTGCTTCGACGGGCCGGCGCCGACGATCTCGGTGAAGGTGGAGAGGCCGATGCCCATCAGCTCGCCCCGGGCCCGCTTCTCGGCCTGCTCTTTGCGCAGCCCCCGGTAGTCGATCTTCTCCATCGCCAGATCGAGCGCCCGGGCGTAATCGCCGCTGTCGTACTCCCAGCCCAGGGCCGACTTGTAGGGGAACTTCTCCTTGGGGATGAAGTTCTTCATTCGCAGTGCGGCCGGGTCCATCTTCAGCTCCTGGGCCAGCACGTCGGTGATGCGCTCGATGGCGTGCACCGCCTCGGTGACCCGGAACGAGCACCGGTAGGCGATGCCCCCCGGTGGCTTGTTGGTGTAGACCCCGTCCACTTCCACGAAGGCCTTCTTCACATCGTACGAGCCGGTGCAGATGGAGAAGAGCCCGGCCGGGAACTTGGAGGGATTGGCCGCGGCGTCGGCGTACCCGTGATCCGCGATGGTCTTCATGCGCAGCGCGGTGATGGTTCCATCCTTCTTCGCCGCCAGCTCGGCGGTGATGTGGTAGTCGCGGGCGAAGGAATCGGCCTGGAGGTTCTCCATCCGGTCCTCGATCCACTTCACCGGCTTGCCGATGACCACGGAGGCGGCCACCGCGATGACATATCCGGGATAGATCGGCACCTTTCCGCCGAAGCCCCCTCCGATGTCCGGAGAGACGATGCGAATCCGCTCCTCGGAGAGCCCGACATGGCCGGCCACCAGGGCGAACACCGTGCGGATCGCGTGGGGCGCCTGGGTGGTCATGTAGACGGTGAGCTTGCCGTTCACCCGGTCGAAGTCGGCCACGCAGCCGCAGGTCTCGATCGAGGCCACGTGGATGCGGGGGATGTACAGATCCTGCTTCACCCGAACCTCGGCCTCGGCGAAGGCCTGGTCGGTGGCGGCGCGGTCCCCTGCCTCCCAGTGGAAGATGCGGTTGTCTTTCTTGTCCTTCTTGTCGGTTCGAAGAACCGGAGCGTCTGGCTGGAGCGCCTTGAAGGGATCCACGACGACTGGAAGCGGCTCGTAGTCCACCTCCACCGCCTCCACTCCATCGGCCGCGGTGTAGCGGCTGGTGGCGATGACCGCTGCCACCTCCTGGGCCTGGTACATCACCTTCTCGGTCGGCAGCACCATCTGGGTGTCCGACATCAGCGTCGGCATCCAGTGCAGGTTGTACTTGGCCAGTGTCTCTCCGGTGATCACCGCCAGCACGCCGGGGACTTTGAGCGCCTTCTCCACGTTGATCGACTTGATCTTGGCGTGGGCGAACGGGCTGCGAACGATGTCCATCCACAGCATGCCTGGGAGGGCGATGTCGTCGACGTAGTTCCCCTTGCCCCGGATGAAGCGCGGATCCTCCTTGCGCTTCATCGAGTGGCCCATGCCGCCTACTTCCGGAGTCGTCTTGGGCGCCATGGCATCCCTCCTAGCGCAGCCGCTCGGCCGCGTACTGAACTGCCTTGACGATGTTCACGTAGCCGGTGCAGCGGCAGAGGTTTCCCGAGATGGCCTCCCGGATCTCCAGCTCGCTGGGATTCTTGTTCTTTGCCAGGAGAGCACAGGTGGTCATCAGCATTCCCGGCGTGCAATACCCGCACTGGAGCCCGTGCTTCTCCCAGAAGCCTTCCTGCAGGGCGTGCAGCTTCCCGTCCTTCTCCAGCCCTTCGACGGTGCCTAGCTCGCGACCGTCGGCCTGGACGGCCAGCACGGTGCAAGACTTCACCGGTTGCCCGTCGAGCAGCACTGTGCAGGCGCCGCAGTGCGTGGTGTCGCAGCCAATGTGCGTCCCGGTCAGCCGGAGCTCATCCCGGAGCAGGTGGACCAGGAGCAATCGGGACTCCACCTGGGCTTCATGTGCCGTCCCGTTCACCGTCAGCTTGATGGTGTGCATCGCCATGGCTACCGCCCTCCCGCGCGTTCGACGGCCGTCTTGAGCGCGCGGCCTGCCAGCACCCGCGCCATTTCCCTTTTGTATTCCACGGAGCCGCGGCGGTCCGCGCTGGGCGAGCTGGCCTTGGCCGCCAGTCGCGCCGCCTCCGCCAGCACCGCTGCCTCGGGTTTCTTACCGACCAGATGAGCCTCGGCGTCGCTGGCTTTCACCGGCGTGGGGCCGACGTTTGTCAGCGCCACCCCTGCCCGCTCGACCGCCCCTTTCGCGTCAAGGGTGATCTGTGCTGCAGCCGCGGCCGTGGCGTAGTCCCCTACTTTGCGCTCCAGCTTGACGTAGGCCCCACCGGAGCGAGCGGGCGGCACCGGGATGCGGATCTCGGTGAGCACCTCGTCGGCTCGGAGGGCGGTGCGGAAGAGCCCGAGGAAGAATTGCTCGATGGGAATGATCCGCTCCCCCTTCGGGCCGGTGGCCACCACCTGCGCGCGCAGGGCGAGCATGGTGGCCGGGTGATCGTTGCCCGGATCTCCGTGGGCCAGGTTCCCGCCCACGGTGGCCATGTTCCGCACCAGCGGGTCGGCGATCACCCGTGCGGTATCCAGGAGGATGGGGTAGCGGCCCTTGATGAGCTCCGAACGCTCGAGCTCGGCTTCCCGGGTCCGCCCGCCGATCCGGAGCATTCCGCCTTCTTCGCGGATGTACTCGAGCCCGGGGATCCGGCCGATGTCCACCAGGTGCCCGGCCTGCCCCAGGCGCAGCTTGAGCAGCGGGAGGAGGCTCTGCCCTCCCGAGAGCACCTTGGCCTCGTCTCCGTAGCGGGAGAGCAAGGCCAGCGCCTCGGAGAGCGAGGCCGGCGCGTGATAGTCGAACTGGGCAGGAATCATGGTTCCTCCTCGGGTCTACGACGACCGGTGCAGCACGGCGTACACGGCAACAGCGACGGCGATGGCCACGACTGCCCAGAAGGCGGGCTCGCGGACCCACCGCCCGGCGGTTCGGCGAGCAGCTCGGGCACCGAGAGCCACCACGTCCAGCGCCGCCTCGTTCCCGGCTGCAGAGGCGGACGCGGCAGTGCCGGCCGGGGGAGCGCCGTCTCCTGGCGTGCCGGTCGTGACAGCGGTTCCTGTCATCCCGGTCGTGGGAGTGCCCGTCCCCGGCGCGCCGGTCGAGGGTCCTGCCGCGGCGGGGGCAGGAGCGGACTCCAGCTCGGCGCGCATCCGCTCGGAGAACACCTGAAACAGCTCATCGCTGACGTCTTGGATCATTCCCCGACCCATCTGGGCCAGGATACCGGTGACGTTGACCAGGGAGACGGCGGTGACCTCGGTCTCGCCTCCCGGGCGCGCCGTGAGGCTGCTGGTCAGGCGGAGATCCGCCCCGCCCTTGCCGCGGACGTCCTGGCCGGTGGCGACGATCTCCGCGGTCCGGGCTGCGGGGTCCAGCTTCTGAAACACCACCTGGCCCCGGTAGGTCGAGGACACCGGTCCGACCTTGACCGTCATCGTCCCGGGAAATGTCTTCTCGTCGAGCTTCTCGCCAATGGCCGCTCCGGGCAGACAGTGCGCCACGCGGCGGATATCGGTGAGGAAGCTCCAGACCGCCTCCGGCGGCGCCTTCACGACGAAGGTCTTGGAGATCTCCATGGCCATGGGTTCAGGCGTGGGTGGAAGAGGTGAGGTACTGCTCCGGCGCGGCGAGGAACTTCTCCCGGCACCGGGAGTTGCAGAAGTAGAAGGAACGGCCGGCATGCTGGATCTGATTTCGTGCGCCGGCCACCACCACGGTCATGCCGCACACCGGGTCGATGGCCTCCTCCCCTGCCGCCGGCAGTTGTGCCGGCTCGGGAGAGCCCAGGTGGAGCAGATGGACGATCTCCGCGAGGATGCTTAGCGCAACCTCCTCGGGAAGCCGCGCACCGATGTCGAGACCGGCCGGATTCTTGATGCGTTCCAGGGCAGCAGCCGGTACGCCCCGCCTCAGGAGAGCGTCGCGGATCCGTCCGAATCGCGTCCGGCTGGCGACCACGCCCAGGTACATCGGCCGGGCGGCCAGGGCGGCGAAGAGCGCGTCCTCGTCGTTCTCTCCCATGGTGGCCACCACGGCAAAGAGCCGCGCGGCCGGCGAGGGCGCTCGAACGTCCGCGCTCCCCAGATCCCGGAAGATGCGGTCTGCGCCGGGCAAGGCCCCTGGATCGGCGTGGGGGTCGACCACGTCCACCGAGTAGCCCAGGCCCTTGCCGAGCTGAGCCAGAGCCCGGATGACCGGAGAAACGCCGAAGAGCAACAGCCGGGGGGAGGGCAAGATCGGCTCGAGGTAAACGTCGACCGAGCCGCCGCTCTCGCAGGTCATGGGCACAACCGTCACCCCCGGTCGCTCCTCCGCCTCCGGCTCCGGCGAAAGCGACAGAAGCCGGGGGCGGCCCTCGGCAAGAGCGCGGGCCGCCTCGCGCTTCACCGCGGGCTGGGTGCAGTTGCCACCCAGCCAGCCGTGGTAGCCGCCGTCGGCGGTGATGACCGCCATGTCTCCCTGCTGGGCCGAGCTGTAGGACTGGCGCCGAACGACCATCGCCAGCACGTAGGGCTCTCCGCGTCGGGCCAGGTCGGCAGCGAGTTGGAGGAGCTCGGCCCGCATTCGATCACTCTCCCGAAAGCTGCGCCCGGACCCGGTCCAGGTCGGCCGGCACGTCGAGATCGGTCAGGGCCTGAACCGGCCAGCGCACCCGGATGGCCTCGGCGGTGTGGCGCTTGACGACCTTCTTCCCGCATCCATCTCCCTCCAGGACGCGAAGCTCGGGGAAGAGGACCCGGTCATAGAGGATGGGCGGGGCGTCCACGCCGTCGTAACTGGAAACGACCAGTGGGGCGGACCCCGCCCGGTATTGCGCGAGCAGGGCCCGGAGCATGGCCGCGTCGACCAGAGGCATGTCGGCGAGGAGGACGATGGCTGCCGGGCAGTGGTCGGGGACTGCCCGGATCCCGGTCCGGAGCGAGGTGTTGACACCGTTCTGGTACTCCGGATTGAGCACCACCGTGCAGGGCAGCGTCCCGAGCTCGGCCCGTGCCCGCTCACTTTCGTGTCCGAGCACGACCAGAACCGGGTCGAGGCCGGCCGTAGTCGCCGTGGCCACGGCACGGTGGAGCACGCTTCGCCCCGCCAGGTCGAGGAGGAGCTTGTTCCGGCCCATACGGGTGGACATCCCCGCAGCGAGGACGACGGCGACGACGTTGTCACTGCGGTCCACGCCCGAACCTCCCGTCTTTCCTGGGAGTAAAATCACGGCTACTAGCCTCCCATTCCCCAGGAGTGTCAACGGAACACCAGGGCGGTGGCGGCGCGGGCGTGCCCCGGTGTCGGATTCCGAAATGAGCCCGGTGTGTTACCCCGGCTGCACCTCCGCTCAGGGGGTGGGGAGCGTTCCGGTCGCCACTAGATTCCCACTATCCCCGGGCTCCTCTTCCACCACACGGAGAGTGGGGCGGGGTTGGGCTGGTGGGCGCGGGCGGCTGGGGCTGGAGGCTCAGTCGCAGAGGTGATCGGCGTTGCTCCGGTCCCAGGGCTCGCCGTCCGGGCGCGGGAAGATGAACTCGCTGGAGCTGGAGCTGGCGTCGAGGGCCTCTTGGAGGTAGGGCAGCACCTCGGGGGTGGAGCGCGATGGTCTCCCGCTCGCGGCCTTTGGTGCCGCCCTTGGTGGTGTCAGGTCTGCAGCTAGCACTGCTGGCCGGGTGCGGCGCCCTACCAGAGCCGATCCGCTCGCCCACTTCGTGCTCGCGCGACGGGGTGCTGGTTCAGGTCGAGCAGGGCGCTCCAGACGACTGCGCCGTCTACGGTGCCGTCTTTGCCAAGTATCGGGCGGCTTTCGAGGAGCGCTGGGGCGTCGTCTACCTGGAGGGCTGGGCCATTCGCTTTCGCACCACGCCGATCCAGGGCGTAGGGTTTTCCGGCTGGACGTCCTGGTCGGCGAACACGGTCGATGTGCGCTACGATGCGGGGGCTGGTCTTCCGCACGAGCTGGAGCACGTTCGGCTGGGCCCCGACAGCCGGGAGCACTCTGGTTGGTGCGCCGAGTTCGTGCCGTGGGAGCTGAGCGCGGTGCTCTGGGACGACACTGGATACCTCCAGTGCGCGCGTTGCGGTAGCGCCCGCGCGGGCAGCCGGTTAGCGGATCACTGTCGTGGCCCGGCAAGACTAGATGAGGCCAGGCACGGCCTGACCCGGCGGGACCAGGCCAGGCGGCGCGGGGCGTGGCAAGGCGGGGCCCGGCCAGGCAAGGCACGTCAAGGCAAGGCCCACTGCTTTTCCACTAGAAGCCCTGCGATTCGTTGGACTCGTTGTGACTGGCTGTACGAGCGCGGGCCTACTTGCGCGAGCGGCAGGGTACGGCGGGTATCCTCACATACGCTGTTTTTCTTGGCCAATTGCCAGAAGGGCCACCCGGAGGTGGCCCTTCGCTAATTGTCATTCGTAGACCTTAAAAGTTGCCGCTTGCGGTGACGACGTCCTGCTGGTGAATCGGTGTCGGGGTAAACTCGAGACCATACCACCAGACCACGGTCTGGACGTTGTTCGTGTCGGTCCAGAAGGCGTGGAAGACGTTGTCAGAGCCGACCGCGATGTGGGTGTAGTCGCCGATGAACCCGCCGCCAAAGTGGTAGCGCGTGTTGATCGGGTGCGTCGAGACCATGTGCTCGCCGGAGTTGGCGAGGTTCCTCACGAAGTAGTCAAGTCGCGCGTTGTTGATGTAGTCGTCCAGCGCGAGACAGTTGATCCGACCTTCGGGCGGCGGCGGCCCGCTGGCACACGTCTGCCACGGCGAGACGACGTCTGCAGCGTAGGACGACATGTACACGCGACCCGACTGCGAGATCGCCACGCCCGGCCAGAAGGTGTCGACGCGTCGCGGCGCCGGCGCGTTAAACGTCGAACCGTCCGACGGCTGGGTGACCGGATAGCCGATCGCCGTCCGGTTGGAGGCGTCGTGCAACGGGAAGATCGGCGCCGGCGCCGACCACGTCATGCCTCCGTCGGTCGACTTGCTGTACACCGCGGCGACGTGGCAGCCGGTGTTCGTCCTCGTCGCGCAGAGGGTGCCGTCCGAGTCCTTCACCTGGGTCGACCACGCCACGTACAGGTCGCCGTTCGGCGCTGCGTCCCCGGCGGGGTAGCTGTTCACGCGGAAGACCGCGTTCGCCGGTGTGATGATGTTCTGAACGTCCGCGATCTTGGTCGGCGGGCCGAAGGTGGCGCCGCCGTCCGTCGACTTCACGATCCACTGGCTGTCGAGCGTCGCCAGCCGGGTGGAGCCCTCGAAGATGACGTAGACGGTACCGTCGTACCCAACGATCGGGCGCGAGCCCTGGTCGAAGAGCACGTTGCCTGAGATGTTGGTCGGCGTGCTGAACGTAGCGCCTCCGTCGGTCGAATAAGCAAAGAAGATCGGCGACTGGACGAAGCTGCCGTTATGGGGGTTGAAGAGGAAGCGCGTCCAGCTGACGTAGACCCGGTCACGGAAAGCGCTCGAGGCATGCCAGTCGGCCGCAATCCACTCTTTGTCGTTGAGGGTTGACGGCGAGGTTGTTTGATTGATGAACGTCGGCGGCCCCCAGGTCAGGTTGCCGCTGCCATCGAAAGTTCCCTTGTTGACCGCCACTGTGTTCGGCGGGCTAGTCCGGTTGAAGCCAAGTCCGGCATAGAAGACGTTCCCCTGGCTGTCGAAGGCAACTGCGGGATCGCCGCCGGCATCGTAAATCCCACCGACAAGACGCTCGACTCCCGGAATGAGGGTTCCGATTTGGCTTGGATCGGTAACCGGTGTGTAGTTGGAGTTGGGGTTACTGTTGCAGCACCAACTCGAACCGCCGTTGTTCGAGTAATACGTTCCCGAATAGCCGTCGCCGAGTGCGCTACACGGTGTTCCATTCACGGTGCACGGCCAGGTACGGGTGACATAGTCATTCGCTGCGGCGACGAC
>JBKOYI010000019.1:0-15132 GCA_046725335.1 Myxococcota bacterium | reverse complement strand
GGACGGCGAACACCGATATGGCGCTCGGCATGGTCGAACGGGACCTAGGGCGTGAAGTCGCCCGCTTAGTGGCTGAGGCCCTGGTCGTCGAGCGCCGGCGGCCGGGCGGACAGTCCCAGCGTTCAGTGCTGCTCGATTTCGAACCCAAATCCGACCAGATTCAGGATGCGCTGACTTACGCTCGCAACAACTTGCAGTCGAAGCTCACCGTCGAAACGCTGGCTCGAGCAGCGTGTCTGAGCCCTCGTCAGTTCAGGCGCATGTTCCGCGCACAGACCGGGGAGACACCAGCCAAGGCGGTGGAGAGCCTTCGACTCGAGGCCGCTCGACTCATGACGGAACAGAGCTCGCTGACCATCGAAGCGATCGCCGGCGAGACCGGCTTCGGTGATCCCGAGCGCATGCGCCGGGCCTTCCTGCGCGCCTTCGGGAACTCACCGCAGGCCCTCCGCCGACTCGCCCGCTCCGGCGCGGCCTAGACGTCGCCGAAGAAGCTCGAGCCGTCCGGACGTCCTCACGGGCGCCGATGGCCGAGAACGAGGGATCTTCGACCTCACGCCCTGCCAGTCGCGCGCTTATCTAAGGCCTCCATTTTGGACGCCAGGTTCGGCCACCCCCGAGAGTGGTCGATGCTCTGGGAGAACGCCGATGGCGCGAGCTTCCGGAACACCTCGAGGCGACCCTGGAGGCTGCCCAGGCGAGCTGAAAGGGAGAATTCTTTCGCTGGAGAGTGTGAGGATGCATGCACAGAACCGTTGGAGCAGCTCGGTCGGGTTTCTCGTCGTTGTCGCTGGCGCAGTCGGTCTCGGTTGCGCGCACCCGGCACCCCCGCCCCCGGTAAGCCGCAACCTCGATCAGGAAGCCCTGGAACAAGCGGTCCGGTTCAAGAACCCCGCCCCCCAGACGGTGGTGGCCCTGGCCAACCAGTACCTGGCGACCGGACGCGTCGTGGAAGGGCACACCTTCTTCTGCGAGCGAGCGACCCAGGCTCCCAAGCAAGCGGTGTTCGGAGCCCTCTGTGGGCTGTTCCAGGCGAGGATGTCCTCCACCATTTCCTTGCTGCAGCGGAGCGCATGGGTCGAGGAGGGGATGGCCAAGCTCGACCGGGCCGCCGCCTCGGATGGTCTCTCCCGCTATTTCCGCGGGCTCGTCTCGGCCGAGCTGCCGGCGGGTTTCGGAAGAGCCCAGCAGGCAACCGAAGATCTCGAGTGGGTCCTGGCCCATCCGAAGCAGTTCCCGCCTGGCCTCCGCCGTGCCGCGTATGTGGGCCTCTCCCATGCGTACCGGACGCTCGGGAAGTCCGCGGAGTCGGAGCAGGCTCTGGCGCCCGTCGGGGGCCCGCGGGTTGCAGATTCCCCGGTACTGCAGACGAATTTCTCGGTGAACCCACGCGACGGGTTCCGCTTCATCGCGCCCGCGGTCGTGGAGGTCGCGCCTGGCATCCATGTCGCCCAGGGCTACGACTTCGCCGACATGGGCTTCATCATCACCGAGGATCAGGTGGTGGCGATCGACGCCGGGACCAGCGAGGCCAACGCCCGCGCCGCGCTGACGGCTTTCCGGAATGTCAGCGACAAGCCGATACGCACCGTCATCCTGACGCACGCCCACTGGGATCACATTGGCGGGCTGCGCGCCTTCGAGGGACCCGGAGTCGAGGTCATCGGCCAATCGCATTTCGCGGAAGAGCTGGCGCTGTCCACCAGGGCGAAGGTTCCCTTTCACTACTTCTTCGGAGAGAGCACGCCCGTTCGACTCGAGGTCCGGCCCACGCGGCTGGTCGCCAAGACCGAGTCGCTGGCCATTGGCGGAACGCGCTTGGTGCTCCACCCGGCCCATGGCGGGGAGACGGCCGACGCGCTGCTGATCGAGCTTCCAGACCGTGGCGTGGTCTTCGTGGGAGATGCGTTCATGCCCTACCTCGGTGCCCCCTTCGTTCCTGAGGGTTCGGTGGAAGGCCTGCTCGACACCATCGTCCTGCTTCGCTCGCTGAAGCCAAAGCTGCTCATCCACGGACACCCGCCGCTCAACGAGAACTTCACTCCTTCGGTCCTGGAGCCGCTGGAGATCGCGATGCGGGCCCTCTATCGCCAGACCGAGGCGGCCCTCGCCGAGGGAAAGCCTCTGGCGGAAGCGTTGGGAAGCATCCTCGTTCCGGCCGAGCTGGAACGGTACCCGGAGGCGGTCTCGCCGTTCCTGCTCATGCGCGAAGGCGCCATCAAGCGGCTCTACCAGCAGCGCACTGGCTATTGGAAAGCCGATGGCGAGGGGATGGAAGTCTTCTCACGGAAGGAGCAGGCCGCGGCGATCGATCTGGTCGCGGGCGGAGATGCAGAGCAGCTGGCGCGGGCGGCCGACAGCCTGTCCGACCGCGGAGATTTCGCCTTGTCGCTCCAGATCGCCGACTTGGGTCTGGCCACGCACCCTTCGACGCCTTCACTGAGCCGCGCCCGGGCCCGCGCCCTCGACGGCCTGCGGTCGAAGTACCAACTCTTCAACCCGTTCAAGTTCATCGTCTATTCGGAGCTGGCCGGAGCCGATCTCCCTCCACCGCCCTGAGGAGTGGCAGTGGGCTGCTGGGACGCACGGAGCTCGTGGCGCTGGAGAGACGTTCGGGCCCGCCCGGTCCGGAGAATCCCGGGCTGGCGTCGGGAAAGTCGAGCCGTTGGGCCGACTTCACCGGCTCACAACGCGCGCAGAGCGCGCAGGACCTCCTCCAGTCGCCGGTCGTCCCGGCGATAGAAGGTCCATTGCTTGATCCGCTTCGCCCGGACCAGCCCGGAGCGCACCAGCAGGCGCATGTGCTCGCTGACCGTCGGCTGGCTGAGACGCAACTTCTCGGCGATCAGGAGGCCGCACACGCCGTCCTCCTCCAGGTCTCCGTCCACTTGCGGCCGGAAGTGGCGCGTCGGCGCCTTGAGCCAGCGGAGGATCTGCAGGCGGCGGTCGTTGTCCAGCGCCCGGAGGGCGTCGAGGAGCTCGGCGCCGGGCTCCTCGGTCGGCCCCGGGACGCTCCGGCGCACAGGTTGGCTCACATCCGCCGGTCCGCCACCGTCATCTCGATCTCCACCGCGGCGCCCATCGGCAGCTCGCGGACCGCGACGGTGGTGCGCGCCGGGAAGGGCTGCCGGAAGTATTGGACGTAGACCTCGTTCATCGCCGCGAAGGACTCCATGCTGGTGAGGTACACGCCGACGCGGAGCACGTCGTCGAGCGAGGAGCCGACGGTTTCGAGAAGGGTGCGGATGTTGTCCAGCGTCCGTGCGGTCTGCGCGGCCACGTCCCCGGAGATGAGGCGCCCGGTGGCCGGATCCAGGCCCACCTGCCCGCTGAGATAGATGACTCCGGGGCCACGCACCCCCGCAGAGAACGGCAGACCCGTGGGCCGATCACCGCCCATCGCCTCTCGCATCGTCAGCTCTCCTCGCTCACCGTTCGAAATCGACCGCGGTGGTGTTCCCGCCGCTGACCACCACGCCGACCCGCTCGCCCGGCCGGGTGCGCACCTTGCCCGAGAGCAGCGCGGAGAAGGCCGCCGCGCCGCCCGGCTCGGCGACCACCCGCAGCAGCTCCCAGAGCTTCCGCTGGGCCGCGCGGATGTCCGCGTCGCTCACCAGTACCACCTCCGCCACGGTGTCCCGGAGGATGGGAAGGTTCCGCTCGCCGATGCGGCGGGGGGCGAGGCTGTCGGCGGCGATGCTTCCCACGGGAGCATCCACCGGCCGGCCAGCCTCCAGTGCGCGGGTGAGCGTGGGGGCGCCCTCGGGCTCCACCCCGACCAGCCGGACCCGCCGTCGATACCAAGATGCGATCCCGGAGAGGAGCCCGCCCCCGCCGACGCCCACCAGCACCGTCTCCAGTCCCGGCGCCTGGGCCTCGAGCTCGAGGCCGAGCGTGCCCTGTCCGAGGATGGTCTCCTCCTGGTCGAAGGCGTGGATCGGCATCGCCTCGCTCTTCCGGACCCAGGCCTCGCTCGCGGCGAGCGCCTCTGCGTAGGACTCGCCCCCGACCACCAGATCGGCGCCGTACGCCCGGATGCGGTCGATCTTCGCCGGGGAGCAGATCGCGGGGACGAAGATCTTCGCCGGCACTTCCCGGCGCCTGGCGGCGAAGGCCACCGCCGCGCCGTGGTTCCCGCCCGAGGCAGCGACCACCCCCGCGGGAGGGACCGGGCGCAGGGCCAGGTTGGCGAAGGCCCCGCGGGCCTTGAACGACCCGGAGTGCTGGAGCAGCTCGAGCTTGAGGGTGACCGACCGACCGCTGAGCCCGAGCTCATCGCCCGCCAGCTCGACCACCGGCGTGCGCCGGATCTGCGCGCGGATCGCCTCCTCGGTGGCGGCGATGCGTGGCCGGGCGTCGGCGTCCATGGACCGTGGGTCTACTTCGTCGTTTGGCAAAGTCTCGATACAGCTGGTGCACGCGCCGAACGGATCAGTCGGACGGCTCCGCTCTCGTGTCCAGGAGCTGGAGATCTGGGAGCGCCTCGCCCGCGACACCCGGTTCGATGTCCGAGCCCGGGACCGAGGTGAGCCGGTCGCCCCGCGGGCCATTCAGCGGGCTGGAGCCGGACCCCGACGCTGTGCCGCTCCAGCCAAGAGCCGTTCAGTGCTGACGATCGCCCGGCTGTGATCGCCCGCGCCGATCGGGCCAGCCTCATCGAATGCCTCCACCCGGAATCGATGCAGCTTGCCGTCCAGGCCCTGGTAGGTCGCGACCGCTCGAACCAGGCACCCCACCGGGGTGGCCGCGGTGTGGGTGACATTCATCGCCACGCCGACCGAGAGCTGGCCGTCCTGGAGCAGCGGTCTCATCAGGCGCGCCGCGGCCAGCTCCATGAGCGCGACCATGCGGGAGGTGGCGAAGACCTCGGGGAAGACGTCCTCGGGGGAGATGGAGAGCGCCCGAGCAGTGTCGCTCGCCTGCACCGTGAGACTGGCTTCTGCAGATTGCCCCAGGAGATTGGCCACGCTGCACAAGGTGCCACGGGCGCCTTCAGCCAGCAATGACAATGGGCGTCAACGAACTGGCTTTCCGCGACACGGTGGCAGATCCCGCAGCGTTGCCGGGAGCAGTGTCGATTTCTCGTCGTCGTAGTCACCAGCAACGCCTCGAGCGACCGGAAACGGATCCAAGGGAGAACAACGGGGGTTTTCTAATCGGGAACGACGACGTCTCGCTCTGGGAGCTGGCCCGGGCGTACCGGGGTCTGGCGCGCGGGGGGGTTCGTCGAGCCGCTCCGACTGGTGCGCGCGACGACGGACTCCGTGGGCGAGCGGGTTGAGGCCAGCCCCGAGCTCGCCCCGCGGCGCTTCCTTCCGCCCGATGCGGTGGCGCTCTTGACCGACCTCCTCTCGGACAAGACGGCGCGCGCGCCGGCGTTCGGCCTGGACAACGCGCTCCGCCTGCCGTTCCCGGTGGCGGCGACACCGGGCGGGCGAGGCCTGTCCGGGCTCGTACGAGGAGGTCTTCCTCCCCGGGCCCGCGCCGGCCGAGCCGTGCACGATGCACCGGATAGCGGCGGACGGTCGGCGGGTCCTCACGCTCGACGCGCGGTACACGGGCTGGGCCGAGCGGGAGCGGCTCGAGGTCGCGGCGGGGGAGGGCGTCGGCGCGTCCCCGGGCTTCATCACCCCGAGAGAGGGCGATGAGTTTCTGGTGGAGGCCGGCATCCCGCTCAGCTCACAGACCATCCCGGTCCGTGTCCGGGCTGCGGAGGGAGCTAGGCTGGTGGTGGATGGACGTGTGGTCGCGCTCGAAGGCGGCCGCTTGGTCCGGGTCCCTCTCCTGGCAGGGACGCACGCGCTGGAGCTGCGGAACCCGGGCTCCGCGAAGGCACTCCAGATCGTCCACGTCCGCCTGCGCGGCCCATCCGCTGCGGAATCGGCGAGGTAAGTCGCTGCTCGGCTTCGAGGTACCCCGAGGACGGCCGAAACCCCAGGAGCGCCCTTTCCGACCCGGGGCGGGCTCTTGAAGTTGGTTCGAACCGCCTCGCTCACCCTCGAGGGACGGCCACCGCGTCCACCGGCAGCAGATTTCCGAGGACCGGAACGAGGACAGGGAGACCCATCACGCAGAGGAGGCCCGCCAGTACGCTCTGCACCATCCAGCGGCTGCTGCTGTTGCGCACGATCTGGATCATCATGGCTGCTCCTCCTTCCCGCGTCGGCGCTCGAGGCGCCGGCACACTCGATGATGCTGCAGTATCCGTGCCTGACTCGCCCCTGGAAACATCCTGGATTGGGCTCAGCACTGTGGCCTCCGTGTCCACCGCGGCCGATGTTTGTTGCCTGTCAGGCACCCAGAGGCGAGCCCACCGCCGTCTCGCAGCACGAGCGCCCGACTCGGGCGCAGCGACCGGCGAACCGGTCTGCCCCACCAGCACTTCCAGGGCGAAGGCGAGGTCGGTCGCGGTCTGGAAGCGCCGCTCCGGCTCCTTCTCCAGGCACCGGACGACGACCTGGGTCACCGCCCTCGGAACTTCCGCCGTCGGCGCCGCCGCGTCGCTCCTGGCCCTCAACCGGCGGGCGAGTCCCCTCGCACGAGCCTCCGCGCCGCCTCGGCGATCCGTCCGGCGTTGGGGAGGGCCGCCGCCTCGCGGGTACGCTCGAAGGGCAGGGTGTCCTCCAGGCAGACCCGCCCGTAGCGGAAGTGAAGGCCCGCTTCGAGCGCGCTGGCGGCGAGCTCTCCCGACAGGGCGCAGTCCCGGTAATCCTCGTCCACCACCAGCAGCCGGCCGGTCCGAGCCACCGACGCCGCCACGGCGCCGCGGTCCAGTGGTCGCACGGTGCGCAGGTCGAGCACCTCGAGCGAGATCCCCTCCGGCCCGAGCGTCTCCGCGGCCTGGAGCGCCCGATGCACCCCGACGCCCAGGGAGACCGCGGTGATGTCCTTTCCCTCCCGGCGGACCGCGGCCTGGCCGAAGGGCAGAGGATGGAGTGTCTCGGGGAGGCGGCCTTCCCTCCCTGCCGGAGGAACGTCGAACCGCACCGTCTCCCGGCCACCGCTGCCCAGGAACTCCAGCTAGCTCTCCGAGAGAAGCTTGTGCTCCAGGAAGAGCACCGGTCCGTCGTGACGCGGCGCCTGGGCCATCAACCGCGCGCCATCCTCCGGAGTCGAGGGGACGACCACCGACACCCCCGGGATCTGCCCCAGCATTCCCCAGAGGGCCTGACCGTGCTGCCCACCATCGCCGTAGCCCCCGCCGCAGCCCATCCGCACCACGAGGGGTGCGCGCCAGCGACCGCCGGAGAAGCGCTCGAGCTTGGCCAGCTGGTTGAGGACCGCGTCGAAGCAGACCGCCACGAAGTCCACCATGTAGAGCTCGACGATCGGGCGCAGGCCGCCCATGGCGGCTCCCACCCCTGCGCCGACGAAGCCGGACTCGGAGATGGGCGTCCCCATCACCCGGCGGCCGAAGCGCGTGGCCAGCGCCGAACGCAGCATTGGCAGGTCCTCGCCGAAGACGACGATCGTCGGATCGCGCACCATCGCCTCCTCCACTGCGGAATCGATGGCCTGGGAGAACAGGGCCGTTCGCATCAGGCCGCCTCCTTCAGCGCGGCATCGACCACCGCGTCGATCTCCTTCGCGACCTCGATGTCGATGCGCTCCACCTCGCTCGCCTGCTTCCTGAGCCGTTCCCGCATCCTCCCCAGCGGATCGTCCTTCCCGTCGCGGCCCTCGCCACGCGCCTTGAGCAGGGTGCCCATCATCGTCCCGAGCCGTCGTGCCCTGGCGCCCAGGCCTCCTCCCGGCTGGGTGGCCGCCGAGAACACCTTCCCCAGAAGGTCACTGCCTTCAGAGAGAGGGCTCCGCGCGATCCGGACGAGCGGGTCACCCAGGAAGTGGCCGTCGAGGCGCGGGCAGGTGGCCAGGAGAAAGGCGGGCACCGATCGGTCGCGAGCCCGTTGAACCAGGCCCGACGCCGCCTCCCGCACCGCCAGAACATCCGTGCCGTCCACGGAGACGGCGTCGAGCCCGGAGGCGCGGGCCCGGTCCAGCAGAGAGCCTCGCGTCGACTCGCTCTGCCGGGTGGTGATCGCCCAGCCGTTGTCCTTGCAGACGAAGAGGGCCGGCACCTGCCAGAGCGCGGCGAGGTTGAGCGCCTCCATCATCATTCCTTGATTGCAGGCACCGTCCCCGAAGAAGGCGACCGCCACCGAGCCCGGCCGCAGCCGCTGGCCGGCCAGGGCGAGCCCCACTGCGCAGGGGCCCGAGGCGCCCACGATGCCCGAGGAGGCCGCGAGGTGCTCCTTCGAGAAGAGGTGCATGTGGCCGCCCCACCCTCCACACAGTCCATCCCCGTGCCCGAGCACCTCCTTCAGCACCGCGACGAGCGGAACGCCCAACACCGTCAGGACCGGGGTCGGCCGATGGTCCAGGGCCACGGCGTCGCCGGGACGGAGCAGGGTCGCGACGCCGGCAGCCACCGCCTCCTCACCCGTCCCGAGGTGCATCTCGCCGGAGATGTGTCCCTGGTACCAGAGCCCGGCCTGCGCGAGCTCGAAGGCTCGGGCCCGGGCCATGTGGCGGTACAGCTCGAGGGCGTCCATTCTCCCTCCCGGCGCGTCAGCCGAGCGGATTCTGCTCGCCTCACCGAGGAGTGGCAAAGGTGGCGGGAGCTCAGAGCGTCGGGAGGTCACGCCCCCGGCCCAATGGTTCGGTCCCAACCGAAACAGCGGGCACGGGCCGAGCCCTAGGCTGCCGAGATGGATCCCACGAGGAGAGGTACTCCGATGAGACAGATCATCCGCGTCGAGCCACTGTCCACCAATCTCGAGCGATGGAGGGCGCCCGCATCTGCGGTGACGCGCCACGGCGACACCATCTACGTGTCGGGCTTTCCGCCGTACGATCCGGTCACGGGCGAGATCGTCGAGGCGCCGATCGAGCGCCAGACCGAGCTCGTCCTCGAACAGATGAAGCTCTGCCTCGAGACGGCGGGATCGTCACTGGAGAAGGTTCTCAAGTGCACGGTCTACTGCACCTCGGTCGACAAGTTCGCGGCCGTGAACGCGATCTATTCCCGCTACTTCCCGAAGGATCCACCCGCCCGAACCTTCGTGAACGTTCCAGCATGGCCCTTTCATTTCGACATCGAGATCGATTGCGTTGCGGCGCTGTAGCGAAACCTCCGGCTCAGCCGGCCGCGCGCTTCAGTTCAGCATCGCGCGCGCCTCTCAGCCCTTCCTCGCCTGGATGAACGTCCAATCGCGTCCGTGACCCGCAACGAGCGCGAGGTGCATCCAGAGGATCGCGACGTTCTCCAGGACGCTCGCGTTGCGGAGCGGGCCCGCGTCGACCGGGCGCCATCCGCCCTTCGTCGCGACCTCGGTGAACGTCTTCTTCGCCTTGGCGTCGTCACCCGCGAAGAAGACCTGCGCGGGCGGGCCGGCGTGATTCGGATCGCCGTGGAACTCCGCGCCGAGCGTGTTGAAGCCCTTGATCACGCGCGTGCCGGGCGCGGCCTTCGCGATCGCCTGCGCGAGCGAACCCTCGGGCGGCGGGTTCCACACGGGGCCTTCGCCCCACGTGACCGGGTTGTTGCAGTCGACGACCACCTTGCCCTGGAGGTGCTTCGCGAGGCCCTTCGCCACCTCGAGCGTGACGTTTCCCGGCACCGCGAGGAAGACGACGTCGCCCCAGGCCGCCGCGTCGTCCGGCGTCCCCGTCGTCGCGCCCTTCGTCCGACCGAGCAAGGCCTTCACCTTGTCGTCGACCTCTCGCACGCCGAACTTCACCTCGAAGCCCGAATTCGAGAGCCGCGCTCCGAGATTTCCACCGACGGTGCCCGCGCCGATCACCCCGATCTTCACGGCGTCGTCCGTCGCTCGATTCCGACGACGAGCGCTTCGGGGCGGACGTTATGGGGATGGGGCCAGCCGCGGTCCCACATGTACAGGACGAGATCGAGCGAGTTGTCTCCGACGTGAATGTGCGTGACGCGATTGCCGCGGATCGTCAACAGCATGGTTTCGACCGACGTCCCTTCGCGGCCGGTCGGCTCGAGACCGAACACCTTCTGGTCGTGCTTCCAGTACAGGTTGAACGTGATGAAGCCGCGGCCGTTCCCCTCCGCATCGAGTGCGAGGTGCTCGTCGACGAGATCGATCCGATACGCAAGCTTGCCGCCGAACTCGATCGCCCACCCTGTCAATACGTCCAGGCCCCTGAACCCGCGGCCCGCAGGGCTGTCGACGGTGACCTCGGGCGCGATCGTGGTCTTCCACCGCTCCAGTTCCTGCTTCTGAAATGCGTCGTAGATGTCTCGGGTCAGCGTTTGTTTGCTCATGGCGCAACATGGTGCTCACCGCGCGCCGGGTGGAAAAGCCGTGGCGGCAGCGCTAGACTGTTGTCCCGCGTGGCAACAATCGACGTGGTCGACCTCGAGGGCTTCGTGGCCGTGATGCGCGCGAGCAGCTTCGCCCGCGCGGCCAAGTCGCTGCCCACGCAGAAGGCTCACCTCAGCCGGGTCATCCGTGCGCGGCAGCGAAAGACACGCCGCCGGATGCGCCGAGCCCGCGCTGGCCTCAGTTGATCGTGGTCACGTAGCCGCCGTCGACGCGCAGGTTGGCGCCGTTGATGTAGTCGGCGAGCCTGCTGGCGAGGAAGGTGATGGCGTTGGCGATGTCTGCGGTGCGGCCCACGCGACCCGTCGGGTTGGGGACGACGTTCTTGACGAACTCGCGCTCGATGGTCGGCCAGTCGGTTCCCCATCCCTGTGCCTCGGCCATGCCGCGCGCGGTGCGCTCCAGCGTTGGGGTCAAGATGGGTCCGGGGCTCACGGTGTTGACCGTGACGCCCGTGCCGGCCAGCTCCTTGGCCAGGCTCACCGTCGAGTTCACCATCGCCGCCTTGGCCGCCGAGTAGTAGGGTCCGTACTTGTCGGGCTGCATCGCCCAGCCGGTCGCGACCTGGATGATGCGTCCCCAACCCAGCGAGCGCATGGCCGGCAGGAAAGCGTTGATCATGCGCACCGCGGAGAAGAAGTTCTGCTCGAAACCGTTGAGCCAGTCGCTCGAGCCGCTGTCCGGCCAGCCCTTGAGCGCGTCGTCGGTGCCGCCGGCGTTGTTGACCAGGATGTCGATCATCCCCTTGGCCGGCTTGGCGGCGATGGCGTCGGCGATGGCGCGCGCCCCGGCGTCGGTGGCCAGGTCGCCGACCGCGACCAGGGCCTCACCCCCGGCGCGGCGGATGTCGGCGACCACCTTCTCGGCGCGCTCCTGGTTGCGGCCGTGGACGAAGACCGTCGCCCCCTCGGCGGCGAGCCGGCGCGCCGTCTCGGCGCCGATGCCGCTGGTGCTGCCGGTGATCAATGCCCGTTTGCCTTTGAGTTCGAGATCCATGGCGCTAGATGTGCCATCGCGCGCAGGTTGGAAAAACCGTGGCCGCGGCGCTAGACTGTTGTCCCGCGTGGCAACAATCGACGTGGCCGCCCTCGAGGTCTTAGTGGCCGTGGTGCGCGCCGGCAGCTTCACCCGCGCGGCCAAGGCGCTGCGGACGCAGAAGGCTCACGTCAGCCGGGTCATCGGCCGCCTCGAGCAGAACCTCGGGGTGCGGCTGCTCGCCCGCACCACGCGATCGATGGCCCCTACCGAGCTCGGGCGCGAGCTCTTGCAGCGCGCCGACGCCATCCTTGCGGCGCTCGAGGAGACCCACGCCACCCTGCAACGCCGCCAGCGCGAGCCGGAGGGCGTGTTGCGGCTGACCTGCGGCGTCGAGTTCGGTCTGCTGGTGGTCAACCGCTGGATCTGCGAGCTGGTGCGGCGCCACCCGCGCATCCGCGTCGATGTCGAGCTCGACAACCGGGTGGTCGATCTGGTCAAGGAGGGTTTCGACCTCGGCATCCGCATCGGCGAGCTCGACACGCCGGGACTGGCGGCGCGCAAGCTGGGCGCGGTGACCTACGCCCTCTACGCCAGCCCACAGTACCTCCGCGGGCGGTCGGAGCCGGGCGGCCCGGCCGACCTCTCGTCTCACGATCTCATCATGTTCGTGCCCGCGCCGCCGCCGCGCTGGCGCCTGGTCAAGGGCGAGAAGCGTTTCGACGTCGTGGGGCCGCCGCTCATGGCCGTGAACAACAACCTCGCGGCGCGCGACGCCGCGTCGTCCGGGCTGGGCATCGCGCTCTTGCCGCGGTTTCAGGCGGAGGCGGCCGTGCTCGAAGGTCGGCTGGTCGAGGTCCTCCCCGGCTGGACGCGCGCGCCGGTCCCGGTGCACGCGGTGTTCGCCTCGCGGCGCTTCATGCCGCCCAAGGTGCGCGCGTTCATCGATATCGCCCGCTCCCACGCCCAAGAGTGGTGAGCGCGGTGTCACCAGCCCAGGATGCGATCGTGGCTGGCGACCAGCCTGGCCATCGCCGAGCGCGGGATGAGCTCGACGCCGGGCAGGACGTGCAGGATGGAGATGCCCCCACCTGGGGCGGGGAGGTTGCCCCAGCGAGGGGAAGAGGCCTGGAGGGGAGTCGCAGGTGCTCGAGGATGGCCTGGGCGGTGGAGGAGCGGAGGACGACGGCGACGAGGCGGTGGGTGCCGCCGCAGCGAGGGCAGGCGCGGGCGAGCCCGGCTTCCATTCACTGCTTCGGAGGACCCAGTGGGCTCGGCTCGCAACGACTGGCCGGGCGCACCACGGTGTAGCTCAGTGCCGTCACCACCCAGGCTCCGTTGATCCGCGCGAGCTGAAACGAGTCGGTCCCACAATGGCTGAACTCGCCGCCTCGATGGAAATCGTAGCGCGTCCACAGCGTCGCGAGCGGCCCGTCGACGCGGATCTCCGGATTCCACATCCGTTCGAGGGGAACGGCGGGGGCGGAGCCGATCGCACCGAAGAACTCGTCGGCGGTGCTGATCCGGACGGCGACTGAGTCGCCAGAGGGCGTCAAGGCGACGAGCTTCGCCTGGGCGTGCAGCACCGACCGAAGCGCCGCCGTGTCCCGCGTGCGCATCGCGCTGAAGAATCGCTCGACCGTCTGCCGAACGTCCGCGTTGTCGTCCCGTCGTCCGGGTTCGCTGCTCGAAGCGAGTCCCAGAGTCCCGAGGACGGCCATCCCCAGCATGATTCGCATTCACCCTCCATCCGGCCAACCTCAAAGCTCCGCGGGAAGGAGCACCCGGCTTGCATACCTGAATCCCGACTTTTCGGGGAACAGCTCGTCAACGTGGTGGAGGATCCAAGGAAGAACAACGGGGGGGCAGCCGCAACCTCAATCCCCGAACCGTGCCTCGACCGAGCCGAGCACGCCGAAGTCGGCGCGCACCTCGTCGCCGGGTTCGATCTCCAGCGGAACCGTGCAGGTTCCAGTTGTCACCACCTGACCCGCGGCCAGTGTCTCGCCGATGGCGGATAGCTCATTGACCAGCCAGGTGAGCGCCACGCGCGGGTCGCCGAGCACGCTGGCGCCGCTCCCTTCGCGCCTGTATCGGCCCACCACCTGCGCGCTCACCCGGTGGGTGATCAGGTCCAGGCTCCGCCACGGTGCCCCGGTCGCAGGCCCGAGGACGAAGTAGTTGGCGCAGGCGTTGTCGGCGATCAGCTGGGCCTCGCCGGCACGCACGAAGTCGGCGTACCGCGAATCGGGGACCTCGATCGCCGGATGCAGGCTCGCAACCGCGTCCAGGACCTCGTCGGTCGTGTATCGAGGCGCGCGCGGCGCGAGGTCGCGACCGAAGGTGAACGCGAACTCCGGCTCCGCGACGCGCATGAGGTTGCCGCCCAGCGACACTTCGCTGCCGCTGGGCAGCGTGCGTGGCGCCAGCAGCCTGCCGGCCATCGGACCGTCCACCCCGATGTGGCGCTGCCCCGCGCTGCTGGTGGCGGCGATCTTCCACCCCACGAGCGGCTGCCCGGCGCAGGCCTGCACCTCGCACTGGATCGCGTACCCCTCGGCCCGTGTCTGCGGCCGGACGCTGGCGGGCAGCGCGTCGATGACGGTGCCTTGCTGCCAGTGCTTCCAGAGGATCTCCGCCGCGAGGCGCCTGTTGGTCGTGTCCGTGGTCGTCTCCTCGATCCGGCGCAGTAAAGCCTACCCGAGTCAGGAGACCGGGCGTCGGTCGCCACGCCGCCGATTCTCCCGGAGGGCGACCCGGGACTCAGCGGCGTACGCGAGGGCCACCGCCTCTGGATGGGACCGGCGGTCCGGGAAAGGCCGCGACCGGGAGCTCCCGCTGACCCGACCTCGGCCGCGGGTGACCCGTGGGTGTCCTGCGCGACGAACCGCGGGAGCCCGGCTCCTGCCGCACCCGGCTCCGACTCCTCGACCCGCTGCGGCGCTGTCGCCGCGCCGGGTCGCAACCGCGCCGGCCTATCCCGTCGCGGCCACCTTCACCGCCTCGGCGGCAGCGACTGGAGTGAGCCAGCGCTCGGACCCCGGCCGCTGCCCCCGGGCGGCCGCGAGGTACGCCGTCTGGAGCGCGCGGGTCACCGGCCCCATGCGCCCCGTCCCGATCGTCCGGAAGTCGATCTCCCGCAAAGCGACGACCTCCGCGGCCGTCCCGCACACGAAGACCTCGTCGGCCCCGTAGAGCTGATCGCGGGAGATGGGCTGCTTCACCACCTCGTGTCCCAGCTCGCGCGACAGCTGGATGATCGAGTCCCGGGTGAGGCCCTCCAGCACCGAGGCGTCGGGCGGGGTGAGCAGCACGTCGTCCTTGACCAGGAAGATGTTCTCCCCGGTGCACTCCGCCACCAGGCCCTGTACATCGAGCAGGATCGCCTCCTCGAACCCGAGCCGGAGCGACTCGGTCTTGGCCAGCACCGAGTTGGGGTAGTTCCCGGTGATCTTCGCTTTGGTCATCATCACGTTCGGGTGGTGGCGGGTGAACGAGGAGATGTTCGCCCGGACCCCGTTCTCGATCGCCTCCGGCCCGAGGTAGGCCTTCCACTCCCAGACCGCGATCCCGAAGTACGGCTTGCCGCCGTCCACGGTGAGGTTCCAGCCGCCCTCGGCGAGCCAGATCAGTGGACGCACGTAGCATTCGTCGTACCCGCTGGCCCGGATCGTCTCCAGGCAGGCCTCCATCAGCTCCGGAATTCCGTAGGGCAGCTCGCGCCAGCCGAGCACCCGCGCCGAGCTCAGGAGCGGCGCCATGTGCACCCGCTGCCCGACCACCATTGGCCCGCGGCGCGGGCGAGAGC
>JBKOYI010000111.1:0-5977 GCA_046725335.1 Myxococcota bacterium | reverse complement strand
GCGACCAGCAGCGTGGTCCGCGGGCTGCGGCAGCTGGACGTGTTTCAGGTCCTCAGCTCGGATGATGTGCGCCAGCTTCTTGCCTTGGAGCGGACGCGTCAGCTCTCCGGCGCTCGGGCGGAAGGAAGCATCGGGCAGATGGGGGCCGCGCTGGGCGCGTCCAACGCGGTGGTGGGGAGCGTCAACCGGCTCGGCGGCAAGTTCCAGGTGGAGATCCGACTCCTGGATGCGGCGACCCAGCGCGTGGTGAACCAGAAATCTCTCGGCCCGGTCACCATCGAGGCAATGGCCAGCCAGCTTCCCGGGCTGGCCGAGGAGTTGATGGCCCCGCTCCTCCGCGAACAGCAAGGGCAGCTGGTGGTGAAGTCCCGGGAAGAGGCCGCGGAGGTGCTGGTCGACGACACGCTGGTGGGAAGCGTTCCGCTCAAGCAGTCCATTCCGCTGGCCCGCGGAACCCACCGGCTGACGGTGCGCAAGGATGGCTTCATCGCCCAGACCCGCAGCGTGCGCATCCAGCCCAGGGAGACCACCGTGGAGGAGGTGCAGCTGACGCCCTCGGCCGATTACGCCCAGACCTACCGGGACAAGTACGGGAAGGTCCGAACGGGCGCGTGGATCGCCACCGGAGTCGCGGTGGCGGGCATCACCGGCGCGGTGGTGCTGAGCAGCCTGGCCCAGAGCCAGTACAACGACGAGTTCAAGCCCCGGCAGGCCTGGCTCGAAGGAGCGGCGGGCACGGGACCTCAGACCAAGCCCCCGGACATCGCCAGCAACCCCGCCGCCAGCGCCGCCTGGGACAGCTGTGTGGGCCAGGCCGCGGCGTGCCGGGCTGCGGCAGAGGACGCCAAGAGCAGCGTCCGGACCAAGCAGTACATCGCCATCGGTGCCGGGGTGGTCGGGGTCGCGGCGGCCGGCGTCGCCACCTGGCTCTGGCTCTCCGGGAAGGACCCCAACCGCTACGCCGACGTCGTGGCGGGGGCCGGCGTCGGTCCGGGCGGCTCACCGACCTTCGCCCTTGCCGGCCGCTTCTGACGCCAGGCGAGGTCTCCTCGAAACGAGGTGTCTGACACCACGTAAGGGCAGGTCACCACGTAAGGGCAAAGAATCACGGGGGAAAAGAGCTCTGGCGCCTCCACCACGTTTTGGACACCACGTCTTGAGACCTGACGTCGCCAGTGGGGGCCACGGCACTCCCCACGGGCCGTTTCCGGCCGCGGGTCCGGATCACCCCTGTTTCCGCCAGTTTGGAATCTTCCGTCTGTGCTGCTTGCCAGCTGAGCGGCGAGGCGTTAATTTATTTCGGGATGCAGACGGGGAGGCCCGACCCGATGGAGCAGGACGACGACCGAGAGCATCGCGCGGTCCTCGACGCCTGGCCGACCCCGGCTCAGCGCCCCGACCCGGAGGCCGACGAGCCGCTCGACCATGCTCGCGAGGGCGAGGACGAGCCGATCACCGTCCGCACCCCCGCCGCGCCTCCGTCCTCCAAGTACGATCCTGGGCGGCGCTAGGCCCCGAGTCCCGACTGGCTAGACCGTCTCCGGGGCCACTTCCTCGGTCTGGAGCTGAAGTCCGTGGCCATCCGGGGTGACGTCGAAGCGGGCAATACCCCCGCGCTGCAGGGTTCCAAAGAGGAGCGCCTCGGCCAGCGGCTTCTTCACCGCCTGGTCGACGAGGCGGGCCATCGGTCGGGCGCCGAACGCCGGGTCGTAACCATTCTCGGCCAGCCAGCCGCGCGCCGCCGGAGTGAGCTCGAGGGTGACCTTCTTCTCCGAGAGCTGCGCCTGGAGCAGCCCGACTTCCTTGTCGACCACTTTGAGGATGGTCTCCGGCAACAGACCAGAGAAGAGGATCCATCCGTCGAGACGGTTTCGGAACTCGGGGCTGAAGGTCCGCTCGATGGCTTCCTTGGCTTTGCTGGTGTCGATGGGGGAAAGCCCACCGCCGAAGCCAATGGTCTTGCTGCTCATCTCCCGCGCCCCGGCGTTGGTGGTGAGGATGAGCACCACGTTGCGGAAATCCGCCTTGCGCCCGTTGTTGTCGGTGAGCGTGGCGTGGTCCATCACTTGAAGCAGGATGTTGAACAGGTCGGGGTGGGCTTTCTCGATCTCGTCCAGCACCACCACCGAATAGGGGTGCTTGCGGACCGCATCGGTGAGAAGCCCGCCCTGATCGAAGCCCACGTAGCCGGGCGGGGCACCGATGAGTCGAGAAACGGTGTGCTTCTCCGAGTACTCGCTCATGTCGAAGCGCAGGAACTCCACGCCCAGCACACGGGCAATCTGCTTGGCCAGCTCGGTCTTGCCCACCCCGGTGGGCCCGGAGAAGAGGAAGCTGCCAATCGGTTTCTCGGGGCTCCGCAAGCCACTGCGGGACAGCTTGATGGCCGAGACCAGCTCGCGGATGGCCGGGTCCTGTCCAAAGATGACGCTTCTCAGTGCCGGCTCGAGATTGGAGAGTGCCTCCCGGTCCGACACCGAGACACTCCTCGGCGGAATCTTGGCCATCTTGGCGATGACCGCTTCCACGTCGTGGGAGGTCACCCGGTGGGTGCGTTCCCGCTCCCCGCGGAGCCGGTCGGCCGCTCCCGTCTCGTCGACCACGTCGATGGCCTTGTCGGGGAGGAACCGGTCGTTGAGGTGCTTGGCGGAGAGCTCGGCGGCCGCTCGGAGCGCCTCGTCGTCATACTTGACGTCGTGGTGCTCCTCGTAGCGTGACTTGAGCCCTTGGAGGATGAGGATGGTGTCCTCCACCGTCGGCTCACCGACCTCGATCTTCTGGAACCGGCGCGAGAGTGCGCGGTCCCGCTCGAAGCTGGCCTTGAACTCCTGGTAGGTGGTGCTTCCGATGCAGCGGAGCCGTCCCGAGGCCAGCACCGGCTTGAGGATGTTCGAGGCGTCCATGCTGCCGCCGGTGGTCGCTCCGGCCCCGACGATGGTGTGGATCTCGTCGATGAAGAGGATGGAATTGGGCTGCTTCTGCAACGCCTTGAGGACACCCTTGAGCCGCTCCTCGAACTGGCCACGGAACTTGGTCCCGGCCAGGAGCGCACCCATGTCCAGCGAGTAGATGGTGGCGCCCTGCAGCGGTTCGGGCACCTTCCCTTCGTGGATCCGCAAGGCCAGCCCCTCGGCGATGGCGGTCTTCCCCACGCCGGTCTCACCGACATAGATGGGGTTGTTCTTCCGACGACGGCAGAGGACCTGGATGGTGCGCTCCAGCTCCTTCTCCCGACCGATGAGGGGGTCGATGTGCCCTTCCTCGGCCTCCACCGCCAGATTCAGGGTGTAGGCCTTGAGCGGGTCGCGCTGTGGGCCGCCCTCTTCCTCTGCGGTCAGGCCGCTGCTCTCGCTCTCGTCGTCTTCGCCCCCCTTGCTGATGCCGTGGGAGAGGTAGTTGAGCAGGTCGAGCCGGGTGATGCCCTCCTGTTGCAGAAGGAACAGGGCGTGGCTCTCGTCCTCGCGGAACATGGCCACCAGCACGTCCCCGCCCTCGATCACCTTCTGCTCGGCGGAGAGGGCGTGGATGGCGGCCCGCTGCAGCACCCGCTCGATGCCGATGGTCTGCTGGGGCTCGGCGCTGACGCCCTCGGGGAGCCGCTCCACCGTCTCGGCCAGGAACTTCTCCAACCGCTGGCGCAGACGCTTGACGTTGGCCCCACAGGCGATGAGGATTTTCTGGGTCTTCGTTTCCCGGGTGAGCGCCAGCAGGAGGTGCTCCAGGGTGAGGTACTCGTGACGCATCTGCTTGGCGTCGGCGAGTGCCTGCCGGAAGCTGGCCTGGAGCTCCTTGGCGATGAGCGGCGTGGCCACGGTGTCTAAATCTCCTCCGGTTCCATCGTCAGGCGAAGCGGGAACTCGTGCTCCCGAGCCAGCGCTTCCACGATCTGAATCTTCGTTCGAGCCACGTCATAGGTATAAACGCCGGCCACTCCAATGCCCGAGTTGTGAACATGGAGCATGATCGCCACCGCGTCCGACTCGGACTTGTGGAACACCTCTCGTAGCACCGCCACCACGAAATCGCGGGTGGTGTAGTTGTCGTTGTGGAACAGCACCTTGTAAAGCTGCGGCCGCTTGAGCTGCCGCTCGGTCTGGGTCTGGGTGACGACCCCGGTGTCCGGCTCCACGCGTTCTGGCATCGTCCGTCTCGAACCTCACTTCCCTTTCTAGTCCTTGAAGCCGGTCTCCGCGCGCCAGGAGGGCATCCCCTGGGCGATGGCAGCCCGCTCGTGGGCCAGGAACTCGCGCACCGCGCGGTCCAGGCCGGGATGGAAGAGGCAGTGGGCGCTGTAGGTCAGGCTGGGGGTAAAGCCGCGGACCAGCTTGTGCTCCCCGCCGGCCCCCGGCTCGAAGCGGTCCAGGCCGCGCCGGACCGTCTCCTCCATGCCGGCGTAGAGACAGACGTTGAAGTGGAGAAAGGGGTGCTCCTCGACACACCCCCAGTAGCGGCCATAGAGGACCCGGTCGCCCGCCAGATTGAGGGCTCCGGCCACCATCCGCCCGCCCCTCCGTGCCTGGACCAGCTCGACCCGGTGTCGGAACCGCTGGAGGACCCGGCGGAAGAAGGCTGGGGTCAGGTGGCGGCGGCCCCAGACGAACTTGTCCACCGTGGTGGCGTACAGCCTGAAAACCTCCTCCGGATCGGCCTCGGCCAGCGCCTCACCCCGGAGGACGCGGATGTCGATGCCCTGCGAGGCGGGGGCGCGCTTTTCCCGCTTGAGCTGGTTGCGCCGCTTGCTGTTGAACCGCAGGAGCAGCTCGTCCCAGCTTTCGTAGCCGGCGTTGACGAAGTGGTACTGGACGCCGTGTCGAGTGGTGAACCCCAGCGGCTCCAGGGCTTCGGCCTCGGCCTCCAAGGGGAAGAGGACGTGCACCGAGGAGAGGCCCTCGCTCCGGGCGAACTCGAGCGCCGCCCGGGCCAACTCCTGCGTCCGCGCCGAGCGGTCCTCCCCGGGTGCGATCAGAAAGCGCCGTCCAGTGGCCGGGGTGAGGGGGGCGGTGATGACCAGCTTGGGGTAGTAGCGGATTCCTACCCGCTCGGCGGCGGTGGCCCAGGACCAGTCGAAGACGAACTCGCCGTGGCTGTCCGCCTTGAGGTAAGCGGGCGCCGCAGCCAGTAACCGATTTCCGCGCCAGGTGGCCAGATATCTGGGTCTCCAGCCGGCCTGCGGGGCGATGCTGCCGCTCGACTCCAGCGCCTCGAGCCAGGCCCATTCCAGGAACGGCGCCGCCTCTGCGTCCACCAGCGCGTCCCAGGCTGCCTCCGGGATCTCGGAGATGGAGCGGTGGACCTTGAGCTGGGTGGGAAGCGACTGCGACATCGGCTCGGCCCGCCCCGACACGGCGGTCCTAATAACGATACACCGGACCGCTCCGCCAGGCAGGTCTAATGGCGCAGACTCTGCGCCGGCTAGCGTGTCAGCTCGCGGGCCAGATGCTGGCCGGCGGCGACCAGCCCTGCCCGGGCCCGGGCCTTCCCGGCGTCGGTTTCCATCACCCGTCCCGCCGCATCGCTGGCGGTCCCCGCGGCGAGATCGACCAGGATCAGAAAGGCGCTGAGGTCGGGGGTGAGCTTGGCCGGCCGGCCAGGACGGAGGGGGCGATCTTTCAACGACTTGGCCACCTTCTCCAGCAACCCCTCCTCGTCGAGCTTCTTGGTTCCGGCCAGCAGGGCGGTCCAGGTGGCGGCCAGGAGATCTTCGAGCAACGGACCGGACAGACCCGTGTGCAGCCGTTGGGTAGCCTCCTCGTGGTCCACCTGATGCGCTTCGGCAAAGGTGGGTGCCAGCTTGGCAACGACCACCGCGCGGGTCGCCAAGTGCGCGAGTCGGGCCGGGTAACGCATCGTGCCCACTCTGCCCGCGGCCGTGGGTTCACGCCAGACTGCGGGCAGAGCCCCTAGAACAGCCAGACTTCCTGCCGGACACAGGCCCGGACTGCGGTGCGCCGTAGCTCTGGATCGTTGAGGTTGCGGA
>JBKOYI010000136.1:0-9883 GCA_046725335.1 Myxococcota bacterium | reverse complement strand
GCCGTGCTCCGGATGCTCGGGTCGCCTGGTCTCGTCACCGGGCCGCAACCGCCTGCCCCGGCGGCCGCGCCGCCGTACACTCCGGTGACGCGGCGCCTCCGCCGCCTCCCAGCCGGAGGCACGCATGCGGGCCATCCATCTCGTCACGCCCGGGCTTCCGGGCATCCTCGTCCAGCCCACAGCAGACTGGATGCGCCAGGCGGTCTACCTCTACGGGCTTCACCCGGCACGTCGCCTGTCCCTCCGACGCTCCTGCCCCGCCTCGCCCGCGACGTTCTTCGCGACTGGCGCCTCCGCAGCAAGCGATGACACCCACATACTTCCTGGGCCGGAGCTTCTCGGAAGGGGATGCACGCTTTCCCCTCGTGGCGTGGGAGTAGAGTCTGGACGTGCGCCTGACTCCCGGAGCGCGGCTAGGCCCCTACGAGGTGCTGTCGGTCCTCGGCACCGGTGGAATGGCCGAGGTCTACAGGGCGCGCGACACCCGGCTGGGGCGTGACGTTGCTCTGAAGGTCGTCAACGAAGCTCTGGCCAGTGACCCAGAGCTGGTGCGGCGCTTCGAGCAGGAGGCCCGACTCGCTGGCTCGCTCAACCACCCGAACCTGGTCGCCGTGCACGACCTCGGACTCCACGACGGCGCGCCGTACTTCATCACCGAGTTGCTTCAAGGAGAGTCACTCCGACAACGCCTCGCACACGGACGCATCCCAGTCCAGTCGGCGCTCGAGTGGGGGGCCCAGCTGGCCCGCGGGCTGGCCGCCGCCCACGCCCGAGGAATCGTCCACCGCGACGTGAAGCCGGAGAACATCTTCGTCACCTCCGACGGGCAGGTGAAGTTGCTCGACTTCGGCATCGCCAAGCTGGCCGAGGCGGTGCGCGACAAGGGGCCACACGGGTTGATGGACGTCACCGTGACGCCGACCGGCGGCGCGACGCGCACTGGCTCGGTTCTGGGGACGCCGGGGTACATGTCGCCAGAGCAGGTCCGCGGGGAGCCGGTCGATGCGCGGACCGACATTTTCAGTCTCGGTGCAGTGGAGTACGAAATGCTGTCCCGGAAGCGCGCCTTTCCGGGCGCGACAGTGGTTGAAAGCGGCTCCGCCATTCTCCGCGACGAGCCCGAGCCATTGCCCGCCGAGGTGCCCCCGATTTTGGCCCAAATCATCCTGCACTGCCTGGAGAAGGAGCCATCTCGGCGGCTTCAATCGGCGAGCGACCTGGCCTTCGAGCTGGAGATGCTCCGAAGCCCGACTGGATCCGCAGGCCCACTCCTTCGCGCTTCACGCATCCGTCCGCGCCGGGCGGTGTGGTTCATCGGAGCCGCAGCGGCAGCAGTCCTCGCCGCCCTACTGGTCGGGCTCGCGGTCGGGCGCCGGCATGCCTCGGCGGCCCCACCCGTCCCCGACATCGAGCAGGTGACCTTTCGCTCGGGATTCATCAGCGGCGCGCGGTTCCTCCCCGATGGCCGAGTGGCGTTCAGCGCGGCGTTCGAGAAACGTCCCGAGGAAGTCTTCGTCCGGCCACCAGGAAGCTTCTCGGCGCAGGCGCTGGGTCTCCCGGATGTGAGCTTGCTCGGGGCCTCCCGCACAGGCGAGCTCGCCATTCTCCTCCATCCCTTCTTCAGCGTGCTCTACGCCCGCCTTGGCACGTTGGCACAGGTGCCTTCGGTGGGCGGGCCTCCCCGGGAGCTGCTCGAGAATACGGAGTGGGCGGACTGGTCTCCGGCCGGAGAGCTCGCAGCAGTTGGGGGCGGCGGAGCAGGACGCACCCTCGAATCTCCGCCGGGCAAGGTGCTGTTCCGAACGAACGGGTCGATCTCGCACCCCCGATTCTCTTTTCGAGGAGACCGGATCGCCTTCCTCCACCATCCAGTGTTTGCGGACGACATGGGGGAGGTGGTCGTGGTCGACTTGAAAGGGCAGACCCGAACGCTGAGTCGCCGATGGCCGACAACCTACGGGGTGGCCTGGTCTCCGGATGACAGCGAGGTCTGGTTCACCGCAGGGCTAGGCACTCGGGATCTCCTGTTAGCGGTGAACCTGGAGGGGAAGACCCGAGAGGTTTACCGGAGCTTGTCGACCATTTGGCTCGAGGATGTCAGCAAAGATGGACAGGTCCTCCTCACCAATCAGGTGTTCCGCGCCGAGCTCGTCTATTCGGGCGATGGCGGGAGCTCCCAGACGTTGCTCTCTTGGAGCGACAACAACCAGCTCGCTGCCCTCTCGAGCGACGGAAAAAAGGTCCTGTTCTCCGTGTCCCGGGCGGCCCCGGCCGGTGAGACTTCCTCGCCTGCCTACGCGATGCTGCGGACGACGGACGGCGCTCCTGCGCAAACGCTCGGGGAGGGGTTCGCACTCGATCTGTCCCCTGACGGTCGCTGGGCCCTCGTCATGTCCAACGACCGCACAAGATTGAACGCGCTCCCGACCGGTGCCGGGCAGCCCAGGCCGATCGCAACTCACGGCGTGGAAATCTTCGCAGCGCGTTCGATGCCGGACGGGAAGGGCGTACTAGTCGTCGGGCGGACTTCTCCGGAGAGGGACCTCCATCTCTACCGGCTGGCAGGCGACGGCTCCAAGCCGGTTCGCGTCAGCGAGGCGCCGCTCGTGGGGCGGCTAGTTCAGGTCTCGCAGGACGGCCGCTGGGGGGCAGCACTCGACTCGCACGGGCTTCCCATCATTGTCTCATTGAGAGACGGAGCGACCTTGTCGGTTCCGGCCGGTTTCAATGCTTTTCCCCGTGGCTGGGCGCCCGACGGAAGCCTCTGGCTTGGCCAGGGCGGCGACCGCATCCCGCCACGCGTAAGGCTAACTCGGGTCGACGTCCTCACAGGAAGAGTGCTCGAGGAGCGCAGCGTCGGGCCGACCGATTCAAGTGGGGCGGTCGCCATCACCGGCCCTGCGCTCGCGCCCGACGGTCGGAGCATGGCATTCAACTACTTGCACATCGCCGGGTCTCTCTACATCGTTCGTGGCCTCTGGCGGCCGCCCAACGAGCTTCCGCACTGATCGCAGAAGGGAGCTTCTCGGTAGGCGATGCGCCCTTTCCCCTCGCGCCGGGGAGTAGAGTTCGGGCGTGCGCCTGACTCCCGGAGCGCGGCTGGGCCCCTACGAGGTGCTGTCCGTCCTCGGCACCGGGGGCATGGCTGAGGTCTACCGGGCGCGAGACACCCGGCTGGGGCGGGAGGTCGCCCTCAAGGTGGTCAACGAGGCTCTGGCCAGTGACCCAGAGCTGGTGCGGCGCTTCGAGCAGGAGGCGCGACTGGCTGGGTCGCTCAACCACCCAAACCTCGTCGCCGTCCACGACCTCGGTCTCCACGAGGGGGCGCCGTATTTCATCACCGAGCTGCTCCAAGGAGAGTCACTTCGGCATCGCCTTTCACGCGGACGCATCCCGCTCCAGTCGGCGCTCGAGTGGGGTGCCCAACTGGCACACGGGCTGGCGGCGGCCCATGCGCGAGGAATCGTCCACCGCGACGTGAAGCCGGACAACGTCTTCGTCACTTCCGACGGGCACGTGAAGCTGCTCGACTTCGGCATCGCCAAGCTGGCCGAAGCGGCGCGGGACAAGGGGCCGCACGGGCTGATGGACGTCACGGTGACGCCCACCGGTGGCGCCACGAGAACTGGCTCGGTGCTGGGGACGCCGGGGTACATGTCGCCCGAGCAGGTCCGCGGGGAGTCGGTCGACGCACGGACCGACATCTTCAGTCTGGGGGCAGTGGTCTACGAAATGCTGTCCGGGAAGCGCGCCTTTCCGGGTGCAACGGTGGTCGAAAGCGGCTACGCCATCCTCCACGACGAACCGGAGCTGTTGCCCGCCGAGGTGCCGCCGGTCGTGGCTCAGGTCGTGCTGCACTGCCTGGAAAAGGAGCCGGCTCGGCGGCTTCAGTCGGCAAGCGACCTGGCCTTCGAGCTGGGGGTGCTCCGGACCCCAACCGGGCCCACGGGTCCAGTCCCTCGGCCTTCGCGCACCCTTCCGCGTCGGGCGGTGTGGTTCATCGGAGCCGCCGCGCTAGCCCTCGCCGCTCTGCTGGTCGGGCTCGCGCTCGGGCACCGGCGAGCGCCGGCGGCCCAACCCGTCCCCGACATCGAGCAGGTGACGTTTCGCCTGGGGACCATGGGCAGCGCCCGTTTCCTGCCCGATGGGCGAGTGGCGTTCAGCGCCGCCTTCGAGAACCGTCCTGAGGAAGCCTTCGTCCAGCCGCCCGGAAGCATCTCGTCGCAGGCCCTGGGTCTCCCCGACGTGAGCTTGCTCGGGGCCTCCCGCACAGGCGAACTCGCCATTCTCCTCCATCCCCGCAACTCCATACATTACGCCCGCCGGGGCACGCTGGCGCGCGTGCCCTCCGTGGGCGGGGTCCCCCGAGAGCTGCTCGAGAATACCGAATATGCGGATTGGTCTCCGGCCGGAGAGCTCGCCGTGGTTCGGGAGAGCGTGGTGAGCGGAGCAAGCCGCACCCTCGAATCTCCGCCGGGCAAGGTGCTCTTCCGAACGAACGGGTGGATCTCACATCCACGATTCTCTTTTCGAGGAGACCGGATCGCCTTCCTCCACCATCCACTGTTTGGGGACGACATGGGGGAGGTGGTTGTGACCGACTTGGAGGGCCAGACCCGAACGCTGAGTCGCCGATGGCCCACGACTTCGGGAGTGTCCTGGGCTCCGGATGACAGCGAGGTCTGGTTCGCCGGGGGCCCGGGCCCACGGAATCTCCTGTTAGCGGTGAACCTGGAGGGGAAGACCCGCGAAATTTATCGGGGCTTTTTGAACCTTCGGCTGGAGGATGTCAGCAGGGACGGACAGGTCCTCCTCATCCATCAGTTGGAGCGCTCCGAGTTGGTCTATGCGGGCGAAGGGGCGAGCTCCCAGACTCTGCTCTCTTGGAGCGACTACAACGTCGTCAGGGCCCTCTCGGGCGACGGGAAAAAGGTCCTCTTCCTGGTTTGGGGAGCAGCCCCGACCGGTCAGGCGCTCCAACCTGCCTTCGCGATGCTGCGGACGACAGATGGCGCCGCTGCGCAAATGCTGGGGGAGGGAATACCACTCGCTCTGTCCCCCGATGGTCGCTGGGCCCTCGTCATGTCCACCGACCGCACAAGATTGACGGTGCTTCCGACGGGGGCGGGTCAGCCCAGACAAATCGCAACCCACGGTCTGGAAATCGGCGGGGGACGTTGGATGCCAGACGGAAAGGGGCTGCTCGTGGGGGCGCGGACCCCCCCGGAGAGCGACGTCCGTCTCTACCGGCTGCCAGACGACGGCTCCAAGCCGGTTCGCGTCAGCGACGCACCGCTCATGGGGCCAGGTTGTGTCTCCCAGGACGGCCGTTGGTTCGCAGTACGCGACGCGAACCGGCGGCTCATCATTGTCTCGTTGAGAGACGGAGCGACGCTGTCGGTTCCATCCGGCCACGCCGATGCTCTTCCCCGTGGCTGGGCGCCCGACGGTAGCCTCTGGCTCAGTCAGGGTGGAGACCACGCGCCCGTCCGTCTCCAGCTATTTCGTGTCGACGTGCGCACAGGAGAGGTGCTCGAGGAGCGGACCGTCGGTCCGACGGATCCAAGTGGGGTGACCTCCATCGAGGCACTTGTTCTCACGCCCGACGGTCGACGCGTGGCGTTCACTTACTCGCGCAGCGTCGGGTATCTGCACATTGCTCGTGGCTTCTGGCGGCCACCGCACTGATCCTGGCCACAATCCCGCAGCACCGCGTGGCTCGCCAACCCGCCCTCAGCCCCGCCGCGCCGCTGAGACTGGCGCGCTGAGCACGGTGCGCACGATGCGTGTCACGGCGCCATAGTGCTTCTCGTGATCCCCGCGTAGCCGCGCCGCCGCCTCAGATCGACGGTAGGCCTCGATGGCCGCGGCGCTTTCCGCCTCGTAGTGCACCACGTATCGAACCCACCCGTCGGGGGCCGACTCGGAATCACGCCACAGCGTCGCGCCAACGAACCCCGGCTGCGATGCCACCTCGGGCATGTGGCCCGAGGCCTGCCAGCGCGCCCATTCCGCCTCGACCGCCGGTGCGACCTCGACGGTCACCCGGTAGATGGCCCCTGGCCGCGCGGCGCTCACAACCGCCCCGCCAGGTGCTCGATGAGGTCGATCTTGGTGACGATTCCCACCACCCGCTCGTGCTCCTTCACCACCGCGACGTTGTCCTGGGCGAAGACCTCCCGCAGCCGCGTCAGGCTGGCCTCGGGACTGACCACACCCTGGAGCGGGGCGATCAGCTCGTCGATCACGTCGTGGAACCCCTGCTTCTTGGAGACCAGAGCGTTCAGCAAGTCATACTCGTGGATCATCCCCACGGTGGACCCGTGGGCGTCGTTGACCGGCATCTGGCTGTAGCCGTACTTGCGCATCTGCTCCACCACGGTGTCGATGCGCTGGCCCTTCTCCGCGAAGAGAACCGTCTGCTTCCGCCCGGCGATCAGGTCGTTCACCCGGCCTGGAGCCTTCTCGTCCACCATGAAGCCGTTGTCCTTCATCCATTCGTCGCTGAAGAACTTGCTGATGTAACTGTTGCCGGTGTCGGTCAGCACCACCGCCACGACCTTGCCCTTGCCCAGCTCACGCGCCACTTCCAGGCCCGCGTGCACCGCTCCGCCCGAGCTGCCACCGGCGAAGATTCCCTCCTCCCGCGCCAGCCGGCGGGCTGCGTTGAAGCACTGCTGGTCGTCCACCTGGCGGATGTCGTCGATGACCGAAAAATCCAGCGCCTTGCACAGCATGTCCTCGCCGATGCCCTCCACCTTGTAGACGTGCGGCTCGGGAAGCTTTCCAGTCTGAAAATATCCCTGGTACACGCTCCCCACCGGATCGACCCCAACGTTCAGGATGGCAGGATTCTTTTCTTTCAAGAATTTGCCGACTCCGGTCATCGTTCCGCCAGTTCCAAGCCCAGTCACGAATGCGTCCAGCTTTCCCTCCAGTTGCTCCCACAGCTCGGGCGCGGTCAGGAGGTAGTGGGCTTCGCCGTTGTCGGGGTTGTGGTACTGGTTCAGGTAGAAGCTGCCCGGTGTCTCACGGGCGATGCGCTTGGCCGTCTCGTAGTAGCTCTGCGGCGAATCGGCCGCGACGTTGGTCGGAGTGACCACCACCTGGGCGCCGAACGCCTTCAGCCTGTTGATTTTCTCCGCCGACATCTTGTCCGGCATCGTGAAGACGCAGCGGTATCCCTTCACCGCCGCGGCAATGGCCACCCCCATCCCGGTGTTGCCCGAGGTGTTCTCCACGATGGTCCCGCCGGGCTTGAGCTTCCCCTCCCGCTCGGCCTTCTCGATGATGTGCAGTGCCATCCGGTCCTTGATGGACCCGCCCGGGTTCATCCACTCGCACTTGGCATAGACGGTGGCGTCGTTCGGCCCCACCATCTTGTTGAGGCGGATCAGGGGCGTATGGCCAATCGCGGAAAGGACGGTCGAATGGACGTTCATGGCGAGCCTGCACATACCACCAGGCCGGCCGCCGCGCCGCGACCTCAGCCGGCGGCAGCCTGAAGCAGCCACCGACGGAGCGCCTCCGGCTCGGCCGCCAGTGGCTCGGCCCGGGCAGGGCGTTCCAGCAGGGCGGTCAGAGGGGGCGGCACCGGGACGGGATGGCCAATCAAAGGCTCCACGACGCTCTCGAACTTGGCCGGATGCGCCGTGGCCACGACCGCCCAGCGTCCGCGCACACCTTCCGCCCGGAGTCTCCCCAATGTGTGGACGGCGGTTGCCGTGTGGGGACAGAAGATCTGGTCATGCTCCTGTTCGCCCCGGCGAATGGTCTCGCGAATTTCGGCATCGCTCACACTCACCGCGCGTAGCCGCTGCCGGAGCACGCTCGGCTCAGGAAAGGTCCAGACCAGCCGCTCGAAATTGCTCGGAGCCCCCACGTCCATGGCGTTGGCCAAGGTCGCAACACTCGGGCGCGGCGCATACTCGCCACCGGCGAAGAAGTCCGGCAGCACGCGGTTGGCATTGGTGGCCAGGACGATCTCGCCGATCGGCACGCCCAGCTCGCGCGCCCACACCGCCGCCAGCGCGTTGCCGAGATTTCCCGTCGGCACGACCAGGTTCAGCGGCGCCCCGGCGCCCCATGCGGCGTGGGCATGGTAGGCCATCTGCGGCAAAAGCCGGCCCAGGCTGATGCTGTTCGCCGAGGTGAGACGAAGGCCCTGGCGCAGGCTGGGGTCTGCGAAGGCGGCCTTCACCATGGCCTGACAGTCGTCGAAGGAACCGGCGACCCGAAGCGCCGAGACGTTCTCCCCAAAGCATCCCAGCTGGTGCGCCTGGCGCGGGGAGACGCGACCGTCCGGGTAGAGAAGGGCGACGCGCACGCCAGGGGCGCGGTGAAAGGCAGCGGCGACCGCGCTCCCGGTGTCGCCCGAGGTCGCCACCAGAATGGTCAGCGGCGAGCTCCCCTCCGGGTGCAACCGCCGGAGACAGGCGGCCAGAAAGCGCGCCCCGTAGTCCTTGAACGCTGCGGTGGGGCCGTGGAACAGCTCGAGCTGCAGGTCGTCCGGGGAGCCCAGTGGCCGGAGCGGAGCCGGGAAGCTGAAGGCCTCCTGACAGAGCGCGTCCAGATGCCCCTCGAGCGCGTCTCCCGCGACAAAGGGCGACAGCACCGCCCGTGCCGCGACGGGCAACGGAGTACCGGCAGGGGGCGCTCCAACCTCCCCACGAGGAAGGCCCTGTGGAACGAAGAGGCCTCCGTCCGGCGCCGCCCCGGCGAGGATGGCCTCGCTCAGGCTCACCGGCGGCACGCCTCCCCCGGTGCTCACATACTTCACGACACCACCCGAGCTGCCGGCCCGGAGACCGGCGAGATCCACGCCTCGGACTCGATGGAGGCTCGGCGGAACGCCCGCTCCATGGCCTGGGCGACGAGTGGACCGATTTCGGCCCGGCACCAGGCAAAGACGCTCGGACCGCCGCCGGAGATGCTCGCCCCCAGCGCTCCCGCCTCCAGTGCCGCTCGCTTCACTTCGAAGAAGCCGGGAATCAGGGGCGCCCGCAGCGGCTCGACCAGCACGTCGTTGAGCCCCTCGCGGATGGCCTCGAGGTCGCCCCGGTAGCAGCCGCTCAGCACCAACGCCAGATTCGCGCTCTGGGCCACGAACTGCGGCAGCTCGAAGGGTCGCTCCAGCGCGGCCCGGGCGGTTCGCGTTTCCAGAATTTGCTGGGGATGCACCAGGACGCAGGTCAACCCGGAAGGCACCGGAATCGAAACCAGCCTCTCCGCGGTGGCCAGCACCAGCCCCCCCAGGAGCATCGGTCCCACGTTGTCCCCGTGCTCGCTCCCGCTGGCCACCGACTCGCCCACCACGGCGCAGCGGTAGAGAACGTCCGTGGAAACCGGCGCGTCCAGCAAGGCATTGGCCGCCACCAGCGCCGCCACACAGGAGGCCGCCGACCCCCCCATGCCCGAGCCAAGGGGAATCCCCTTCTCGAGGGACAGCTCGAATCCGAACCCCAACCCGAGCCGTTCGCGCAGGGCCAACAGGCCCGCTCCAGCGGTATTGCGCGACGGCTCGGAGGGAAGATCCCGCACCACTCCGCCGATGCTGCGGATGCGCACCTCGGGGCTGTCCAGCCGCCGCACCGTGACCCGGTCGGCCGGGCCCTCGATGGTATGGCCGAGGATGTCGAACCCTACCGCGACGTTGCCGACCGAGGCCGGAGCCAAGGCAGTCGCTTCCCGGACGCTCACTTGCGCGCTCCGAAGCCCAGCTCTGCTACCCTCTCGGCTTTCATGACCTTCGAGCAGTCTCTCCGCGACGAGGTGGCCCGCGCCACCGGGAGGCCGAAGGACGGCGCTCCGATTCTCCAGCTGAAGGGAGATGCCAGCAATCGCTCCTACCTTCGCGTCGGGACCTGGCCCGACAGCCACGTGG
>JBKOYI010000151.1:0-11871 GCA_046725335.1 Myxococcota bacterium | reverse complement strand
CGCTGGTGGAGGCACTTCCCCCTAGCCTGGTCGAGCCGGCGCTGGCACGGCTCGGTCTCACCATGGGCGAGGCCGAGGCCCTCGACCTCCTGGATCCGCTGCGCAGGCTTGGCCGCGCAGTGCGTGGCTTTGCCGAGGGATGGCAGTGGGAAACCGGGGTGCCTTTTCGGCTCACCTTGGGAAACGTTGCGCTCGAGGGCCGGCACGACTTGCTGTTCTCCAACCATCGCGGGAGGGCGGCACTGGCGCTGGCCTTCGGACCGTCCCGGTCGGGTGGATACCCAGTCCTCACCACCGCGCTGCTGGAAGCGCTCGGTGAGGTCTCTCCGGCGACTGTCCAGGTCCGAGCCGCCGTCGTCTCGGTCGATGGGGCTCTGGAACGAGTCCATTGGTTGGCGCAGGCGCCTCTGACGCGCGCAGAGCTGACCGAGGCCGCTCGGGGTGCGCTTCAGCTGGAGGAGCCACTGGCACCGGTCCTGGAACGTCCCCGCTGCGAGGCCCTCGGCTGCGGGTTTGCCTCCCGTTGTCACCTGGGGAAGCGCGGGCTATAGGCCCGTGGCGGCATGCCGAATGTCGTGGTGGTGGGAGCGCAGTGGGGCGACGAAGGGAAGGGCAAGGTCGTCGACCTGCTCACCGAGCACGCGCAGGTGGTCGTTCGCTTCCAGGGTGGAAACAACGCCGGCCACACGCTGGTGGTGGGCGGACGGAAGACCATCCTCACCCTGATCCCCAGCGGCATCCTCCACTCCGACAAGACCTGCGTCATCGGCAATGGCCTGGTCCTCGACCCGGCCGTCCTGGTGGCGGAGATCGATGCCCTGCGCCTCCGCGGCGTCATTCGTTCCGATTCACAGCTGGTCGTCTCCGAGTCTGCGCACGTGATCTTTCCCTGGCACAAACAGCTGGACCTGCTGCGGGAACAGGTGCGCGGGGCCTCACCCATCGGCACGACGGGGCGGGGCATCGGCCCGGCCTACGAGGACAAGGTGGCCCGCCGGGGCATCCGGGTCCGAGACCTCCTGGAGCCGGGGCGACTGAAGCGCAAGATCGAAGAACGCCTGCCCGGTGTGCTGGACGAGTTGAAATCGCTGGCCAATCGCGCGGGCGTCCCGGCGCCGTCACTGGATCCGCTGGCCATCGCCGGGGAGTACGCCGGCTTTGGCGCCCGGCTCCGTCCGCACGTTCAGGACGCCTCGCTCTACCTTCATCGTGAGGCAAAGGCCGGGGCCCGCATCCTCTTCGAGGGTGCCCAGGGGACACTGCTGGACATCGACCACGGAACGTACCCCTTCGTCACCAGCAGCAACTGCGTGGCCGGGAACGCGGCAGTGGGGTCGGGCCTCGGGCCCACCGCCATCGATAAGGTGGTCGGCATCAGCAAGGCCTACACCACCCGGGTCGGGGGTGGGCCTTTCCCCACCGAGCTGAAGGATGCCGTGGGGGATCGCCTGCGAACCCTGGGCGACGAGTTCGGCTCGGTCACCGGCCGGCCCCGCCGCTGCGGATGGCTGGACGCCGTGGTGCTGCGCTACGCCGCTCGGGTCAACGGGCTGTGGGGACTGGCCTTGACCAAGCTGGACGTCCTCTCCGGGCTGCCCAGGCTCCAGATCTGCACGGGCTACTCCCTGCGCGGCGCAGAGACGGCCGAGCTGCCGGTGGACGCCGAGGATTTCGAGCAGGTCACGCCGGTCTACGAATCCATGCCTGGTTGGGAGGAGCGGCTGGCCGGCGTTCGCAGTTTCGACCAGTTGCCGGCCGCTGCCCGGAACTACGTTCGGAGGGTCGAGGAGCTGGCCGGCGTTCCGGTGGTCTGCGTCTCGGTGGGGGCGGACCGCGGCGAGACCATCCTTCTCCAGAACCCCTTCGGTTGATTCAGAGGTCACCATGCGACAGCCCATCGACGTGAAACCGGGGCAGGACCCGCGAACCGAGCTGCGCCGACTCTTCGACCTTCAGGGCAGCAAGCGCTGGCAGATCTCCCGTTCGACGACGGGGGAGCGGCGCGCGCGTCTGAGGCGCTTCAAGGCGGCGGTGGAGAAGCACCGGCAAGCCATCGCCGAGGGCATCCAGCGCGACTTCGCCAAGCCTCCAGCGGAGACGGAGCTCACCGAGATCCACGTTTTCCTCGAGGAGCTGAACCACACCCTGGTCCACCTGGGGGAGTGGATGCGTCCCGAGCCGGTGGATTCGACGCTGCTGCTGGCCGACACGGTCAGCGAGATTCGCTACCAGCCCAAGGGGCAGGTCCTGATCCTCTCCCCCTGGAACTACCCTTTCTATCTGGCCGCGGTGCCCGTCCTCCAGGCGGTCGCGGCGGGCAACGTCGTGGTCCTCAAACCGTCCGAAAAGGCGCCCCAGACCAACCAGGCGCTCCGGGCCGTCCTGGCCGACGCCTTCCCGGAGGACGAGGTGGCGATGGTCGAGGGGGAGGCGCCGCTGGCGGAGGCGCTCCTCGAGCTGCCCTGGAACCACATCTTCTTCACCGGGAGCACCCGGGTCGGACAGAAGATCATGGCCGCGGCGGCCAAGCATCTGGCCTCGGTCACCCTCGAGCTGGGGGGGAAATCACCGGCCTATGTCGATCCCAGCGCCAATCTGGAGAGAGCGGCAGCGGCCATCGCCTGGGGAAAGTTCGTCAATGCCGGCCAGACCTGCATCGCCCCCGATTACGTCCTGGTCCAGGCCGAGCAGCGGGAGGCGTTGGTGGAGGCAATCCGCCAGGCGACGTTGCGAAGTTACGGGCCGGAAGAGGGCTGGGCGCGCAACCGGGACTTCGCCCGGCTCATCGAGGCAGGGGCTTTCAACCGGGTGAAGGGGCTCCTCGACGAGGCGGTGCAGCGCGGGGCCAAAGTGGCCCTGGGCGGCGCCACCGATCCCGCCGAGCGCTTCATCGCTCCCACCGTGCTGGTGGACGTGCCGGAAGAAACAGGGATCCTTCGAGAGGAAATCTTTGGTCCGGTGTTGCCGGTGTTGACCTACCGGACGCCGGAGCACGCCTTCGCCTACGTCCGCGACCATCCCACGCCGCTGGCCTTCTACATCTTCTCCAGCTCGGGTCGGCAGGTGGAGGCGGCGCTGGAGCGCACGGCCTCCGGGGGAGTGTGTGTCAACAACACGCTGATCCACTTCGCCAATCCGGGGCTGCCCTTCGGGGGAGTCGGGCCGAGCGGCATCGGCAACTACCATGGCCGGGCAGGCTTCCGGACGTTCAGCCATGAACGGGCGGTGATGCGCCAGCGAGGAAATCCGCTGTCCCGTTTCCTGGCACCGCCTTACTCGGGGGGGATGAACCGGATGGTGGCACGACTGGCCCGCTGGCTGGAGTGAGAAGACCGGCCCCTTGAACATCCTCACCGTCAATCTCCTCTTCATGACGCTGGTGTTCTGGCTGGCGGCCAGGATCTACGTGCTGCCCAGGCTTGAGGAATTCGGGGCGAAGAAAGTGCTGGTCCCGATTCTTCTGCTGAACGCAACGCGGAACCTCGGGCTGATGTTCTTGGCGCCTGGCGCGATCTACCCCGGTCTCCCGGAGGAGTTCGCTCGGCCGGCTGCGCTCGGTGACCTCACTGCCGCCGTGCTGGCCCTGGTCGCGCTTGCAGCGCTAATGACCGGCAGCTCGAGCGCCCGAGCGTTGGTGTGGATCTTCAACGTCGAGGGGACGGTGGACTTCCTCGTTGCCATCACCCTGTCAACCATCCACGGAGCCTACCCCTACATGGGCCCGGCCTACTGGATCCCGGCGTTCTGGGTTCCCCTGCTGCTGGTCACTCACTACGTGACCTGGGTCATCCTCCTGAAGAAGGTGCGTTGACATTCGGGTCAACAACCGGGTGTCATCGGTTTGCTCATGCCCGAAGCCGTCATCGTCGATGCCATCCGCACCCCTCGGGGGAAGCGGAAGGGTAGTCTGGCTGGAATCCACGCCGCCGATCTCGCCGCGCACGTCCTCGATGCGGCCGTGAGCCGGACTGGCATCGCCCCGGAGCGAGTGGAGGACGTGGTCCTCGGCTGCGTCACCCAGGTCGGCGAGCAAGCGTTCGACGTCGCTCGGGCCGCCGTCCTCGCTTCCAGTCTGCCCATCGCCGTCCCGGGCAAGACCGTCAACCGCTTGTGCGGCAGCGGCCTGCAGGCGGTGGTGGACATCGCCAATGCGGTGACTTCTGGGCAGATCGAGCTGGGCATCGGCGGCGGGGTGGAGTCCATGACCCGGATTCCGATGGCCTCGGACATGACCGGTGGGGACGGTCCGACGTCGCCGCGCATGGCCGCCCGCTTTCCGGATCTGGTTCCGCAGGGGCTCTCGGCGGAATTGATCGCCAGGGAATGGAAGCTCTCCCGGGGACAGCTCGACGAGTTCTCCGCCGCCTCGCAGGCCAAGGCCGCGAACGCCCGAGCCGCCGGCTACTTCCGCCCGGGGATCGTTCCGGTTCCGGTGCGCGATGCCTCGGGCATCGACCGACTCTTCTCCGAGGACGAACACATCCGGCCGGGCACCACGGTCGAGACCTTGGCCACGCTCAAACCCAGCTTCCGGGAGGACGGCGTCATCCATGCCGGCAACTCCTCGGGAATCGTCGACGGTGCGGCGGCGGTGGTCGTCACCTCGCCCGAGGTGGCCCGGCGGCTCGGGCTTCGGGGCCGGGCGCGCATCGTCACCACCGCCGTGGCTGGCTCCGATCCGGTGCTCATGTTGACTGGGCCAATTCCCTCCACCCGGCTGGCGCTCCAGCGCGCTGGATGGCGAGTGGAGGACGTGGACCTGTGGGAAATCAACGAGGCGTTCGCGCCCGTGCCCATCATCGTTGGCCAGGAACTGGGGATTCCCCTGGACCGGATCAACGTGAACGGCGGAGCGATTGCCCTGGGACATCCCCTGGGTGCAACCGGCGCCATGCTCCTGGCGACGCTGCTCGGATCCCTGGAGCGGCGAGGGCTGAGGCGGGGCGCGGTCACCCTCTGCATCGGCTACGGCATGGGAATCACGACCTTGGTGGAACGGATCGCCCCCGGGTAGGGAAAGGCCGCATGGCGCCGGTCGGGCCAAGGCACTAGCCTAGAAAGGCGATGCACTCCCGCCCGGCACCTCCTCCCGAGGTCTTCCGGCCGCGGCCGGTCCTGGCAGCGGCCATGGGTACTGCCGCGCTGCTCTGGCTGTTCGTCCTGATCTACCTGCTGCAGTTCGAGGGCGTACCCGCCAAGACGTTCATCTCGGCGCTGTTCTTCGTCGTCTTCTTTGCGGTCTCGCTCACCTACTATGCCCGCACCGCCATCGTGGTCGACGGCGGAGGGGTCACCTACCGGGGCTTGATGCGGACGGACTACTTTCCTTTCCGGGACATCCTGAAGGTGGACATCCTGCCTGGACCGGTCACCGTCTATGCCGTGCGGGGGCGCGGACGGGGAATGCACTTCACCAGCTTCTTCGCTCAGCACCGGCGGTTGATGGAGCTGCTGGTGGAGCGGGCCGGGCTGTCGCCGATGCGCTGAGCAGCAGCCGGCCGAGGATCCCGCCACACAGGACCCCGAGCGCCACCACCCAGAAGAGAGCAAACGGCCGGGGCCGGGCCTGAGCGATTGGTCGGCGAGCGTTCAGAACCGACGGGAGGAAGCGGGGCGACCCTTCCGATGGCCTTGGGTCCGGCTCGGCGGCCAGGTAGCGGAGCAAGGTCTTCCCGAGCTCGATGACGTCTCCGTCCTCGAGCACTGCGGGGGTGCGCAGCCGACGACCGTTTCTGCGCGTTGGGTTCGGGCCCCCCAGGTCCTCCAGCCGATGCCCAGGCCCCGCGCGCACCAGTCTGGCGTGACGCCGGGAGATGGACCGGTCGCGGAGTCGCACCCCGCAGCCAGGAAGTCGTCCCAGCTCGATCTGGGCTCCGGTCAGAGGGAAGGCCGACGGTGCGTCCGGTCCAGCGACGCAGACCAGCTCGGCCGCAGCCGATCGCGCGCCCGGTCCTTCGTCCCGGACCCAGGACTGCAGAAGCGCCCGGGTGGTGGTTGGCGTCCCTTCGGCGGCCCGGCGGAGAAGCATCGCCGGACCGAGCTCCACCGCCTCGCCCGGAAGGAGAAGCCGGCGCATGCCCGGTGCCACTGGCCCGCGCCCGACCCGGAGCTCTCGCTGGCAGCGCAGCCAGACGGCAGTCTCGGTGACCTCCAGCGAGACCATCCCCGGCGACAGCCCCGCCACCCGCACCCCGTCCTCCTGGGCACCGCCGACCGTCCACAGTCCCGCCCCCAGATCCAGATCTGAGGTGGTCTGCTCAGCCTCGAAGAGAAAACGCATCGGTCGACCCGGCGGGGACCGGGGGCAAGCAGCGTGCCGGCCCTCGGCCTCCGCGGCGAAGGAGCTGCAGTCCTCGGGAAGGGACAGCAACGTCCGATGGGTGGATGGCGGCCGGCCCAACTGGCGTGGGGTAGGGTCCAGCCCTCCTCATGCGCCGCCTCCGTCTCCTCCTCGCAGTCTGCGTCCTGGCCTCCGCCTGCCGGGACGAGCAGGCCGGTCCGCGTCCGCGCGCTCGGGCCCCGCAGACGACCTCCCCGGCGCCAGGCCAAGCCGGCGGCGGAACCTGGGGCGATGGGGCCATTCGCTACCTGGGAACGAGGGTGGAGCGGTCAGGGACTGTCGTCCGGCTGACCCACCGTTTTCAGGCGACCCGAGCCTTGCCCCCGGGGTGGCAGATCTTCGTTCATCTGGTCGATGCCCAGACCGGGCAGATGATGGCCAACGCCGACCATCCGCCCCCCACACCGCTGGAACAGTGGCCGGTAGGGCAGGTGGTCCAGGACATCCAGGTCCTCCAACTCCCCCAGGGCGCGCCGGCGCTCCGGGTGCTGCTTGGATTCTGGCGGGACGACCAGCGCCTCCCCATCGACGCCTCCTCCGCCCAGGATGGTGAGCAACGGATGCTCGGCCCGGTCATCACCGCCGCCCCTCCGCCGGTGCCCGAGGCCCATGCGGTGCGGACCCCTCGCCCGCCGGTCATCGACGGCAAGATCGACGATCCGATCTGGGCCAAAGCCGTTCCCCTCCCCCTGGTGGACAGCCTCGACGGGAGCCGACCGGCGCTGCGCACCACCGCGCGACTGGCCTGGGATGACGAGGCGCTCTACCTCGCCTTCGAGTGCGAAGACCCCGACGTGTGGGGGACCTTCACCAAGACCGACGAGCCGCTCTACACCCAGGAGGTGGTGGAGGTGTTCATCGACGCCGACGCCGATGGACGCACCTACAACGAGATCGAGGTGAGTCCGCACAACGTCCTCTTCGACGCCTACTTCCCCGCCCGCCGCCAGGGGATGGACCTGTCCTGGAGCTCCGGCGTGCAGAGTGCGGTCCAGGTCCGCGGGACCATCGACGACCCCAGCGACCGCGACCAGGGCTGGACGGTGGAGATGCGCATCCCCTTCGACCGGCTGTCCTCGGTGCCGCACCTGCCCCCCCGGCCGGGCGATCGATGGCGGTTCAACCTCTACCGGCTCGACCTTCCCGATCGCCGGAACGCGCAAGGGCAAGCGCTGTCGCCGCTGTTCGTGGGAGACTTCCACGCCCTCGACCGCTTCGCCTGGCTGGTCTTCGATGGCCAGTGAGCGAACATCAGGGGGAGCGAAACTCCCAGCGGCTCTCGGCCTCGCTCGGGGCCCGAGGGTCGCCCAGGAAGTGCAGGTAGCCTTGGAGCTCCAGCGTGTCGACCACCGACTCGGCCTCCAGCTGGCTGAAGCCGTGCAGATCCACCAGCACGTCTCGCATCCGCGCCTTTCCACGCAGGTAGCCGATGGGCTCGCCCGGTCCGAGGGCGCGGTGCAAGTCGTCGCGGAGTGCCGCCAGGTCCAAATCCTCGGGCGTCATCGGGGGTAACGCTGCGCCCTTGAGGGGGCGGCTGGCAAGAGCCGAGGCGGGGAGGCGGCCCCGCCGCCCACGGAAGGTCTCCCAGCGGACCCCGGCGGCATCGGCCTCGAAGCGGATGGCCCCGTCGAGATCGGTCCGGAGCACCTCGGCCCCAGTTGCTCGCCAGCGGTCGACCACCTCGGGAGCCGGGAGGCCGAAGCGGTTGTGTCTCCCGTCGGAGAACACCGCCAGTGCGGGATGGGTGCCGGCGACGAAGTCCGGCGTGCTCGAGGTCCGAGAGCCGTGGTGCGGCACCTTCACCACCGTGGCCGCGGTGGCTGGAAGCTGGGCCTCGCCCGCCGCCTCCAGGTCCCCGGGGAGCAAGACCGAGCGACCGAGCGACTCGACCTGAAGGACCAGACTCCGGTCATTGACCGACCGAAGCTCCGCCACACCCCTGGGGGGCGAGAGGACCCGGACCGTCGATGCTCCCAGCTGCAGCACCCGCCCCGCGGTGAGCTCCTCCACCGGGGCCCTTCCCGCGGCGGCGACCAGAGCGCGCACCAGAGGGCCGGAGCCGATCCCGGCGGGAAGCCAGAGCGCGTCGGTGGGAACTTCGGACAGGACGGTGATCAGCCCCAGCGCGTGGTCCGGATGGGGATGGGAGAGGGCCACTGCGTCGAGACGGCGGACCCCCCGCTCGCGGAGGTAGGGGAGGACGATGCGCGCCCCCGGGTCCGCGCCGCCCGGCACTCCGCCGCCGTCGACCAGGAGGTGACGTCCGGCTGAGGAGACGAGGATGGCATCGCCATGGCCGACCGGGAGGAAGGTCACTTCCAGTGGCGGCCGGGGGGCGAAGGCCGGCCCGGCGACGACCGAAGCCAGCGCCGCGGGAGCGAGCCAGGGGATCCACCTCCAACCCAGGGCCAGCCCGAGCAGACCCGCGCACCAGGCCAGGGTGGCCACCGGCCCAAACGACGGCAGAGCAAAGGCCGCCCCGGGGATCGCCGAACCGAAGGCCACCAGCCGCAGGAGCAGTGCGGCCAGCTGCGCACCGATCCACAAGGGAACGGCGGCCAGTACGGGGTGGATGCAAAACGCACCGGCCGCACCGGCGCTGGCGAGCGTGAGCAGTCCACAGAGCGGCAAGGCGATGACATTGGCCAGCAGCCCGGCCACCGAGACCCGGTGGAAGGCACCGGCCACCAGTGGAACGGAGGCCAAGGTCACCGCAGCGCTCGCCGCCACCGTCCCCAGCACGATCTCCCGGAGGCGCTGGAGGGCCAGAGGCCACCCCCGCGCGCGAAGCGGATCCGGCGGTGGAACCGGTAATGCGCGCCGGAGTTTCGGGGAGAGGAGAATCAGTGCCGCCACCGCGGTGAAGCTGAGCTGGAGGGACAGCTCGCGGACCGAGGCTGGGTCGGCGATGAGCAGCACGCCGGCCGCCAGGGCCAAGGCGTTGAGCGCGTCCACCGGCTTCTGCAGCGCCCGGCCCATCAGCACTGCAGTGAGCATCCAGGCCGAGCGGATGGCGGGAGCTTGTTGCCCGGTGAAGAGGACGTAGCCCCAGACCAGCGGCAGCGCCGCCAGGGCGGCAGGCCGGCGCGGGTCGAGCCGACGCATGCAAGCGGGGACGAGCCGCAGCGCCCCTCCGAGCAGGGTCGCCAGTGCCAGGGCCAGGGCCGCGACATGGAGCCCGCTGACGCTCAGGATGTGGGCCAGGCCGCTTCGGGCAAAGCGCTCTTCCCAACCCGGCCCCAGCTCGGAGCGAAGGCCGGCTCCCAGCGCGGCCAGCAGCGCCGCGGCATCGACGTTTGCCAGCTGCGCCCGGGTGGCCGCACCGAAGGCCAGTCGGTGGGACTCGAGCCAGACACGCCAGCCGGCCGCGGGCGAAAGGGGGATGCACGATCCTGGCACCGCGCGTCCGGCGGTTCGCAGTCCCCGACTCCGGGCTGCCGCCCCGCGATCGAACTCACCCCATGAATCCGGACCGGCATCCTCCCGGAGCTCGGCCTGGACCCGGATCCGCTGGCCGGCCCAGAGCCTCAGCTCCGGCTCGCTCCACCACAGGCGGGTTCGGGCCCGGACCGGCCGACCGTCCGCCGTGGCGACCTGGAGCACCGCCCGGGTCGCATGCGCATCGTGCTCGACCACCTCGACCCGTCCTTCGAGAAGCGTGGGCCGCCCCACCGGCAACTCCGAAGCTCGGGCGGCCTGGGCCGCCAGCGAAGCGCCGGCAACGAGGCAGGCCAGAAGGAGGGCCTGCCGAACACCCCGCCCAGCGCCCCGCCACCAGACCCAGGCGGCCAGGCCCCCGGAAACAAAAGCCGCAAGCAACGCCGCGGGGGTGGCCAGTGGCGGGATGGCCGCGCCCGCGCCCAGCGCCAGCACCGGGAACAGCAGCGGACGCACCCGCAGGTCCTGCCAAGCCCAATGCCGCATCCCCCCGTCCCCCCGAACAAACTAACGGCCAATCGACCCACGCTAATCGCGGCCGTGAAGGGCCGTCAAGGCGCCGGATTGTGAGATCATCGAATCCGTGGTAGGCGCGTCGAATTTTGCGGCGAGCGGACCGCGAGGAGGCAGCAAGCCAGTGCAGACCAGTTTCAAGACGGGCGACAAGGCGGTGTACCCCGGGCAGGGCGTGGGCGAGGTGATGGGCATCGAGCACACCGAGGTGGCCGGGCAGCGCCAGTCGTTCTACGTCCTGCGCATCCTGGAGAACGGGATGCGGATCATGATCCCCATCAACAAGGTCGGCTCGGTCGGCCTTCGGGAGATCATCAGCGAGGACGACGTGAAGCAGGTCTACGCCATCCTCCGGGAGAAGGACATCTCGGTGGACTCCACCACCTGGAACCGCCGGTACCGGGAGTACATGGAGAAGATCAAGACCGGCTCGGTCTTCGAAATCGCCGAGGTCCTCCGGGATCTGTACCTGCTCAAGGGGGACAAGGACCTCTCCTTTGGTGAGCGCAAGATGCTGGACACCGCCCGCGCGCTTCTGATCAAGGAGCTGAGCCTCGCCAAGGAGTGCACCGAGGACGAGATCGAGGCGGACCTCAAGAAGATCTTCAACATCACCTGAGGTCTGGGTCGTGCCCGAGCCCGAGCCGCTGTCGCCCGCCGAAGCGCGCGTGGCCCGCATCGCCGAACTGGAACGAAGGTCGCGCCGCCGGGTCACCGGAGTCCAGCTGCCGGTGGCGCTGGTGTGCCTGGCTGGGTCGCTGTTCCTGCTGGTCCGGCAAGCTCCGGCGGTGGCCTACTACTTCGCGTCGACCGAACCGCTGACCCTGGGCAGCGAGGGCAGCTACCGGCTGGAGCAACTCCGCTCCAACACCTACGTCCAGGTCCACGGCACTCCAGTCCGCTCGGCGCTTTACGGCCAAGAGGGGCGAGCCGAGTTCACACTGCTTGGTCTCCAGGACTCGCCCCTCGTCGTCCGGCGGCCGGTGTTACCCACCGAGGGCTGGACCCCCGGGCAGTCAGCACCGCCCCCCGACCCGCGTCCCTTCGGTGTCCGAGGGCGGCTGCTCCGAGAGGAGGACCTGCCTGCCTACCGCGACGCCTTCCCGCGACTCAAACGCATCGCCGGGCTCCGTCCCTTGGAAGGACGGTTGTGGGTCATCCTCGAGGGGGAGCGTCCGGGCGAGGATCGCGGTGCACTGCTGGTGGGCCTGCTCCTGCTCGGCTTCGCCGCGCTCAATGCCGTCCTGGCGGGGCTGGGACTTCTGGCGCTCCGCTCCCGGCCTGTCTCTGAGGGGGAGGGGGCGAGCTGAGATTCAGCGAGGCTGGATGATGGCGGGCATCCGCCCCGAGAGGTGGCCCACCCAGTCCGGATGCATGCGGGCCGCCCACAGCCCCAGCGCCGCTGCCAGGAGGAACCCCGAGAGCGCCGCGGCGCCTAGGAGCCAGCCTGGCTGATGCGATCCGGACGACTCGGCCCTCACCCGCTTTCGGGCTGGTTGGGTGACCGGGCTGGCTCCCGGCACGCGCAGCCGCAGGACCGCCGGCCCGATGTGGATGCGCTGGCCCACTTGCAGCTCGCG
>JBKOYI010000168.1:0-10949 GCA_046725335.1 Myxococcota bacterium | reverse complement strand
GTCATCTTCAGGGCCAGGGTGGCGCGGCGAATGGCGGCCTTCAGCTCCTCGTTGCTGACCTCATGGTCGCCGATGAAAAGCTCCGCCAGGTGGTCGTCGACATTGGCCACGCCCTCGATGATGTCGTGGCGGGCCTTCTTGGCCGCCTCCCGCAGCTCCTCTGGAATCTCTTCCTCCCGGACGATCTCCCCGTTCTCGCCGTCGAAGTAGTAGGCCTTGCCGGCGATGGGGTCGACGATGCCCTGGAAGCGTTCCTCGGCACCGATGGGGATCTGCAGCATCACCGGATGGTGGTTCAGCTTCTCCTTGAGCTGGCTGGCCACCCGAGCGTAGTTGGCCCCGGCTCGGTCCATCTTGTTGACGAAGGCAATGCGGGGAACCCGGTAGCGACGCATCTGGCGGTCCACGGTGATGGACTGCGACTGAACTCCCGACACCGAGCAGAGGACCAGAATGGCCCCGTCGAGCACCCGCAGGGCTCGCTCCACCTCGATGGTGAAGTCGACGTGGCCCGGGGTGTCGATGATGTTGATGTTGGTGTCGCCCCACAGGCAGTAGGTGGCCGCGGACTGGATGGTGATGCCCTTCTCGCGCTCCAGGTCCATCGAGTCCATCTTGGCGCCGACGCCATCCTTGCCGCGGACCTCGTGAATCTCGTGGATGCGGCCGGTGTAATAGAGGATCCGCTCCGTCAGCGTCGTCTTCCCACTGTCGATGTGGGCCGAGATGCCGATGTTGCGAACGCGTTCGATGGGGATGTTGGACGCCATGATGTTTCGGTCTGCTTCCTTGCGACTGTGTTGGGGTGCGAGCCGTGGGGGCGGCTCGCGGGCCGCGGCCCTCTACTGAGGAACGGGCAGGATTTCCAGTGCCCCTCCAAGCTAACGCGGCCAAACCATCATGCAAACTGATGGAGGTGGCCGGAGCCCGGGAGAAATCTTCACGACGCAGACGGCCGTCGGCCAAAAACCTAGTAAGAGAGGTAGCTTACACTACTTCGAGACGCTGTCCAGCCAGCGGGTCACCGTTCGCACGGCCTCCCGGAAGGAAGGCGCCACGAAGAGGACCTCCTGGTAGACGGTGGGGTCGTAGGGCTTGCTGATCATCTGCTCGATGTTCAGGGGGACGAGCTTGGCGTGCGTCTGGAAGCGCTCCAGCTCCCCGAAGGAGGAGAGCAGTCCGGCGCCGTAGGCCTTGAGCTGATCGCCCTCCTTGGCCACTCCGAATTCCAGGGTGTACCAGTAGACCCGCTCGATCTGCTTGAGCACCTCTTCGCTGACCCGTTCGGCGACGCGGCCGAAGGCGCGGTTGAGCTCGGCGAATCCCGGATCGGCCAGGGTGGCGGCATGCCCCACCAGCTCGTGCACGATGTCCGGCTCCGGCGTGTACAGCGGGACGGTGTGGTGCCGGATGTACTGGGTGGCGAGGAACTGGTCGTGCCGGAGGTTGCCCAGGAAGGCGCGGGAGGTGACCAGCCCGGCCACCGGGACCATGGTGTAACCGGTGGTGCCCTCCAGCTTCTTGTTCACCTCGCGCAGCTGCGGGATCCGAGTCCGGGAGAAGGTGACTCGCTCGGAGCAGATGCGGTACTCGGTCGAGGCGTGCTTGGCGTGGAGTGGGGCCAGGTGCTCCCACACGGTGCGCCAGACGCCCTGTTCGGTGTCGGTGTAGCTGACGTCCGGAACGGGGTCGCCGGGACGCCAGCGGAGCGCTTGCTGAGCAATGTGGTTGCGGCGGGCGCGGTACTCCGGATCGCGGAAGCCGGGATGGTTCTGGTCGAGCTGGACGATGTCCTCGGCGCCCGCGGTGGGGGCCGCCTCGGAGGCGCCGGCGAATGGAATCCCCGCGTTCATCACCTCAATGTAGCCCGTCGGCCCAACGGATGCCGGCCGGTGCCGTGCTGCCCTGCGTCGGAGCGGCGGGGCACGACGTTCCTTTCCGACATCTAAGGAGAGGGTCGCTCGCGCCCGGGCTGCTGGGCCTCGCCGATCAGCTGAGAGGCGCGCGCCAGGTACCACTGGGCCTGCTGGGAATTGCGCTGGGCCAGGGCGGCCTGGGCAGCATCGAGCAGGTTCGCGGCCTCGGTTGTTCGGGCGGCTTCGTTTCCGGCTCCCGCCGCGGCCGCGGCATCGGCGCTCCGCCGAAGGGCGGCTCCGGTAGTGGCCAAGGTTTCGACATCCCAGTTCCCGGTCTGGAGTGTCTGCGCCGTGCTGGCGATGGAACCCCGGGCATCCTCCAGGGCCAGCACCCGTTGCGCCCGCGCCTGCTGCTCGGCGGCCCGGGCCTGCTCCGCCGCGGCCTGCTGTGCGGCCAGCGCCTGGATCGCCTCGGTCTGGTCGCGCGACTGCTCCACCAGCGTCTCGAAGCGATCTCCAGCATCGGCAGCTGGAGCGGCCACCGGGCCGCGACGGGGAAGGCTGGCGAAGGGTTCCCCGCCGTCACCACGGCCGCTGCTCAGCCGTCCCTCCTCGAGCCCTGCATCGGGCAAGGGACCTGAGGCAGGCTCACGGATGGAGGTCTGGGTGGCCGGTTCTCTCGGCGGGGCGGGGGCCGGCGACCGTCCAACGGTGGTGGAGGCCCCGCTCTGGACGTCCTGAAATTCATTGGTGCCGGAGACCGATCGCAGAGACAGCGGGGCGCGCAGAGGCGGCTCGGCCGGAGCCGGAGCGACACTCGCAGGGTCGCTCTGGCCGGACCGAGGCGTCTCCCGGGCTGTCGTCGGCGGCGCGCTGGGTTCCGGCCGCAAGGGCCGACCTGCATCCGGAGCAAGCAGGAGGAGGGAAACCAGTCGGACGAACGTCGGTGGCACGGACATCAGAATGATGCCGCCTTCCGCCCGCGCAAGGCCAAAAGACAGGCCCGGGCCGCCCCTTCCCCGGTCTCCAGTGCACCATGCACCGTCCCGGCTTGCCCCCCGTCGTGGGTGTGCTCGCCGGCGAAAAAGAGCGTGTTCGCCACCGGGACGGTGAAGGCCTGCATCGCTCCCACTCCACCCACGGGAGTGTAGGCATAGCCGCCTCGGGCGAACGGGTCCGCTTGCCAGTCATGGCACAGCTCGGCCTCCAGCATTGCTTCCAGAGCCCTGGGCTCGACGCCGAAGAGTTGCGACAGGCTCTGCAGGGCCCGGGTCCGGCGCTCGTCGACCGACGACTCCGAGAGCGCCTGGGCGGCGGGACCTCCCGCCCAGCCGGTGAGGACGCCCGAGTCGAGTGGAGCCGTGGACCACCAGGTGCGGATGGACCCCTCGGGAAGATGGGCGAATCCGAAGCCGCGCAGCCGGGTCTGGTGCGCGGTGGACGTCCCCTCGGTCCAGAACGGAGTGCGGAAGCGGAGGAGCAACTTGAAGAGTGGGCCGGGCTGCAGCCGCGCCGCTGCCCGTTCCATCGCCGGGACCCGCGGGGTGAAGCGGATCGCCCCGGTCGCCCCGGCCGGGGCTCGGAGGACGCCGAGGGGAACTGTCACCACCGCGGCACGGGCCCGCACCCGCGGCAACTGCAGTCCAGTGGGCTTTCGCGACCCGACGAGGACACGTCCTTCGGACCAACGGAGGTCGGTGACCACCGTCGACAGTCGCAGCGCGTCCGGCTCGTCCGCCAGGATCGAGCGCAGCGCGTGCTCCAGCGCACCGGAATATCCGCCCTCCACCCTCACCGCCTGATCGCCATGCAACACCCGCGAAGCTCGCTCCAGTTCGCCGATGGCTTCGGCGCTGGCCCGGCTGGCGTCGGCGGCGTAGTAGCCCTCGACGTAGCTCCGGGCCAGGGGCAACACGGTCGCCGTCATCTCCCCAGCTCGGAGTCGCTCTGCCAGGGCCTCGTCGACGGGTCGGTCTCCGTGGAGTGCCGCGACTTGCTCCAGGGCCTGAGAGAAGAGTCCGGTGGAGTCCTCCAGTCTGCCCCCGTGCAGCCAGAGATGGCGCTGACCGGTGGGGACGACGTGGAGCCTGGCCTTTCTCAGCCGTCCGAGCAGGGAGCGCGCCCGGCCCTGGACGAACTCCGCCCCCAGCTCGAGTGGCACCGGCCAGCTCCGGTCGATTCGGGTGTCCACCCGGCCGCCGACTCGAGAGCGAGCTTCCAGGATGCGGACGCTCCGCCTGGCCCGGACCAGCACTTCGGCCGCAGCCAGGCCCGCCGCACCGGCGCCGATCACCACCACCTCGACCGTTTCCTCCCGCACCGGTTCGGATCTCCCGGGGTTCGCCGCGGACGTGCTAGCAGTGGTGGCGGTGTCCCGGGCGGAGCTTGTCCAGTCGACTGTCGTCTCCCGAGCGGCAGCGGGCCTGTTGGTCTGGCTGGTGCGGGGACGTCCGACCCGCGCGGTGGACCGCTTGGCGCGCGCAGTGGCCGCCCTCGCCTTCAGGCTGGGCATCCGGCGACGGGTCACCCTCGACAACCTGGCCCACGCCTTCCCCGACCGTCCGGAGTCCGAGCGCCGGGCCATTGCCCGCGGGGCCTACACCAACATGGCCCGCACCGTGGTGGATTCGCTCCGGAGCCTGGGCGACGGACCGGCCCTCCTTCGCCAGCGCATCGAGGTGGACGATTTCGGCCCGGTGGAGCGGGCGCTGGCTGCGGGGCGGGGGCTTCTGGTCGCCACTGCCCACTTCGGAAGCTGGGAGCTGCTGGGTGCCTCGATGGCGCAGCGGGTGAAGCTCAGTGCGGTGGTGCGGCCGCTGCGCGGTGGACTCAATGCCCGCCTGGTCGAGGCACGCCAGCGTTCCGGGCTGGGCCTCATCCCTCCGCGCGGAGCCCTCGGTGAAACCGTGGCGGCGCTGCGGCGGAACGAAGTGGTGACCATGCTCATCGACCAGGCCATCGGCGGAAAGCACGCCCTCTACGTCCCCTTCTTCGGCCGACCGGCGGCGACCACCCCGGCACTGAGCCTTGCCGCCGCGCGAACCGGTGCCACGACGCTGGTGTGCGTCGCGATTCGCCAGGGTGATCGACTGCGCTTCTACATCGACGGTCCCTTCCCCGTGCCGCACACGGGTGACAAGGGGCGGAATCTCTGGCTCCATACCGCCCAGGTGACCGCCGCGCTGGAGCGACTCATTCGCCAACACCCCGAGCAGTGGCTGTGGCTCCATCGGCGCTGGAAGCTGGCCCATCCCGAGCCATGGGAAATGCTCCGTCTGGAACTGTTGGCCCTCGATGCGCAGGACCAGGCAGTGCGCGCGGAACTGGCTGCGCACGGTACGCTCTTCGAGGGTTACCACCCGCGCATGGAGGCTGTGCATCGCCACAACGCCGAGCGATTGTCGGCGCTGATCGACGTTTACGGCTGGCCCGGGCGCTCCCTGGCGGGCGAGGACGGGGCTGCAGCTGCCTGGCGCATCGCCCACCACGCCATCGGTGCGCCGGGCCTGCAGCGTCGCTTCCGCGATTGTCTCGCTGGAGCGGCGGAGCGCGGAGAGGTGCCACCGCTTCAGCTGGCCATGCTTGAGGACCGGATCCGCCACCTGGAGGGCCGGCCGTCTCGGTACGGGACACTCCTCGACTGGACACCGACCGGGACCCTTTCGGCGGGCCCTGTGGAGGATCCGGCCTCGGTCGATGCACGGCGCGCGGCGCTGGGACTTCCGCCACTGGCCGAGGCGGTGCGTCGGGCCAACGAGGGCCAGCGCGAACCACTCGACGTCCCGCCGACCGACTGGGCTGCGCACCAGCGTGCGTTCGAGGCGTGGGCCCGCAAGGTCGGCTGGCGATGAACCCAGCGGGCGGGCGTTCGCTTGTCGACGGATGGCCATGCAGCCGGGTCGGCAGCGCCGCGTGTCGACGTCACTCTGGGAACGCGTGAACACGGCCGAGAGCACAGCGCCGCAGTCTCCAGAGGAGATCGTCTGCCACGACTGCACCCTCGTCCAGCGGTTGCCCGAGTTGGACACGCGGGCCATCGCCACGTGCGCTCGCTGCGGTTCTCTTCTGCACGCTGCCGGGCACCCCGACTCCACGCCGCTCGCCTTGGCGACGGCGGCCCTGTGCTGCGCATTGCTGGCGAACATCCATCCAATCATCCAGCTGCAACTGGGCGGTCGGTCGCGTGAGAATTTCCTGGCCACTGGGCCGCAGGCGCTCATCCGCGACGACTTCTCCTCGCTGGGCGTGCTGGTGGCAGCGTTCTCCATCGTCGTGCCGGTGCTCTGGCTGGTCGCGGTCGTCTGGGTGCTCTTCCACATCCGCCGTCCGCGGCGCTCACCGGAGCTCGGGCCCCTGTTCCGGATCGCCGAACGGCTCCGACCGTGGGCGATGACCGAGGTCTACGTCATCGGCGCATATGTGGCGTACACCCGGCTCGATGCCCTGGGTCGGGTGAGGGTGGAGATTGGAGGACTGGCCGTGGCCGCCCTCGCCTTCCTCACCTTCCTGGTGGACCAGACGCTCGACCGGCGGCACGTCTGGGATTCCATCGCCAGGCCGAAAGGCGCGGGTCCTGGACGGGCCTGGCTGCCCTGCGCGCACTGCGACCTCGTCACCGAGTGTCGCGAAGGGCAGCGCTGTCCCCGATGCCGGGGCGTGGTGCGCCGCCGCAAGCGCCAGAGCCTGGAGCGGACGACCGCGCTGGTCCTCGCCGGTGCGGCCCTCTATTTGCCTGCCAACACGCTCCCCATCATGGCGGTGGGCCGACTGGGACGCCCCCATTCAGACACCATCATCAGCGGGATCCTCGAGCTGGCACGCCGTGGCCTGTGGCCGCTGGCGGCGATCGTGCTTTTCGCCAGCATCCTCGTGCCGGTGTTCAAGCTGTTCTCCCTGACCTGGTTCCTCCTGGCGATTCACCGGCGCTCGCGATGGGGGCTGGGCTTCCGGACGCGCCTCTACCGATGGGTGGACGCCATCGGTCGGTGGTCCAACATCGACGTGTTCATGATCTCCATACTGGTCGCGCTGGTGCAGTTCGGCGTGCTGGCCCGGGTGGAGGCGAAGGCAGGCGCCGTGGCCTTCGCGGCGGTGGTGGTCATCACCATGTTCGCCGCCGAGGTCTTCGACCCGCGTCTCATGTGGGACGCCGTGGAGGGAGAACCGTGACGGACGTACCTGAGGCGCGAATCACCCGGCGCCGCTTCGCTCCCATCTGGCTCGTCCCCCTGGCGGCGGCGGGCATCGCGGTCTGGCTCGGACTCCGGACGATAAACGACCGGGGTGCGGCCATCACCATCACTTTCGAGAGCGCCGAGGGGTTGGAGGCGGGCCGGACGCGGGTGATGTTGCGCAACGTCGAGGTGGGCATGGTGGAGACCCTGGACCTGGGGCGGGACCTCTTGCACGTCGTGGTGCACGCGCGCGTGAGGCGGGATCTCGAGCCGCACCTCACCACCGGGACACGGTTCTGGGTGGTGCGGGCGCGATTCGGCGCGGGCGGCGTCTCCGGCCTGGGCACGCTCGTCTCGGGGTCCTTCATCGAGATGGAGCCCGGGCAGGGCAAGCCCACCACCCACTTTCAGGGGCTGGAGGAGCCGCCGGTGGCCGCGCCTGCCGGCGAAGGAAAGACCATCACTCTGCACGCCACGAGCCTCGGGTCGCTGATGCGCGGTTCGCCGGTGAACTACCGCGGCGTGACCGTCGGCGAGATGCTCGGGGCGAGCTTGAGCAAGGACGCACGCAGCGTGGCCATCAGCGTCTTCATCCGCGGGCCACACGATGCCCTGGTGCACCCCGAGACCCGTTTCTGGAATGCCTCCGGTTTCGAGATCTCTGCCGGCGGGCAAGGCTTCAAGGTGCGCGCCGAGTCGCTACAGGCCATCATCGCCGGGGGCATCGCATTCGACACCCGTCCGGAGTCGGAGGATGCGCCGCCGAGCCCGAACGGTGCCGAGTTCAAACTCTATCGCGACGAGGACGCGGCCCATTCCGACCCCTACGGGCCGTTGGTCTCGTATCTCTTGTACTTCGGTGGCTCGGTCCGGGGTCTCGACATCGGTTCTCCGGTGGAATTCCTCGGCATCCGGGTGGGAAAGGTCAGCGATGTCCGACTGGAGGGTAGGGACGGCGTGGTCCGGGTGCCGGTCGTTATCACCCTCGAACCGGAACGGAGCCTCCTGCATGAGGGGGCCTTGCCGCCCGGGCCGACTGAGCTGCAGGCCCGGACCGATGCCGAGTTCTCCACGTTGGTCCAGCATGGCCTCCGGGGGGAATTGAAGACGGTCAGCATGCTCACCGGGCAGCGCGTGGTCGCGCTCAAGTTCATGCCCAACGCACCGTCGGCGAAGCTCAAGATGGGCGGCCGCTACCCGGAGCTGCCCACGACCCCCGGCTCGGATCTCGACGGACTGACCACCTCGGCGGCGCAGTTGCTGGCGGAGGCGCAGCGTCTGGTCAGCGGGGCCAACGCCATCGTCCGTTCGCCCGAGCTGGCGGCGACCGTCAAGAACTTGGAGACACTCACCCGCGACGCCAGCCAGCATGTCGGGCCTACCTTGCAGAGTCTGCAGGCGGCGTCGGCCCAGCTGGACCGCACGCTCGCGGCGACGTCCGGAATGCTTGGAAGTTCTGCCACCGGCTCGGGTGAGTTGCCCAAGGCGGTGCGTGATCTGCGCGAGGCGGCCCGGTCGGTGCGGCTGCTCACCGACTACCTGGAGCGGCATCCCGAAGCTGTGCTGCGCGGTAAGCAGGAGGGCCACTGATGCGCGCGCTGGCCCGGATGGTGCTGTGCATCGGGATGGTCGGAGTTTGCTGCATCGGCAGCTCACCGCCGTCCCGGTACTACACGCTGTCCACGCTGCCTCGACCGGAGGCTGCTGCTGGCACCTCCACCGGGACGGTCCGGGTGGCCCCGGTCTCCCTTCCCGAATCGCTGGAACGGCCGCAGATGCTGCGGCGCACCGGAGCGAACACGGTCGATGTGCTCGAGTTCGAGCGGTGGATCGAGCCACTGGACGTCCTGCTCCGGAACACCCTGGTCGCGGATCTGGCGTCGCTCCTGCCCGCGACAGACGTGGTGGGAGCATCGGCCCCAGGCGTGGAGGATCGCACCGTGGTGCTGAACATCCGGGCCCTGGAGGCGACGACCGCCGGGGAGGTGGCACTGGACGCAGTCTGGTTCATCCTTCCCCGAGGGGCCGAGGCGCCGGAGCACACGCAGCGGACCTCGGTGCGACAACGGGCCGCCTCGGGGCAACCGGTGGACGTCGCCGCCGCGGTGAGCCAGGCGGTGGAGCAGCTATCGCGGGACATCGCCGCGCAGCTCCGCACCCCCCGCTAGAGGAGCCGGTTCCGTCGCAGCAGCCACAACATCCCCCGATGGTGCCGAGGAGCAGGGCCACCGGGCCGGCTTGCTCGTTGCGGCGTGCCCCTGGCTCAGCGGGTTGCGGTGAACGGTAGGTGCATGCCCCGGGTGGGTAATCGGGACGGCCGTCCGGTGAGCACCCCGTCCACATCGCGTGCTGCCTCACGCCCGTCGGAGATGGCCCAGACGATGAGGCTCGCTCCGCGCTGAGCGTCGCCGACCGCCCAGATGCCCTCGCTGGAAGTGCGGAAGCGGGCGTCGGCGCGGAGGTTGCCGCGCGCATCCAGCTCGAGGCCGAGCTGAGTCGTCAGCGGCAGGGTTTCCGGGCCCACGAATCCCAGGGCCAGGACCAGCAGGTCCACCGGTCGGGTCTGCTCCGTTCCGGGCAGTTCGGTGAGCCGGGTGTGTCCGGCGCCGTCCGGCGCCAGATGGACCCGCCGCAGCTCCATCGCCTCCAGCCGGCCCTCGCTTCCGAGCAGTCGGGTGGTGGAAAGCCCGAAGGCTCGCTCCCCGCCCTCCTCCTGGCTGGAGGAAGTTCGGAAGATGATGGGCCACTCCGGCCAGGGATTTCCGGGCGCGCGGCTGGGGGGTGGTGTGGGCAACAGCTCGATCTGCTCGACGCCGGTTGCTCCCTGGCGCAGGGCCGTGCCCAGACAGTCCGAGCCGGTGTCTCCACCCCCCAGGATGACCACCCGTTTGCCGGCCGCTGACAGCTCGGGCGGCAACTGCGCTCCGGCCACGTGCCGGTTCTGCGCTTCCAGGAAGTCCATCGCCCACACCACGCCCTGAAGCTCGCGCCCGGGCACGGCCAGATCCCTCGGCCGTCGAGCCCCGATGGCCAGGACCAGCGCGTCCGACTTGGCCCGCAGCTGGTCGAAACCGAGGCCGCCGCCCACCTCCACGCCGCACTGGAAGCCCACCCCCTCGGCCTCGAGCAGCGCCACCCGCCGCTCCACCAGCGATTTCTCGACCTTGAAATCGGGGATGCCGAAGCGGAGCAGCCCGCCTGGAGCGGGCGCGCGCTCGTAGACGGTGACGCGGTGGCCGGCTCGGTTCAATCCGGCCGCGGTTGCCAGTCCTGCCGGTCCACTCCCCACCACGGCCACGGACTTGCCGGTTCGCGCCGAGGGGGGCTGGGGGCGGACCCATCCCTCGCGAAATGCCCGGTCGGCGATCTCCTTCTCGATTTGCTCGATGGTGACCGCGCCGGTGTTGATGGCCAGGACGCAGGCCGCCTCGCAGGGAGCGGGACAGAGCCGTCCGGTGAATTCGGGGAAGTCGTTGGTGGAGGAGAGAACCGCGTAGGCCTCCTCCCAGCGGTCGCGCCAGACCAGGTCGTTGAACTCGGGGATGAGGTTTCCCAGCGGGCAACCCTGGTGACAGAAGGGGATGCCGCAATCCATGCAGCGCCCGCCCTGGTGCCGCGCCTCGAGGACGGGCAGCGGCAAGATGAACTCACTGGAGTCGGCCAGCCGTTCCTGCTTGGAACGCTTGGACGGCAGCTGGCGATTCCATTCCAGAAAGCCGGTTGGCTTTCCCATCGCTCAGCCCTCCACCGCTCGAAGGCGGGGGCGAGCCGCGGCCGCTTGGGGTCGCTGAGCCGCGCGCTGGGCCTGGAGTACCCGCTTGTAGTCGGTGGGCATCACCTTCACGAACTGGGGAACCAGCGGAGCCCAGTGGTCCAGCACCCGGCGCGCCAGTGGGCTACGGGTGTAGCGGAGGTGGTT